>JAZKFA010000028.1:2819-18851 GCA_040386655.1 Pseudomonadota bacterium | reverse complement strand
CTCGACTTCCGCGACGTGGCAGCCATTCGGGAAGGTCACGAGGTCGATCGGGTTGTCGATCTCCGCGTCGATGCTGTCGCCGAACTCGGCGGCGGCCGCGGCGACCTCCAGCAGACCGATGGCCCGTGCTTCGCCCGGTACGGCGAAGTGACCGTCGTGGAATTCGAGGGCGGCCGGATCGGACTGCAACAGCTGTGCGGCGAGGGGGCGTGCCTTGGCCAGCACGGCATCCATCGCCATGACCAGCGCCGCACCGCCCATATGGAGCGAGCGCGCGCCGCCATGGCCCTTCCCGCGGGCGACGGTGCGCGTATCCGCCTGGACCAGCCGGAAGGCGTCGAATGGCAGGCCGAGATAATCAGCGGCGATCTGGGGAAAGCTGGTCTCGTGCCCCTGGCCGTTCGACTGGACACCGGTCGCGAGCGCCACCTGGCCATTCGCCTCGAAGCGCACCGCGGCCCATTCGCCGGGCGGGCCCCGGGAGGTTTCGAGGAAGCAGGCGATGCCGAAGCCGCGCAGCATGCCGTTCGCCTCCGACGCCGCGCGCCGCTTGGCAAAGCCGTCGCGGTCCGCAAGGTCGAGCACGGTCGCGAGGTTCGCCACCGCGTCCCCGCAGTCGATCGTCATGCCCATGGCGCTGCGATACGGAAAGTCGCTGATCAGGTTCAGCCGGCGAAGCTCGGCCGGGTCGCGCCCCGTCTCGCGCGCTGCGAGGTCGATGAGGCGTTCGACGATGTAGTTCGCCTCGGGCTTGCCGGCGCCGCGATAGGCGTCGACGGGGACGGTGTTGGTGAAGACGCCGCGCGCCTCCATGCAGACCGCCGGAATCGCATAGAACCCGCCCATCGCCGTGCCGGGCGCATTGGTTGAGCTGCCGGGTCCGCTGGGCGAGAGGTAGGCGCCGAGGTTGGCGATGGTCGCGACGTCGAGGCCGAGGATCAGCCCCTTGGCGTCCAGCGCCATGCGGCACTCGGTGCGGTTGTCGCGGCCATGCGCGGTGGACACGAAGTCCTCCATCCGGGTCGACGTCCAGCGCACCGGGCGCCCCAGGCGACGGGCCGCGACGAGTGCGAGGACATACTCCGGATAGACGAAGTTCTTCGGCCCGAAACCGCCGCCAACATCGGGCGACACGACATCGATCTGCTCGGGCGGGATCATGAGGATATGACGGGCGAGCTGGTCACGGATGCTGTGGACGCCTTGGCCCGATAGCTCCAGCAGGAAGCGTCCGCTGGCGGCATCATGGTGCGCGATGGCCGCGCGCGGTTCCATCGGCGCGGCGGACAGGCGGTTGTTCACCAACGCCAGCGAGACGATCGTGTGAGCCGCAGCGAATGCCGCCTCGACCTTCGCCTTGTCGCCTTTCTGGAAGACGTAGCAGAGATTGCCAGGCGCCTCCGACCAGAGCTGCGGCGCCTCGTCGGCGAGCGCAGCCGCAGCGTCGGCGACGGCGGGCAGCGTTTCATAGACGACCTCGATCGCCTCGGCGGCATCGCGCGCCTCGATGATGGAATCGGCGACGACGCACGCGACGGGATCGCCGACGTGGCGAACCACACCCTCGGCCAGGGCCGGGCGCGGCGGGATGATCATGGGAGAGACGGTCGCGACCTGCGCGACGCAGGGCAGGTCCCCGATGCCCTCCGCCCTGAGGTCCGCGGCCTGCAGGATCAGCCTGACGCCCGGCATGGTAGAAGCCGCCGCCGTGTCCACCGACAGCATGCGCGCATGGGCGTGGGGCGAGCGAAGGACGTACGTGTGAAGAGCACCCTCGCCTGGTTGATCGTCGACGTATCGGCCCAGGCCGCGCAGGAAGCGCTGGTCCTCCACGCGCCGGCGGAAGCGGCCGGTCTCTCGCTGCGAGGTCATGCCCGCATCACCAAGGTGCCTGCGAAGAACAGGTCGCTATCACTGGCGGTTCGCAAGATCTGAGTGCCTCTGCTGAGCGGACTGCACGGTGACGCAGGCACTCGCCAGCGGAAAGACGGTTTGGCGCACGCAGGCAATATTCGGCGCGGCAACGTGCCGTTTGCCTCCGCTTACGACGACTGGCCTCATCGCGAGCCCGGCAGGAACCGAGCGTGTCAGATCGCTCTCGAATCGTAGGATCTTCATCACTCACCTGTGGATATCGGCGGCGACGCGGCGGTGTTTTAATCACAACCATGACGTTTAGGTGGTGCAGCTTTTGCGCATGTCTGGTGCCGTTCCCGAGCCGGCCGTGAGCGCGGAGGTCTCACGACCTGATGCGTCTCCCGAGATTTGCGTTCCCGCAGAGCCGGGCCCATTCGCTGCCGAAACGCTCGGCAGCGGTTGGCGCTTGTTGAGCAATGGCCGCCTTGGAAGCACTACTCTGCAGCTGGTGCTGATCCGCGCGGCGACTGGTGTCGCGTTGCTGGAGATCGCTCCGGTCTGGACGCCCAATGCAGCTGATATGCTTCGCGCATGCCTGTACGAGGCGGGGTTTGGCAGGCGCTTTCCCGGCCACCTCCCGATCATTCACCGCCAGATACGCCCGCAGGACGTCGCGAAGCTCGAGGAGCTCCTGGCGGGAGCTTTTGTCGGGTGCAAGACCTTCACACTCGATCGCGATACACCCTGGCAGGACGCGGTTCAGGCATTGCTGACGCCTGGCTCAGCGGCGCTGGTGAAAACAGGGAAGGATGCGCCGGCGCGTAGCGCATCGTCCGTGGACAAACCAGACACTGGCCGCGCTGAGGCGTCGGCACCTGGGTACACTACGCGCCACAAGGTCGACCCGGTCAGTCCCCCGATCCCGGAGCGGTTGAGTGGAGTCGCAAATGATGCGCTCGCATCCCCTTCTGCCAAGGCGCTCTCCAACCTCGCCGGCATCGCCCATGCAGCGCAACGCGCCGGGAATATGCCGCGGCTGACAAAAGCCTGGATCGGAGCCGCCGCCGCAGGCGTTGCGGCTACCACATTCCTCTTTCTTGCGCCCAGTTCCGGTGACGGACCCACTCCGCGCGATGCGGTCGCTGACGCGGCGCCAGTGTCGGGGCTTCCGCGATCAACGGCGGGTGCCATGGAGGCCACGACTCGGGTCGAAACGCGGAGTGTGACGGCATCTTCCCTGATGCCTCCCCGGCTTGTGCAGGAGTCTCCCGCCGAGGCGGCACCGTCCATTGCCGCTGAGCCGCCCTCGGAATTGCCAGCCACACACGTCGACGTTCGCCCGCCATCGCCGTATGAGCCGGGCCAAGCGCCTCCTGCCCTGTCGGGCGCACTCGTATGGGCGCCTGAAATCACGCCTCAGCCGACCAGTCCGCCGATCGATCGCGGCTTAGTCCAGGACGCCCCCTCGTGGCCCCGGCCGCTGGTTACATCCGTCGCCGACCGCGTCGATCCGCGGTCTGCGCCGCCATCCGTCGAGGGGACCCTGTCGCCGACGGAACCGGCACCGGCCGCAGGTCCGGAGCGCATCGAGTCCCTGGCCGAACCCGAGCCGATCGAAGGCGAGCCCTTCTGGACCCGCCCACTGGAAGTGACCGTCGCGCTTCCCGTGACCGGTTCAGAGCGCATGGAGCCGCTGCCTGAACCGGTGCCGATCGAAGGCGAGCCCTTCTGGACCCGTCCCATGGAGGTGCCGCACGTCCTGCCCGTGACAGGTCCAGAGCGCATCGAGCCGTTGCCCGAGCCGGGGCCGATCGAAGGCGAGCCGTTCTGGACCCGCCCAGTGGAGGTGCCGCACGCTGAAAGGTCTGAGCCGGCCCGCGAAACCAACCCCGAGCAGGCAAGCTCTTCGACGCCGCCCCCGGCGCCGGAGCAAAGCGCGGAGCGTGTTGGACCATTGCCGGAGGGCCCTCCGATCGAGGGTCCGCCTTTCTGGGTCGCACCGCCCGCCGCGGTCGCACCGCCCGCCGCGGCCGCACCGCCAGTTCCCACGCCTCCTGCGACCGTGGCGCCGGCCGATCCCGCTCCGCAGGTCGCCGCAGGCCCGACCGCGGGGCCAGCCATCACCGCGCCCAACGAGCAAACACCGCCCCTTGCTGCGGCCAGCACCGCGCCGGTCCCGCCACCGGCACGAGCCGCAACACCCACGCCGGTCGTCACACGCCCGGCACCTGCGATGAGTCCAGCGGACCTCGAAGTGGCACGCCGGCGCGGCGAGACGCTGGTGGCGCATGGGGATATTTCCGGCGGACGCCGGTTTCTGGAGCGCGCCGCACTCGCCGGCAGTGGTGCTGCCGCTCTGGGAATGGGTGAAACCTTCGACCCGCGCGTGCTTGCCGCGCGCGGCGTGATCGGCATGGCTCCCGACCGCGCCGCCGCGCTTGTCTGGTATCGTCGTGCGCTGGCGTTGGGCGTGGCGGAGAGCGCTTCCCGCATCGCCGCTCTGGAGGCTGAACAATGATCCCGCCGCTCACCTCCATCGCACGTCGAAACCTGCTGGCGGGCGCCGCCATCGTCACCGCGGACGTCACGCCCGCCTTCGGGCAGGCGACGACACCCGGGGCCTCGCCTCAGCTTACGCAGAGCGTCAGCGAGGCGAATGCCGGCACGGTCGGCGTCATCACGGGTGGCGTGGACGGCACCTACATCAGGATCGCGGCCGACCTTTCAGCCGTGCTGGACAATGGCAACGCCCTGCGGGTCATCGGGATGATCGGCAAGGGATCGCTGCAGAACATCCAGGATATCGTGCTGCTTCGCGGGGTGGACATCGGCATCGTGCAATCCGATGCGCTGATTTTCGCGCGGCGCAATCGGCTGATCCCGGGCGCGGACAACCTGATCCAGTACATCGCCAAATTATACGACGAGGAGATTCACATCCTCGCACGGCGCGGCATCGCGAGCGTTGCGGATCTGGCCGGGCAGGTGGTCAACATGGATGTCGTTGGCAGCGGCACGGCAATGACGGCCTCGCTGCTGTTCGATGCGCTTGAGCTGCAGGTCCGCCCAGCGAATGACGTGCAGGATGTGGCGCTCACGAAGCTGCGCAATGGGGAGATCGCGGCGATGGTTTTCGTCGCCGGAAAACCGGCCCGGCTGTTCGCCGGAATCGGCGCTGACAGCGGGCTGCATTTCCTCAGTGTCGCGCCGACCGCAGCGCTGATGGAGACCTACCTGCCGGCAACGCTGACCCCCGCGGATTATCCAAACCTGGTGCCGGCGGACGGAAGCGTGGAGACGATAGCGGTCGGGGCAGTCATGGCGATCTATGCCTGGGCGCCCGGCAGTGAGCGCTACCGAAAAGTCGCCCGTTTCGTGGAGGCCTTGCAGGCCCGCTTCCAGGATTTCCTGCGCCCGCCACGTCATCCAAAGTGGCGCGAGGTCAATCTCGCCGCACAGGTGCCTGGCTGGGTGCGCTTCGATCACACGCGCGTCATCCGCCAGGGCGCGCGATGAACCGCGGCCAAGCCTGCATCTGATGGCAAGCAGCGGACGCGGCAGTCGAGGACGACCGTCCCGTACGTCACCTCCCAACCCCCGGCGAGCGGGCACGGCCAATCATCCACACGAAGGCGCTCGACGGTCGACAGGATCATCGAGCGCCTGGCGGAATTCGGCTCTGAATAGCCGTGGCCTGATCGCCAGCTGTGCGAATGACGGCGGCGACCGCGCTAAGAGTTATCGAACCCCGCCATGATCTGCGGAATCTCGTCTGGCAGTTCCCGCGCTAGGAAGCCTACGCGCCCCAGACGCCGGGCGAGCCTCGCGCCTGCCTCGCCATGCAGGAAGACGCCCCAGACGGTCGCTTCCGCGGGAGCAGCGCCGCGGGCCAACAATCCACCGATAATGCCGGCGAGCGTGTCGCCGGAACCGGACGTCGCCAGGCCGACATCACCGCGATCGCAACACCAGGCTTGGCCCTGGGGGGTCACGATGAAGGTGCGCCCGCCTTTCATGGCGACCACCACTTGAAGATCGGCCGCGGCCTGCCGCGCTGCGCCGAGCGGATCGGCTTCCACCGCCGCCGGCGACACGCCCAGCAGCCCCGCCATTTCGCCAAAATGGGGCGTCAGCACGACGCGGCCGCCATGTGCGCGCAGGGCGGCCCGGCATTCCGCCAAGCCGTAGATCGCCGCGGCATCCAGCACGAAGCGCACGCCCTCGATCCGCTGCAGCAAGCCAAGCGTCAGACCGGACACCGCCTCGGCATCGACCATGCCGGGTCCGACCACGAGCGCATCGCATTCCCGGCAATTCCTGGACAGGGTCTCCGCTGACTCAACGGCAAGTCCGCCACGTGCCGTCTCCGTCAGGGCGATGACGCGCGCTTCGGGCAGTGCGATCGCGAGCGGCGCGGCGACGCTGCGCGCCGTGGCAACCAACAGCTTGCCGGCCCCTGCACGAAGCGCGGCCGTGGCCGCGAGCAACACCGCGCCGGGGATCTCTGCACTGCCGCCGACCACCGCGATGCGCCCACGTTGGTTCTTATCCTCGCCAGCGTGGTGGCTGGGCAGGGGCATGCCCTGCAGCAGCGCTTCATCGACCGGGATTGCAGCCTTGCTCATCTGGAGCCCACGGGCATGTCGGGTTCGGTGGTCACCGCGGCACCCTGCTCATACAGCGGCGCGACGAAGTTGAAGCGCTTCAACACGAGCGCGCCATGCCGCCCGTGGCCAGGATCAAAGGCGTATTCGGTAACGCCGCAATTGGCGATGTCGCCTTCACGGTCGATGTCGAGGATCTGCTGCTCGGTCATGTTCTCCAGCAGATAGCGGAGGCAGAGCACCACGACCTGATGCGCCACGATCAGCAACCTCGTTTGGCTGTGGTGCAGCGACACCGTGTCCAGCGCGCTGCGCAGCCGCAGGATGACGTCGCACCAACTCTCGCCACCCGGCGGCCGATGGTAGAATTTGCCGAGAATGCTGCGGAACTCGGCCTGCTCGGGGAATTCCTGTCGGATGCCCAGGCTGGTCAGCCGGTCCAGGATTCCAAACTCCTTCTCCCGTAGCCGCTCGTCCTGCTGGAAGTCGGCGGAGTCCACCAGCAGGCCGCCTCCGCTATGGATCAGCGCCGCGGTCTGCCACGCCCGACGATACGGGGAGGTGAGCACCACATCGGGCCGCTGCTCGGGCGGCATCTGCGCGAACCACAAGCCCAGCGCGCGGGACTGGTCCTCGCCCAAGGGGCTGAGCGGCACATCGACATCGCGGCCATCCGTATCGATGCGCGCCAGCTTGGCGCTATGTGCCGCGTCGCGCGCGACATTGCCGCTGCTCTCCCCATGACGGACGACCCAGAGACGGTCGGGCCAGCGCTGCACCATGCTTGAATTCCTGCTGCCTCGGACCGCTAAACGCCTCAGTCCAAGGAGGGTTCCGCGCAAGCATGCCGGGGCGAGGCGGACCCGCACCGTGGCATCCGAACCGCCCTTTCCTGTGGGGACGCAGTGACGGCTCGCGCACCAGGCCGCTGCCTTGCCGCGGAGCTAACGGCCAGTGCCACCGTCCTGCCCGAACGCTCCCATAAGCGCCGGGTGAGAGGCTAGATTTCCTTCCCGTGCAGCCAGATCATCAGCTGGCCGACGCCGTTGGCGTCAGCGAGCAGGGCGGCTTTCTCGGCATTGGTCAGGCTTGCAAGCGCCTCGTCCAGGTCCCGTGCCTCCTGCGCCTTGACCATTGCCACCAGCAGCACCGGATCGATCGGATCCACGCGCGGCCGGCGCGGCGCTGGCAACATCCGCAGGTGCGCCTCGAGCAGGGCGGGATCGACTGCCAGCCGGCGCACCGCATCGAGATCCTCTGCGGCCGACACAAGCAACCCACGAATGGCGTTGGAGCGTGCGAGCACGTCGGGAGGCATCTCCTCCTCGGGGATAGACAGCAGATGCATCCGGCGCAGGAGCGGCGTGGATCGCGCCGTCAGTGCCACCAGCGGCACCGCCAGCGCCAGGCCGAGCGTTACCGGCAGCATCCAGAGGGCGAGGAAGGGGGAGACCAGCCAAGACGCGATGCCGAACAACAGCCCGAAGGCCGTGTGGCGCCAATACAGCCTCACCACCTCGCCAAGCCTCAGCCTGCCGTCGTCGCGCTGCTGCGGCTTCCAACCGGAATCGCGGCCGAGCATGATGGACACGACGTCCACGCTCTGCGTCAGCATCGTCACCGGCGCCAGCAAGCCTGCGACGACGGTCTCCAGCAGCATGCTGAGGAACGACCGGACGGTACCGCCGATGCCGCGACGATCGTCCCTGTTCATCAGCAACACGACCCAGGCCAGCACCTTCGGCACGAGCAGCAGCGACATGGTGCCGATGAACAGCCACATCGCGCGAACCGGGTCCACCACCGGCCAATTCGGAAAGAGCGTATATCCGCTCGGAAAGTAGGCGGGCCGCGTGAATCGCGCCTCCAGGGCACCGCAGACGCCGGCGATCAGGAACAGCAGCCAGAGCGGTGCGGTGATGTACGCCCCGATCCCGGTGAGCAGATGCAAGCGGCTGATCGGGTGAAGCCCCCGCGCGCCCAGCACCGCCGCGTGCTGCAGATTGCCCTGGCACCAGCGCCGGTCCCGTACCGCCAGCTCCGTCAGCGCCGGCGGGCTTTCCTCGTAGCTCCCCCGCAGTGCGGGCACCATGTGGACCGCCCAGCCGGCGCGACGCAGCAGAGCGGCCTCGACGAAATCATGGCTCATGATGTGCCCGCCGAACGGCTTGCGGCCTCCCAGTGTCGGCAGGCCGGCATGGTCAGCGAAGGCGCGCGTGCGGATGATGGCGTTGTGGCCCCAGTAATTGCCCTCGGCGCCGTGCCACCAAGCGATCCCCGCAGCGATCATCGGGCCATAGACCCGCCCCGCGAACTGCTGCATCCGGGCGAAAAAGGAGTTCCCGTTGACGATCACAGGCAAGGTCTGGATCAGCCCGACATCGGGGTGCTGCTCCATCGCGGCCGCCAGCCGAACCAGCGCCGCGCCCTCCATCACGCTGTCCGCATCGAGCACCAGCATCTGAGGATAGGCGGCGCCGAAGCGCTGCACCCATTCGGCGATGTTGCCGGCCTTGCGCTCGGTATTCTTTGCCCGGCGTCGGTAGAAGATGTGCTGCTCGTCACCGGTGCGCCGGCGCAGCGCGAGGAAGGCCGCCTCCTCCGCCACCCAGGCATCCGGGTCCGTGGTGTCGCTGAGGATGAAGATGTCGAAATGCGCTGCGGCGCCGGTTGCGGCGATGCTCTCGTGGATTGCCTGCAATCCCGCCATGACCCGTTCGGGCGGCTCGTTGTACACCGGCATCAGCAGCGCCGTGCGCGTGGACAGCTTCGGCAGCGGTGTATCGGGATCGATACCCAGGCGCCGAGCGCCGCTGGTGAGCAAGCTGACGAACCCGCAGACAGCGCTGACGAAGGACAATGCTATCCAGGCGAACAACGCCACGAACAGCAGCAGCAGGATGATCTGCAGGACGGTGGGGCGGGTGATATCCAGGACCAGGCCCATCTCGTGCGTCGCAAAGGCGGTCAGCAGCACCGCCCCGCCCAGGACGATCACCCGCCGCCACGCCATTCGCGGCGGCGCCGAGGGACGCGCTGACGGCCCCGGTGCCGGCTCGCCCCGCAGCGCCTGGACCGGCATGTCGAGCGGCGCCGGTTCGGGCAGGGCCCGCCACGTCAGCGCCGGATCGACGTTCAGGCGGTCCATCGATAAAGCCAGGTCTCGGTCAGGGGTCGATCGCCGAGGGTGAGTCTCGCGCGCAGTTCGGCAAGCCTCGCCGAGCCTGGCGTCAGCTGGAAATGGACACGCCAACCGCCGGTGTGCGGGTTGGCCTGAACCACCGCGTTGCCGATCTCGCCGGCGCTGCTGCTCAGGTCCAGCGTGGGCAAGGTGCCGGCCGGCACCTGTCCTGGCTTGCCGCCGGCCACGTCGAGCACGAAGCGCCGCGCGCGGGGTCCCACGGCGCCGATCCGGGTGTCCACGAACTGCGCAAGATCAGGGTTGCCGGTGACGACGGGCAGCCAGTGAAGCCGGTAGACGAAGCTGTATTCCTCGCCCGGTCGCATCGGCTGTTCGGGGCGCCAGAACGCCACGACATTGTCGTGGATCTCACCGCCCGTGGGGATCTCGATAAGCTGGATGCTGCCAGGACCCCAGTCGGAGATGGGCTCAACCCAGAGGCTCGGCCGACGCTCATAATGCGCTTCGAGATCGTTGAAGTCCGCATAGGCACGCCGGCGTTGCATCAGGCCAAATCCGCGCGGATTGGCTTCGCTCAAGTAACTGATCTGCAGGTCGCGTGGATTGTGCAGCGGCCGCCAGATCTGCTCACCACGCGACGTCGCCACCAGCAAGCCATCGGAGTCATGGACCGCACCGCGGTAATCGTCGACACCGGAGCGATCGTTCGGTGCGAAGTAATACATGCTGGTCAGCGGCGCGATGCCGGCCGATGCGAGTTCGACGCGGGGGAAGATGGTAGCCTGCACGTCGAAGATGGTCTGTTCGCCCGGCCGGATGGTGAAGCGGAAGGACGCGGCGGCGCTCGCGCTGTCGAGGAGCGCATGCACCACAACCGAATTCGCACCCGTAAGCGGCCGCTCCAGCCAGAATGCACGGAATAGGGGAAATTCCTCACCGGCGGGATCGGCGGTTTTGATGGCCAGGCCACGCGCCGACAGGCCGTAGCGCAGGTCACGGGCAACCGCGCGGAAGTAGCTCGCACCGAGGAAAGCGCAGATCTCGTCGAACACGCCCGGCTGGTGCAGCTGGTGGGTGATGCGGAAGCCCGCATGGCCGAACTGGGCGCCGGGCGGGGGCCGGCCCTCCAGGTTGAATGCCGCCGGGTCGTAGACGATGGGACGCGCCTGGCGGTCCACGATCTCGAACAGGTCCACCTTGTGCGTGTAGAGGAAGCCGCGATGGAACAGCTGAACCTGGAATCCCAGATTCTCCGAGCGCCACAGCGCACGGTCCCGGTCGAAGGTCAGCTTCCGGTAGTCGTCATAGCTGAGATTGGTGAATTCGCGCGGCAGCCGGTCGTCGGGCGCACGATGCGGGCGCTTGGCGAGGTCGCGCGCCATGTCGCGAACCGTGCCCTCGCCGAAGGGGCGCAGTTCGGCCGGACTGGCCTGGGCGTTGGCGCCCCTTCCGGATGTGCTGGTGAATAGAGCGGAAGCGGCCAACGCGGCGAAGGCATGTCGACGATGCACGGAATTCCCCATCCGCCGACAAGGGAGGAATGCCGGACGGGCGGCGCACCCCTGCGGCGCGATCGTAACGAGGCAGCCGCCCTGCGGTTTCCTCCACGCGTGGACGCCGAAAGCCCATCGAGAAGCGCGCGGTGCGCGTGAATGTCTACCTCCGCCTCGTGCGGACAGGATGTTCGGCGTGGCGTGCGACAGCCTTCCATTCCCGCGACAACCACGCCGCAATTTGCGACTGGCTTGTAGGCAGCTCATGCGGTTCTGCCTGGCTGTGCAGCCCGGCAACAGCATTAAATTAGCTGGCCTCCTGAGGGATTGATCGTGGCGCGGTAAATGGAGGGGCGGCGTCCGGCAGCCTGGGGAGTTAACGTCCGGCTTTGGGCGCGCTGCTTCGGCGTGCCGAACACGCCGGGCCGCCCTGCTTCAATGATTACCAATTCGGACCAGTTCCTGCGAACTCACGCAATGCGCGCCCGTGGCCGTCGGCAACTTCTTAGATGGCAGATTGTTCCTTTGCGGACGCTCCGCATTGCTGCATGTGCGCGTCGAGGGACAATAAGTGCGCTCCTCAAGGTCTGGCCTGCTCATCCTCGGCGGGATTGCGTGGACAGGCGCCCTGAGTAAGCATGATCGCCCCCCCTTCTCCAGCGCGGCCGCCTGCGGAAACAAGACAAGATATCCCGACACTGAACAACAGAGTCATAGGGCAGACTGAGACATGAACGCGATTACGGAATCCATATCCCCCAAGATCATTCCGATCAGTTCTTTCGTGAATGAGCATGTAGCGATGTCGCTGCTTGCTAAAAAGGATCAGTTCCCTGCGGCTTATCCGTTTCCGCACCTTGTCTTTGATGGCCTGTTCTCAGAAACTCTCCTGACCGAAGTCCATAAGGAATTCGAAGGACTGGGAAAGCAGAGTTGGAAAGAAATCGAGAACCCTCTTCAGCTTACTCTACGGTCCAACCCAAACAGCAAATTCGGCCCAGCGACACAGACCTACTTCGACATTCTGAGTTCGGCATGGTTTGTCACGTTTCTGAGTGAATTGACGTCGATCCGCGGGATTGTATTCGATCCCATCATGAAAGGCGGCGGAATGCATGAAAGCCGGGCTGGTGGGAAGTTCGGTCTCCATCTGGATTTCAGCAAGCATCCCGTTACGAAATTGGACAATCGACTCGTCTTGATCACCTACCTCAACAAGGCTTGGAAAGAGGAATACGGCGGACTTCTGGAGCTATGGGATGTAGCTCAAAGCAAGTGCGCGGCAACCGTACTGCCTGTCTTCGGCAGAACTATTCTTTTCGCGCATACCGATAAAAGCCTCCACGGTCATCCCAATGGACTGAATCCCCCGCCAGGGACGACGCGCCGCTCCGTCGCAGCGTATTATTACAGCAATGGCCGAGATGATGATGCCGCTGCAGCAAGCTACGATTCACATTTCGCTCCGCAGCAAGCTCCATCGCGCCTGAAGACGGCGGTACGCTCGGTCGTACCACCAATTCTGTATTCGCTTGCCGGCTCTCTCAAGAAAAAGATAAGCCACAAAGCATCCGCCAAATGAATCAGTTGAATTGATGGCCGGTATGCCTAACTCTAATGGGCCATGGGTTGTCGTATATTTTAACGGCGCTTTTGTGAATAACCAGAACGGTGCGCACAGCCGCGTTTCTGAGCTGATGATGTTTCTTGTCGGCATTGGCGCACGCATCGTATTTTACTCATATCGTGATCACAACGCGTGGCCGTGGAGACAAGCTGATATAATCCGGTTCGGCGAACTCTATCCGAAGGCCGAACTCGTCCTCGAGGAGTCATCGTTTCTGCTTCGGGCGTGGACCCGGACCAAGGTCTTCCTGGCGGCATTCGCACCTGGTCTTTCCCTGCACGCGTTGAGATTGAGGGTGCCCTCCCTCAGTCCTCGCCTCGAGGCGCTCTCGAAGCGGCCGGAGCTTTCTTGTTTCATCGTAAACTATGCGAGGGGCTTGCTCGAAGTAAACGGGCTCCCCGACGCCGACCTGATCGTCGAAACCCACGACCTTGCCTTCCTCAGCGGCCTGAAACAGTGGGGCGGCCGCGTCACCGACGTGAAGACGATGCTCAAGGCTCGGGGTGAGCTCGCCGTCCTCGGCTCTGCGGGCGCTCTGATCGGCATCGCCCCGGCTGAGGTGTCGTTCTTCAGGATGCTCCTGCCGGGAACGGTCACCTATTATGTCCCGAGATACCCGAGTGCTCCGTCGCCGGCGGTCGAGCAATCGCTTGCGACGGACATCCGGCACGACATCCTGTTCGTGGGATCCGAAAACTCGTTCAATGCGCGTGGACTGATCAGGTTCATCGAGGAACATCGGAGCTGGCTCACTACCCGTCGCTTCGCAATCGCCGGACGGGTGTGCGGAGTGACGGGAGTGGCCGAAGCCGCCCAGAGTGTGGGCGCGGTCGTGCTGGATTTTGTCCCGGACCTTGCGAGCGTTTATGCCGCGAGCCGTATCGTGGTCTCGCCGGTGGACGGGACCGGGCTGAAAATCAAAGTGGTCGAGGCGCTTGGCGCGGGAAAACCGGTCTTCGGATCTCCCCACACGATTGCGGGGCTCCCGCCAGGCTTCGAAGGCTGTGTTTTCCCAATCGACGAAGCCGAAATGGGCCGCATGCTGTCGGACGAGGCCTGGAGGGCTCACGCCGGCAAATCCGCACTTCGCTACGCCTCGGTTTTGAACGAGGCGGGAGATTGCGAGGCGTTCAAATCGCGTCTGCTCGCCAAGCCAAGCCCAGACGTGCAGGTGGAGAGCGGCTTTGCCCGGAGTGAGACCAACACCCGCCTGAGCTCTCTCCCGGGACTGAACGAGCCTGCCGGCGCCGGAGTGGAGTGAGCGTCGGCCAGATTACTCCAGCGATCCCGCGGACGGCCGGCTTGCAAGTGCGCTGCCGGCGAAGTGGACGTAGCGCCGCCACCGCTCCGTCTTCGTGGACAGTGCCGCCATGGTCTGATACCCCGCTACCCATGTCGCGGATTGTCCAACGCATGCGTTGCGCGCTTGCTGCCCTGATGCTCCTGACGGGCCTGCTGGGCCAAGCCGGGCATGATTGGGCGCATGCCGCAGTCGCATCCCAGCGCGCCTGGTCGCAGGCGATGGATGCCGAACACGCATGGCTGGCCTCAACGGCTCCCGCCGACCCCGATGCGGACACTGGCGTGCGGATCTTCGCCGCCGGCAAGGGCCACACCCATGGCGACGGCGCGGATCCGCTCCATGGTGGGCCAGCCACCGAACACGCGCATGCGGTGGTGTTCCTGGTGCCGCCCGGGTCAGCCCTGACGATCGCGGGTCGGACCGCGATCACGGCTTGGCCCAACGCCGCCCAGCCTCCCGCCGCTCCTTCGGACAGTCCCGACCGCCCTCCGCGCAGCGTCTGACACGAGCCGTTCCCGCTGGCGCCCTCGCGCCGGCCCGTGTCTCTCCGCGCGTGGAGTTCCCATGGTCTCGACGATTCCAGCTGCCCTGGGCGGCGCATTTGCCGCTGTCTTCCTTCTGCTTCACCTGATCGGCCCGGCCGGCGCCTCGCCCGGCGGCCCGGACCACAGTCATGGGCCGGAGGAGGTGGCCGGCGCGGTCCAGCCGCACCCCCGCTTCGTCGCTGAATCGGAAATCCACCAGCTCGTCGGGGTGCTCCGCGACGGCGTTCTGACGCTCTATCTCGACCGCCAGGCCGACAACGCGCCGGTCACCGACGCCCCGATCACGCTGGAGGTCGGCGGCAAGGCCGTGATGGTCGAACCGCGCCCCGACGGCACCTACCGCGCTACCCTGGAGGGCCTGCCCTCCGGGGGAGAGATCGAGGTCCTCATCACCATCGGGGGGGCGGCTCCAGACCTGCTCATCGGCACGCTGACCCTGGGGCCGGAGGTGGCGAGCGGTGGTGCCGGTGCGGCGTCAGCCCTCACCGCCTTCCTCCACCGGCCCCTGGAAATGGAACGCGCGCTGATCGGCATGGCGGGCACCGGCATGGTGGCGCTGCTTCTGGGCTGGGCCTGGGGGCGCGACCGCCGACGAGCTGCCGGGGTGGTCCTGCTGTTGCTGGGCACGGCACTGCACCCAGCCCAGGCGTCGCCAGGGCACGACCATGGGCCGGCCGCGGCCGCCGCGCCCGCCAGCCGCTCCGACACCCCGCGCCGCCTGCCCGATGGCAGCGTCTTCCTCGCCAAGCCCACCCAGCGGCTGCTGGACATCCGCACCGTCGCGGCCGAGGTGCAGCCGGCGGGTCGCGCCATCAGTCTGATCGGCCGTGTCGTCAGCGACCCCAACCGGGGTGGCCTGGTCCAGAGCACCGGCGGCGGCCGCGTCGTACCGCCGGAGGGTGGCCTGCCGCGGCTTGGCCAGGTCGTTCGGCGCGGCGATGTCCTGGCCCTGATCGAGCCACCGCTGCCCGCCGCCGACCGCACCACCATCGCCGAGCGCCTGGGCGAGATCGACCAGCTGATCGCCAGCGCCGAGACGCGGCTCAACCGCGCCCGCACCCTGGCCGCCACCGGCGCCGGCATCCGCGTCCAGGTCGTCGACATCGAGGTGGAGCTGGAGGGCCTGCGGCGCCGCCGCGTCATGCTGATGCAGAACCGCGGTGCCACCGAGACCCTGCGCGCACCCGCAGACGGCATCATCGCCAGCGGCGGCATCCAGGCCGGCCAGGTGGTCGAGGCGCGCGACGTGCTGTTCCAGATCATCGATCCGGCCGGCCTATGGGTTGAGGCCTCGGCCTTCGGGCCTGAGGCGTCCACCCTGCGCTTCGGCGCGGTCAGCGCCGCGCTGGGCAGCGGCCCGCCGGTCGAGCTGAACTTCATGGGCTTTGGCCGCGCCCTGCAGCAGCAGGCGACGCTGGTGCATTTCGCCATCGCGGCGCCGCCGCCCGGCCTCAGCCTCGG
>JAZKFA010000028.1:0-2809 GCA_040386655.1 Pseudomonadota bacterium | reverse complement strand
GACCGTGCTGGCGCAGGTCGGCGATCCCGTCCCCGGCATCGTGCTGGACCGCGCCGCCGTGGTCCGCGGCGGCAATGGCGAGACCATCATCTGGCGCCAGCTCGCCCCCGAGCGCTTCGAGGCGACACCCGTCCGTGTGGAGCCGCTCACCGCAGACCGCGTGCTGGTCGCGGCGGGGCTGGAGCCGGGGGCGCGCATCGTCGTGCGCGGCGCCGGCTTCATCAACCAGATCCGCTGAGCGCGCGCGATGTTCAACATCCTGGTCACCGCCAGCCTGCGCAACCGGCTCTTCGTGCTCGCCGCCGCCGCCGTGCTGGTGGTCTATGGCGCGCTCATCCTGCCGCGCGTGCCTGTCGACGTCTTCCCCGACCTCAATCGCCCCACCGTCACCCTTCTAAGCGAGGCCGAGGGCCTGGCGCCGCAGGAGGTGGAGCAGCTCGTCACCTTCCCCATCGAGACGGCGATGAGCGGCATGCCGGGCGTGGTGCGGGTGCGCTCGGTCTCCGGCATCGGGCTCTCGGTCGTGTATGTGGAGTTCGACTGGAGTGCCGACGTGTTCCGCGCCCGACAGCTGGTCGCCGAGCGCTTGGCCCTGGTGCGCGAGCGCCTGCCACGCGGCATCGGCACCCAGATGGGGCCCATCACCTCGATCATGGGCGAGATCATGCTGCTGGCCGTCACCGCCGAGGGCGTGTCGCCGATGGAGGTGCGCGAGGCAGCCGACTTCCTCCTCCGCCCGCTGCTGCTCGCCATCCCCGGCGTGGCCCAGGTCATCCCCATCGGCGGGGAGGTGCGGCAGTATCGCATCACACCCAACCCCGCGGCGATGCTGGCGCTGGGTGTCACCGCCGCCGAGATCGAGGCCGCGATCGCGCGCTTCGGCACCAATTCCGGCGGCGGCTTCGTGGACCAGCAGGGGCGCGAATACCTGATCCGGAACCTGGGCCTGACGCAGCGCCTTGCCGATCTGCGCGTCACCCCGGTGGCGCAGCGCGCCGGCCACCAAGCAATCCTGCTGCACCAGGTCGCAACGGTGGAATTCGCCGCGCGGCCCCGGCGCGGCGATGCGGGCTATCGCGGCGCACCCGCCATTGTCGTCAGCATCCAGAAGCAGCCCAACGCCGACACGGTGGCGCTGACCCGCGTGATCGAGGCGGCCCTCACGGAGGTGCAGCGCTCCATGCCGGCCGGCGTGAGCGTGACGAACGTGCAGTTCCGCCAGGCGAGCTTCATCGAGGCATCGATCAGCAACCTGCAGACCGTCCTACTGGAGGCGGCGGTCGTCGTCGCCATCATCCTTGTGCTGTTCCTGCTCGATGTGCGCGCGACGGCGATCTCCCTGCTCGCCATCCCGATCTCGGTGCTGGTGACGGTGATCGTCTTCCAGCTGCTCGGCCTCAGCATCAACACCATGACGCTGGGCGGCCTCGCCATCGCCATCGGGGAGCTGGTGGATGACGCGGTGGTGGATGTGGAGAACATCCTCCGCCGCCTGCGCGAGAATGCCGCGCGCCCGATGCCGCGACCGCTGATCGAGGTGGTCGCCGCGGCAAGCCAGGAGGTCCGCTCGGGCATCGTCTACGCGACGATGATCGTCGTGCTGGTCTTCGTGCCGCTATTCGCGCTGCCGGGGATCGAGGGGCGGCTCTTCGTCCCACTCGGCGTCGCCTATGTGGTGGCGATCCTCGCGAGCCTCGTGGTCTCGGTCACGGTCACGCCCGTGCTGGCGTATTTCCTCCTCGCACGGCGGCGTGCCGACCCGGGACACCGCGATGGCCTGGTGCTGCGCGGCCTCAAGCGGGGCAACCGCGCGCTGCTCGGCTGGGCGTTCGGCCATGCACGGCTGCTCTTCGTGCTCGCCGCCGTGGCCGCGGGCGTCGCCAGCCTTGCCGCCACGCTGCTGCCGCGCAGCTTCCTGCCGCCCTTCAACGAGGGCACGGCGCTGGTCTCGCTCACCTTCCGCCCCGGCATCGCGCTCGGGGAATCGAGTCGCGTCGCGGCGATTGCGGAAAGGCTGGTCGCGGCGGTGCCGGAGGTGGCCTCGGTCGGGCGCCGCACCGGCCGCGCCGAGCTCGACGAGCACGCGGAGGGCGTGCATTCGACCGAGCTGGACATCGCGCTGAACCGGTCCGATCGCCCGCGGGCCGCAGTGCTGGCGGACATACGCGAACGGCTTTCGGTGCTGCCCGCCTCGATCAGCATCGGCCAGCCCATCCAGCACCGGCTGGACCACATGCTCTCCGGCGTGCGGGCGGAAATCGCGGTCAAGGTGTTCGGTCCTGACTTCGACACGCTGACGACGCTGGCGGAGGGCCTGCGCGCGCGCTTCGCCCGGCTGCCGGGCCTGGTGGACGTGCTGGTCGAACAGCAGGTCCGCATCCCGCAATTACGCATCACGCCGGACTACGACCGCGCGGCGCTCTACGGCATCTCCCCGGCGGCGGTGGTGCAGGCGCTGGAGACGCTCTCGAACGGCCGCGTCGTCTCGCAGATCGTCGAAGGCAATCGCCGCTTCGATGTGGTGATGCGCCTGGCCGACCTCGACCGCTCGACCGAGGGACTGGCGGCGCTGCTGGTCTCCACGCCGGCGGGCTTCATCCCGCTGCGGCTGATTGCGAGCATCGAGGAGACGGACGGGCCCAACCAGTTCCTGCGGGAGGGCGGGCAGCGCCGCATCGTCGTCTCGGCCAACACCGACGGCGTGCGCGACCCCGCGGCCGCCGTCGCCGACATGCGCCGTGCGATCGCCGAGGCGCCGATGCCCGAGGGCTATGCCGTGCGGATCGAGGGCCAGTTCCAGGCGCAGGAG
>JAZKFA010000027.1:0-24277 GCA_040386655.1 Pseudomonadota bacterium | reverse complement strand
CTTCTGGTTGCCGCCGCATTCGCCGCGCCGCTGCTCGGCCAGGATTCCGCGGCACCCGACCTGTTCAACCGCTACGCCGCGCCTTCGGCCGCGAACTGGCTCGGCACCGATGATCTCGGGCGCGACCTGCTGGTGCGGCTGCTCGAGGGCGCGCGCGTCTCGCTGACGGTGGGCGTGGCCACCGCACTCGCGGCGGGGCTGATCGGCACCGCGGCCGGCGTGCTCGCGGCTTGGCGCGGCGGGGTGGTGGATGCGTTGGTCATGCGCCTGGCCGACGGGCTGCTGGCGCTTCCGGCGCTGCCGTTGCTGGTCGTCCTCGCCGCCGTCGACCCCGCCGTGGTCGGTCTGCCGCGCGGACAGGCGGCGTCGGACATGATCCGCATCGTGGGCATCCTCACGCTGTTCGGCTGGGTCGGCGTGGCCCGTCTTTCGCGCGCCGCCGCACTCTCCGTGCTCGCGCGCGATCACGTGCGCGCGGCGCGCGCGCTCGGCGTGACCGAGGCGCGGCTGTTGATCCGCCACGTGCTGCCTGCACTGACCGTGCCGGTGAGTGTCGCCACCGCGCTGGCCGTCGCCGGCGCGATCCTGGCGGAGAGCACGCTGAGCTTCCTCGGCCTGGGCATTGCGCCGCCGAACCCGTCCTGGGGCAACATGCTCGCCAATGCACAGGAGCTGGTCTTCTCCGCGCCCATGGCCGCTGTCTGGCCTGGGCTCGCGATCCTGCTCGCGGTCGCGGGCTGCACGCTGATCGCCGATGGCGTGCGCGCCCGCTAGGCGCCAGCAGGCTCAGTCCCCGACCGGCCCGCCATCCTTCTTCACGATCGCGATCACCGCCGGTCGTGGCGGCATCCCCTCGGCGAAGTCGGGCCATCGCGTGGACGGCGTGTCGAAGCTGCTGCCGGTATTCTCGCCCGGATGCTGGATGGCGAGGAACATGGTCCGGTCGTCCGGCGTCAGGCAGGGGCCGCAAACCTCGGCCCCGGTCGGCGCCTGATAGAACAGCCGCGTGAGCGCACGGCCACGGCCAGCCGTGTCGGCCGCATACAGGCCGTCCGCGACGCCGGCCGCGCCCTCCGCACCGTCGGTGGCGATCCAGATGCGGCCCTTGCTGTCGAAGGCGCAGTTGTCCGGGCAGGACAGCCAGCCTTGGTCCGACGTGGCGCGGTGATAACGGGCACCGGCATCCTGGCCGGGCTTACCCCCCATCAGGAAAATCTCCCACCGACCTTCGGTTGCCGTGTGGTCGACCGCATTGCCAGCGGCCGGCGGGATCAGTTCAATGATGTGGCCATGCGCATTGCGGGGCCGCGGATTGGCCGGATTGCCTTCGGTGCGGCTGTTGTTGTTCGTGAGCATGACGTAGACGCGCCCATTGACGGGGTTCGTCTCCACATCCTCGGGCCGGTCCATGGGCGTCGCCCCCAGCAGGTCGGCGGCGCGGCGGGCGAAGATCAAGACCTCGGCCTGGTTCGCGAAGCCGTTCGCGGGCGTCAGCGGCCCCTGGCCATGGACCAGCGGCAGCCACTCCATCTTACCGTCGTCGAGCAGCTTAGCGGCGTACAGCGTCCCCTCGTCGAGCAGGTCGCGGTTTGCCGCGCGATCGGTGCGATTGTACGCGCGCGCGGTGACGAACTTGTAGACGTAGTCCATCGCCTGGTCGTCGCCGGAGTAGAAGGCAACGCGGCCATCATGGCTGATCGCGTGGGTCGCGCCCTCATGCTTGAAACGGCCGAGCGCAGTGCGCTTCACCGGCACGCTCTCCGGGTCATAAGGGTCGTATTCGACGATCCAGCCGAAGCGGTTCGGCTCGTTGGGTTCCTTGTCGAGGTTGAAGCGGTCCTCGAAGCGTCCCCAGCCGTAGGATGCATTGGCGACGATGCCGTAGCGGCGGTGCATTGCCGCCTGCGGCCCGGTCTGGGCAGACGCGCCACCGAAGTAGAAGTTGATGTTCTCCTCGGCGATCAGGACCGTGCCCCAGGGCGTGTTGCCGCCGGCGCAATTGTTCAGCGTGCCGAGCACGCGCGTGCCGGTCGGGTCGGCATTCGTTTTCATCAGCTCATGTCCCGCGGCGGGGCCGCTGATGCGCATCGGCGTCTCGCCGGTGATGCGGCGATTGTAGCGGCTGTCCCGCACATAGCCCCAGACGCCATTCGTTTTGCGGATCTCCACCACCGCATGGCCATGGGCCAGGCGCTCGATGCGCGACTGCTCCGCGTCCACCCGCCGGCGCGCCTGGCTGCCGCTGCCCACGCCGGGGAACATCAGGCTCGTGCTCGCGTATTCATGGTTGACGCAGAGCAGCCCGTGGTCCGAACCGGTGGAGCCCTGCGGCAGCGGGCGGAAGTCGATGAAGTCGTTGTTGTAGCCGAACTGGCCCGCCTGGGCGGCTGGCGTCTGCGCGGTGGGATTGAAGGCCGGCGCATTATGCAGGATCGGGTCGCCCCAGCGGATGATGGTCTGGATCTCATAGCCTTCCGCCACCGCGTCGCGCTGGGCGTGCTGGTGGCGCAGCTCGGGGAAGGTGAAGGTCGACGGACCGCCCTGCACCGGCACGGGCAGGGGCCCCGACACCTGCGCCTGTGCCGTCTCCACCAGCTTGTCGGACAGCATGGCGGCGCCGGCGAGGCCGAGCAGGGCGGCGCGCCGGGACAGCCGCCGTTCGATCAACGCACCAACGGGCTCGCGCGGATCTGGGTTGGCGGCGATGTCATCGGGATCGTGCTTGAGCATGGGAATGGCGCCTCCGGATCTAGAATCCTTCCCGGGCGGCGGACAGGCCGGACCCGAGCGGTTCATCCCATCATGGGCGAGATTGCACAAAGCGCCAGGGCGGCCGGGCGGCTTTCATCAAGGCGTCACAGGCCGCGCAGCGATGGCCCGCCTGCGCCTCAGCGCCGGACGGTGACCTGCGTCAGGTCCTGGTACCAGCTCTTCGCCTGCGCGAAGCCCTGCACCTCCGGCCGCAGCGCTCGCGGGTTCACGTCATGGACGACCCAGAGCCAGTAGGCATTGTCCACAACGATCTCATGTGCCCGGGCCAGCAGCGCGTCGCGCCGGGTCTCGTCGAACTCGCGCTCCGCCTGGTCGAGCAGGGCCTGCAGCGCGGTCTCGCATACGCCGGACCAGTTGAGGCCCTCGGGCGGGGCCATGGTGCAGGAGAAGAAGCGCTGGAAAGCGTCGAACGGCGTCGAGATGCCCATGGAATTGTTGATCGCGTGCAGCGGCCGCGCGGTCGGATCCAGCGGCCCACGCGTGCGCTGCACCCGCATCTGGTTCCACTCGACCACGTCGAAGGTCAGTTCGATGCCCGCCGCGCGCATCTGCTGCTGGATCGCCTCGTTCATCGGCAGCGGCTGCATCTGCCCCGACCCCGAGGTCGAGATCAGGAAGGTGATGCGCAGCGGGTTGCGCGCGTTGTAGCCGGCCTCGGCCAGCAGGCGCCGGGCCTCGGCGGGGTCGTAGCGAACACGAAAGCGCGGATTGCCGAACCAGGGGCTGTCGGGCAGCACCATCCCCGTCGCCGGCAAGGCCATGCCGCCCAGAAGCTGGACGATCTCCTCCCGGTTCACCGCGAGGTTCAGCGCCTGGCGCACCCGCACATCCGACAGAGGCGTGTTATCGCCGGTGGTTCGCAGGATGTAGGGCCACACATGCGGGTAGGGGTTGGTCTTGATCTGCATCCGCTGCGCGCGCAGTGCCGGGATCGCGTCGGGCGGCGGCGCCTCGATGAAGTTCGCCTGGTTGGACAGCAGCGCCGCGACGCGGGTGTTCGCATCCGGGATCGGCAGCAGTATGAGCCGGTCCAGCTTCGGCCGGCGCGCGACATCCCAGTACTCGGCGAAGGGCAACAGCACCGCGCGCTGGCGTGGCACGATTTCCTGCACGCGGAAGGGACCGGTGCCGGAGGGCTGGCGCCCGAACGCCTCCCAATTGCCGAGCCTGCGCCACTGCGCGGGGGATGAGATATGCAGGAACACGATCTGGTCGAGCAGATAGGCGTTTGGCGTGCCGGTCCCGATCGCGAGCGTGAACTCATCGATCTTCCGCCAGCTCTTCACATCGGGCAGCCGGAAGGCGAGCGTCAGGCGCTGCTGCGGGTCGTAATGCGGCGCCTCACGCGTGAGCAGCTTCTCAAGGTTGAAGATGACCGCGTCGGCATTGAAGTCCGATCCGTCATGGAACTTCACGCCGCGGCGGAGATGGAAGATCCACTCCGCATTGTTCTCGGGATTTGGCGCGAAGCGTTCGGCCAGGGCGGGGACAATGCGCGGGATCGTCTCCTCCTGCGTCAGGTTCCAGTAGACCAGGCTGTCGTAGATGGTGAAGCCCATCCAGCGGATGCCCTCGCCACCCTGGTCCGGCGCCCCGCGCGCGGTAGGGATGTCGTTCAGCGTCATCCCGATGCGCAGCTCACCGCCGCGCGGGGTTTGCGCGATGGCCTCCTCGGCGACGAGCGCGGAGGCGGCGATGGCCAGCGTGGCGCGGCGCGTGACCGTCACAGGAAGTGGAAGATGTTGGCGGGTTCCTGGGCAAAGCCGGCGGGGCGCGGCATGCGCGCCAGCATCTCGCGCATGATGGGCGCGGCGGAGAGGTAGTGCGCCGTGTTGCGCGCGTTCAGCTTCGTGATGCCGGCGTGCCGGGCAACGGCCATGTACTCGTCCTGCTCGGCCTGCGGGATGGTGACCGGCGCCGGGTCCGGAACCTTGGGCAGCGGGTTGACCGCGCCACCCCCCTCCAGATTCGGGCGCACCGCGCGCCAGGGCGTCGCCCTCTCATAGGCGTGGGCCACCTTCATCACCGTGGCATCGTCGAACGGCCGGCCGACGATCTGCATGGAGATGGGCAGCCCGCCTTCGTGCCCGATGCATTGCACGAGCGCCGGCCCGCCGGAGCAGTTGAACGCCGTGGTCAGTGAGGAATGCTTCGACCAGAAATGGATGGGCTGCCAGGCATCCAGTCGCGGCGCGATGGAGGGTGCAGCCGTCACGAGCACATCATACTTCGCATACAGCGCCTCGAACTCTTCCAGCATCACGCGGCGTTGGCGGTGGGACGCGATGACGTCGGTGCCCCGGATCAACATCGCCGGCAGGCTGCGAGCGAGGAAGTCCTCACCGAAATCATTGGGGCGCTCGCGCAGGTTGGCTTCGTGTACGGCGAAGATCTCGGCCTCCGCGGCGATGACCTTCACGTCGAAGTATTCACCCATCGGGCGGATGCGCGCATCCTCCAGCACCGCACCTAGGCCGCGCAGCACGTCGAAGGCAGCCTCCAATGCCGCCTTGGTGGCAGGCGCGACCTTCGTATCCTCCTCGAATACGTGCCGCAGCACGCCGATGCGCAGGCCCCGGATATCGCCCGTCAGCGCGGCGCGATAATCGGGCACCGGGCGCGTCGCGCTGTTCGGATCGCGCGCGTCATGCCCGGCGATCGCCTGCATCACGATGGCACAATCCTCGACCGACCAGACCATCGGCCCGGCGGTATCGTAGCTGAAAGAATTGGGCATGATGCCGCGCCGCGAGACCAGGCTCTGCGTCGGCTTGAGCCCCACCAGGCCGCACAGCCCTGCCGGGTTGCGGATCGAGCCGCCCGTATCCGTGCCCATCGCCAGCGGCATGAACCCCGCCGCGACCGCAGCACCGGAGCCGGAGGACGAGCCGCCCGTGAAGTGGTCCGGCTTCCAGGGGTTGCGCGCCGGCGGCCAAGCCAGGTCGAAGCTCGGCCCACCATGGGCGCCCTCATGCGTGGAAAGCTTGCCCAGCAGCACCGCGCCCGCCGCGCGAAGGCTTGCCGTGGTGGCGGCATCCTCCTTCGGGCGGTAATCTGCGTAACAGCGCGAATGCCCCGTCGTGGGCGTGCCAGCCGCGTCATAGACATCCTTCAGCCCGAACGGGATGCCGTGCAGCGGCGATTTCGCACCGCTCTTCGCGATCTCGGCCTCGGCCGCCTTCGCCCCGGCGCGCGCGGCGTCGAAGGTGGGCAGCAGGTAGGCGTTGATCTGCGGATCGAGCGCCTCGGCACGGGCGATCAGCGCATCGGTCAGCTCCACCGGGGAAAGGTCGCGCGTCGCTATGCGGGCGCTCGCCTCGGTGATGGTCATGAAGGCGAGATCGGTCATCTGCGGTTCCTCATGCGGCTTCGAGCACGCCGGCGCGGCTCTTCATCAGTGGCTGGATGCGGGTGCCAAACTGCTCCATCCCGATGACGAAGTCATCGAAGGTGAGCATCACGCCCGTGAGGCCCGGGATCTCCGCCATCTCATCCAGCAATGCTGCGACCTTCGCGTAGGATCCGACGAAGACGCCCTGGTTCGTGGGGTAGTTGTCGCCCTGCAGCTTCTGGCGGTTCGCCTGCGCGTAGGGGTCGGTGGTCTTGTCGGCGCCGGCCTGCGCATTGCGCCAGGCGAAGGCCTCATGGTCGTAGCCGTCGCAATAGTGCTGCCACTTCGCCTCGGCCGCGGCGTCGGTTTCGTCGGCGACGATCATCTGCATGACCAGCGCACCGACATCGCGCCCCGTGCGCTTGCGTGCCTCGAGCAGGCGCGCGATCGAGGGAGCGACCCGCTGTGGCTGGTTCACGCCGAAGCCGACACAGAAATTATAGTCGCCGTACTCGGCGGCGAACTGCGTCCCCGCATCGCTCTGTGCCGCGCATATGATCGGTATGCGCGCGGAGGGTTGCGGAAGGAGCTGGCACTTGTCCATCTGGAAGAACCGGCCCTTGAAGTCGCTCTCGGCCGTCTCCCACAGCTCACGCATGATCGTCACGTATTCGGCGCAGTAGACGTAGCGGTTCGCGAAGTGCACCGGGCCTGGCCAGATGCCCATCTGGGAGTATTCGGCTTCCTGCCAGCCGGAGACGATGTTCACGCCGAAGCGCCCGGGCGCGATGGAGTCGACCGTCACCGCCATGCGGGCTGCGATGGGCGGCGGCATTGTCAGCACGGCGATGGAGGCGAACAGCTTGATGCGCGTGGTCACGGCGGCGAGGCCGGACATGAGGGTGAAGCTCTCGAGCCCATAATCCCAGAAGCGGCTCGCGCCCCCAAAGCCGTGCAGCTTGATCATGGAGAGGGCGAAGTCGAGGCCGAAGCTCTCGGCCTTCTGCACGATCGTCTTGTTCAACTCGAAGCTCGGCAGGTACTGCGGCGATGTGGTCGAGGTGATCCAGCCATTGTTGTTGATGGGGATGAAGACACCGATCTGCATGGCAGGGACCCTCTCTCCGCTCCCGCGGCTCGAGTGCAGCGCAGCAATTTGCGTGCCAGTTGGCTCGCTTGCGCCGGCGCCTAGGTCGGCGTCTCATCCGCGCCAACAGCAGGAGACCGGCCATGCTCAAATTCTACTACAACACCGCGCCCAACCCGATGAAGGTGGCCCTGTTCCTGGAGGAATCCGGCCTGCCTTACGAGGCAGTTCCCCTCGACACCCGCAAGGGCGAGCAGCACGACCCCGCCTATCTCGCGATCAACCCCAATGCGAAGGCGCCGTCGATCGTCGATGACGGCAAGCCGGTGTTCGATTCCAACGCCATCTTGCTCTACCTCGGCCAGAAGACGGGCCAGTTCATGCCCAAGCCGGAGGATGCCGGCGAGATGTTCTCCTGGATGATGTTCGTCGCCAGCGGCATTGGCCCCTTCACCGGCCAGAACGTGCATTTCCAGCGCGTCGCACCGCCGGGCAACGAGTACGGCGCCACCCGCTACGCCTTCGAGGCGAAGCGGCACTGGACCATCCTGAACGATCGCCTCGCGTCCCGCGAATGGATGGTGGGCGATGCCTACTCGATCGTCGACATGGCGGTCTGGGGGTGGTCCCGTATCGCTGCCTTCGGACTGGGTGCGGAGGTGTTCGACACGCTGACCCACGTCAAGCGGCACCTGGCAGCCATCGACGCGCGACCGGCGGCGCAGCGGGCCGTGGCACTCAAGGATCGCCACGCCTTCAAAACGGAAATGGACGCGGAGGCGAAGCGCCACATGTTCCCGCACCTCGCTGCCTGACCAACTTGCGATGCGGGCGTTCGCGCCCGCATCGCCCTAATCACATGGCTTCCTGGATCGGCGGTGGCGAATGCACCCGAACGGGGGGCAATTCACCGTCGAAGCGCTCGACCGCGACGAGGCAGGATTGCGCGGACGGCGCCTGCCCCAACCGTGACGTGCCGATATCCGCGGTCAGCACATTGGCGTTGCCGTGCACGCACAGGCTGCCGGGCACGCCGGGTTCCTGCGGATCGAACCACGCGCCGGTGGCCATCATCACCACGCCGCGCAGCAGCCCCTCATCCAGGCGCAGCCCGGCGAGGCAGGCACCGCGGTCGTTGAACACGCGCAGGATGTCGCCGGCCGCCAGCCCGAGCGCAGCCGCGTCCGCGGGGTTCATCAGGATCGGCTCACGCCCCTGGATCTTGTCGGCCGCCGCAATACGGCCAGGGTCGAGCTGGCCATGCAGCCGCGTCGCCGGCTGGAATGACAGCAGGTGAAAAGGGAAGCGCTGTGCCTCGGAGGCACCGAGCCATTCGCGCGGCGCATTCCAGACGGGGTGCCCAGGCGTTTCCGCATAGCCGAAGGAGGCGACGGTCTCGCTGAACAGCTCGACCTTGCCTGAGGGCGTGTCCAGCGGATGCTCCGCGGGGTCGGCCGCGAAATCCGCGAACTGGGTATAGGCGTCACGCGCCTGGGGAGGGGGCGCTTCCCAGAAACCTTCCGCCCAGAAGCTGTCGAAATCCGGCGTCTCGACCCCCGTCGCGGCGCAGGCGCGACGCCAACGCTCGAAGAGGTGGCGCAGCCAGGCATTCTCGTCGCGCTGCTCGGTGAAGCGGTCGCGGTAGCCAAGCTCCTCCGCGACGTCGGCGAGCCAGTCATGGTCGTTGCGGGCGCCCGCCTGCGGCGGGATCGCCTGATGCATGGCCCGCAGGAAGCGGTCGCGCCCGGAACTCGCGATGTCGCTGCGCTCGAGCGAGGTCGTCGCCGGCAGCACGATGTCCGCGTGGCGCGCGACGGCGGTCCACCAGGGCTCCTGCACGATGATTGTCTCGGGCTTCGACCAGGCCCGCAGCAGGCGGTTGAGGTCCTGGTGGTGATGAAAGGGATTGCCGCCCGCCCACCAGACCAGCCGCGTGTCGGGAAAGGGCACCTCGCGCCCGTTGAAGGATTCCACCCCGCCGGGATTTTCCAGCATGCGCGTGACGGAGGAGACGGAGATGTAGCGCCCGGTCGGATTGCGTGTTGCCGGTAGCGAGAAGGACGGGATTTCGCGCCGAGGCGTGCCCATGCCGTTGATGCTGCCATAGCCGAAGGCCACCCCCTGCCCCGGCTTGCCGATGCCTCCGAGCATCGCGGCGAGCGCGATGAGCATCCAATAAGGCTGCTCGCCAAAATCGGCGCGCTGCACCGACCAGGTTGCGGTCAGCATCGCCGGCTGGTCGCTAATGGCCCGCGCCAGCTCGATGATACCTTCCTCGGGGATGCCGGTGATCTCAGCCGCCCAGGCCGGTGTCTTGGCCAGCCCATCAGAAGCGCCGGTGATATACGCCGCAAGACGGTTCCAGCCGGTGCAGTGGGTGCTCAGAAAGGCACGGTCCTCGCGACCTTCCCCGATCAGCCAGTGCGCCATTGCGAGTAGCAGCGCGGTATCTGTCCCCGGGCGGATGGGCGTCCACTCCGCCTTCAGCCATTCCGGCATGTCCGCGCGATAGGGCGAGACGCAGAGGAACCGTACCCCGGCCTCCGCCGCGCGGCGGAAATTCACCGAGTATTCCGACGCACCTGCACCCCCGGAAGTCACCAGTCCGTTCTTCAGCGGCAACCCGCCCAGGCACAGCATCACGCCCGCATTCTGTGCGATCGCGGACCAGTCCGTGACCTTGCCCAGCAGCACCTCGTTGGTGCCCAGCACATGCGGCAGCAACGCCTGGCCAGCGGCGTAGGAGTAGGAGTTCAGCTGCGCCGTGTAGCCGCCGCCCAAGCCCAGAAAGCGATGCAACTGCCCTCGCGCATGATGAAAGCGCCCCGCCGAGGACCAGCCATAGGAGCCACCGAAAATGGAATCATGCCCGTGCTCCCCGCGCACCCGCGCGACCTCGCCGGCGATGAGCCGCACGACCTGGTCGGCTGGAACGGGGACGAACGGGTCGCCGCCGCGCAGATGCCCGGCGCGCTTGCCCTCCAACCAGCCACGGCGGACATAGGCCCGGTCGATACGGCAGGCGGCGTGCACTACATCCGGCACGCTCTCGATCAGGCGGCCAGGCGCCGGGTCGCGCGCGAAGGGGCGGACGCCGACAACGCGGTCGCGCTCGACGATCGCGTCATAGGCGCCCCAATGGCTGGCATGTGGCGTGAACCGGGTCATGTGCGATATCCTTTGCCGCAACACCTTCGCCCCGCCGTCACGCCGCTGCAACCACGACGGTCGTGACCTTTTGCGGCGCAACCGTGCCGGCCGAGCCCTGATCATCGCGGAAGGAGGACAGCCCCCATGGCCTACCACGTCTTCACGGCTGCAGACGTGGAGCACATGCTCCGGTCCTCGGAGGGTGAGCCCACCGCGCATCGTGGCGAGCGACCGGGACATTCGGGCGCGCTGCACCTGCTCCTGACCAATGCCGAACTGCTGAAGCGGTATGAGGACATGATCCGCGCCGAGGAGGCGAACCGGCAGCGGCGCCGCGAACAGGCACGCGCCAGGGGCGAGAAGTACCGCCCGGGCGGCCCTATCTACCGGATGGTGACCGCCTTCGCGCAGCTGCCCGAGATGATCGCCGCGGGCGTCGCGCTGCTCAACACACGCCAGGCACAGGCCGGCATTACGGACATGTTCATCGGAAGCCATGCGGGCGAAGGCACGAGGCTCGAGATTGATTACACCTCGCCGGCGGCGGTCCTGATGCGCTTCGTGAGTGGGCATCATGTGACGACCATGCCCGTTCATCAGTTGACCATGATCCTGGACAGGGTTCGCGATCGACCGCTCGGCCTGCATGTGCAGACGTTCTTCGGTGGCGCCGTGCTGGGACCGGGCGTGAACCGCGCCGTCCTCTATGCGCAGAACGGGGCGGAGCTGCTGGGCTATCCCGGCTGGTAAGGGCCTTCGGCCTTTCGCGTCCTGGCCCGACGCGCCTAGGATGGGGTCAGCCCCGAGTGCAAGGAAGGTTCTTCCCATGACACCCCCCGCCGCGCCGAATTCCGCCGCCGCACGTGACATCGCCTATGCGCTGCATCCCTACACCGACCATCGCGCGCACGCGCAGAACGGCCCGATGATCATCACCTCCGGCCGCGGCGTGCGTGTCACCGACGATGCCGGGCGCGAATATCTGGAGACGGTGGCCGGCCTGTGGTGCGCCTCGCTCGGCTTCTCGAACGAGCGCCTGGTCGAGGCGGCGACTGCGCAGATGCGCAAGCTGCCCTTCTACCACGGCTTCACCTCGCGCTCGCATGAGCCGCTGATCGAGCTGTCGGAGATGCTCATCCAGCGGGCGCCGGTGCCGATGAGCAAGGTGTTCTTCGCCAATTCGGGATCCGAGGCGAACGACACCGCGATCAAGATGATCTGGTACTACAACAACGCGATCGGCCGCCCCGCGAAGAAGAAGATCATCAGCCGCATCAAGGGCTATCACGGCGTCACGCTCGCCGCCGCCTCGCTCACCGGCCTTCCGAACAATCACAAGCTGTTCGACCTGCCGATCGCCGGCGTGCTGCACACCTCCTGCCCGCATTTCTACCGCTTCGGCGCCGAGGGGGAGACCGAGGACGCCTTCGCGACCCGCATGGCCGATGAGTTGGAGGCGATGATCCTGTCCGAGGGCCCCGACACCGTCGCGGGCTTCTTCGCCGAGCCGGTGATGGGCGCCGGTGGCGTCATCATCCCGCCGCGCGGCTACTTCGAGAAGATCCAGGCCGTGCTGCGCAAGTACGACGTGCTGCTGGTCGCCGACGAGGTGATCTGCGGCTTCGGGCGCACCGGCGAGTACTGGGGAACCCAGACCTTCGGCGTGCAGCCGGACATCATCACCTGCGCCAAGGCGCTCTCGGCGTCCTTCCTGCCGATCTCGGCGGTGATGGTGAATGACAAGGTCTTCCAGGGCCTGGCGGACGGCTCCTCGACCGTGGGCACCTGGGGGCATGGCTTCACCTATTCGGGCCACCCGGTGCCGGCCGCCGTCGCGATCGAGACGCTCAAGATCTACGACGAGATGGACATCGTGGGCCATGTGAAGCGGGTCGGTGCGCATATGCAGTCGAGCCTGCGCGCCGCCCTGGCCGACCACCCTATGGTGGGCGAAGTGCGGGGGATCGGCATGATCGCGGCGGTCGAGCTGTCCGCGGACAAGGCGGCGCGGACGCCCTTCGACCCTGGCCGCAAGATGGGCGCGCGGCTGGTCAAGCTGGGCGAGGCGCATGGGCTCATCCTGCGCGCGCTGCCTGGCGACGCCATCGCCTTCTCGCCGCCGCTGATCATGGAAGTGGGCGAGGTGGATGAGATGGTGGAGCGCTTCGGCAATGCGCTCGACGAACTCTCGGTGCAGGTGCGGCGCGAGAGCATCGCCGCAGTCTGAACCGGCCAGAGCGGCGCCCTCCCGCTGGGGGCGCCGTATCAGGTCCAGAGGCGTTCCTGCGTCAGCCCCGTATAGAGGCCGGCGACGAACTCGCCGTAGCCGTTGAACATCTGCGTCGGCACCCGCTCATTGCTGCCGAGCAGGCGTTCAGTCGCTTGGCTCCAGCGCGGATGTGCCACCTGCGGATTCACATTCGCCCAGAAGCCGTATTCCTGTGCCTGGAGGCGCTCCCAGAAGCTAACCGGGCGCTGGTCCGTCAGGGTGATGCGGCTGAAGGATTTGCCTGACTTGAAGCCGTATTTCCACGGGAACAGCACCCTGATCGGGCCGCCATTCTGCTGGGGCAGGTGCTTGCCGTAGAGGCCCACGGCCATAAAGCTCAGCTCGTTCTGCGCTTCCTCGATGGTGCAGCCCTCGGTATAGGGCCAGGGGTACCAGGATTGCCGCAGGCCGGGCATGACGGCTGGCAGGCGCGCCGTCTCGAACATCACGTATTTCGCGGAAGGCAGGGGCTGGACCATCGCGAGCAGGGTGGCAAGCGGAAAGCCTGTCCAGGGCACCGTCATGCCCCACGCCTCGACGCAGCGCAGGCGGTAGACGCGCTCCTCCAGCGGCATGCGGCGGCGGAGGTCGTCGATGTCGTACTCGGCCGGCTGCGCGACCATGCCGTCCACCTTCAGCGTCCAGGGGCTGAGCGGCATGCGCTGGGCCAGGCGCGAGATGCTCTTGTCGGTCCCGAATTCGTAGAAATTGTTGAAGGTGGTGGCCTCGCGCTCCGGCGTTAGCGCGCGGCCGCCGGGGTGGCGCGGGTTGCGCATGGCGGGAAGCTCGGGCAGCGCAGCCTGCGCCTGGGAGTCCTGGCTGATCAAGGCAGCAGCCGCAGCCCCGGCACCAAGTGCCATGCCCTGACGACGGCTCATGACCAGCGCCTCCGGCGTGGCCGCACTCTCCGGCAGTTCCCAGCCACGCTTGCGCTTGATCAGCATCGCAGTCTCCTGTCGAGGTCGCTGCCGGTTATTCGCCGACAAGGCACAGAGGTTACACGCAATTTGTCCGCCGAGGCGTCACGTCAAGGTGGCGGCAGCACGACCTGCGGCACCGATCCAGCGCCGGAGACGACGCGGTACAGCCTGTAGCGCTCCGCCTCGATGCCACGCCGGGCGCGGATGAGGTCGCCTTCTAGCGGCACCGCACCCGGCCAATTCGGCGCGCCTTCGCCGCGGCGGATGCTGCGGACCAGCAGCCCGGGCGCGCCCGGCAGCGGTGTGGGCAGCGTGAAGGTCCCCCAGCGTGCCTCCATCGCGACCACCGGCATGTTGGTGTGCAGCGCCAGCTCGGCCGCGAGCCCGTACTCCTCGGCGGCAACGAAGTCGGCGCCCGCCGCCCGCGCCGCGCGCTGCACCGTCGCGCCGAATTGCGGCCAGCCGGCAAGCCGGGCGAGCGTCGGGTCCTGCCCTCGCGCGAGAGGCACCAGGCCTGTCAGCGCCTGCACCTGCACCGCCACGCCCATGGCGAGGCCCAGCGCGATGCCGCCCTGCCGCCAGCGCCGCCACCCCTGCCCCAGATACCCGGCCGCGAGCATGGCCGCCGCGGGGTAGAGGATCGCTGGCCAATTCCCCTGCACCCGGCTGCCGGTTGCCTGCCAAAGAAAGATCGCCGCCCCCGGCAGCACAAAGACCGCGAGGAACATCCCGCCCCGGCGCAGCGACACCGCCACGCCCGCGGCGAACAGCACGAACAGCACGGGTGTGGCGAGCGCCACCTGCCCGCCGACCAGCTCGCCGATGAACCGCAGCCCGGCGCCTGCACTCTCCGCCCCCGCGCGGCCGCCCTGCTTGGCGAAGCTCGCCCAACCATGCGCGGCGTTCCACAGGATTACCGGTGCGAAGCAGGCGAGCGCCACAAGGCCCGCGGCATAGAGCCGCCAGTCCCGCCACCATCGCCACGCGGCGCGCTCCGTCACCAGCCAGACCAAGATGCCGGCGCCTAGCAGGGCGCCGGTGTATTTAGAGGCCAGAGCACCTCCGGCTGCGAGGCCGACAGCGAACCACCACCGCCCGTCCCGGGAGGCGCGCAGCTCCGCCAGCGCCCAGAGTGTGGCGCACCAGAACAGCAGCAGTGGCGTGTCCGGCGTCATTACCACCGCGCCGATGCCGACCAGCAGCGTCGCGTTGAGCATCAGCACCGCCGCGACGCCCCGCCCGGGGAAGACCAGCTCCGTCGCGCGCCAGATCATCAGCGAGGCAGCCGCTGTCCCCAGCGGCCCGAGCACGCGGATGCCCAGCGCGGTGTCGCCGAACAGCGCCATCCCCGCGCGGATGAAGATCGCGACCATGGGTGGATGGTCGAGGTAGCCGCCCTGTAGGCTGAACGCCCAGATCCGGTAATAGGCCTCGTCAGGCGCGAGCGGGATCAGGGCCGCCAGTGCCAAACGCGCCAGAGTGGCAAGGCCGAGGATGGCGAGCCAGCGGGTCGCGCTCATCGAGCGCGCCACTTCTTAAGCGCGCTCATCAGACGAGGCTTGTCATCGCGCGCGCCAGACCAGCGTCGACGACATCGCGTAGTTCCACACTACCGTCAGTGCCGCGCCCGCCGCGCCTGCCAGCCCCCAGGCCAGCACGCCGTCGCGCACCAGCAGCCCGGCCACGCCGACGTTCGCCGCAGCGCCCAATCCGCACACCGCATAGAACAGGGCGAGCCCCTTCCACAGCCGCGCCCCGCGCAGGCGGCGGTCGCGATAGGTGACGCGGTTGTTCAGCCAGAAATTCGCGGTCATCGCGCAGAAGGTCGCCCCCCACTGCGCCCGCCCGAACGGTACATCGAGCAGCCCATGCAGCAACCCCAACGCGGCCACGTGCACGAAGACGCCCGCCGCACCGACAAGCGCGAAGGACAGGAAGCGCAGCGGTACCCACCCACCCAGCGCCTTGTCCACGAGCAAGCCGAGGAACTCCAGCATCACCGTGGCATCGAGCTTGGATTGCCCTGCTTCGCGCGCGCGGAACTCATAGGGCAGCTCCTCGACGCGCAGTGGGCGGCGGAGGGTCAGCAGCAGATCCAGCAGGATTTTGAATCCGGTGCCGGTCAGCCTCGGCGCGGCTTCCTCAAACACCGATCGTGGCAGAGCGAAGAAGCCGCTCATCGGGTCGCTCACGCGCACCGGCAGCACGGCGGCGGCGAGCGCGGTACCGGCCTGCGAAATCCGTGCGCGCAGCGGCGAGAACCCGCCCTGGGCCGCACCACCCGTGACATGGCGGGACCCCACGACCATCTCCGCCCCCTGCTCGAGTGCGGCGAGCATGCGCGGCAGCAGCCGCTCATCATGCTGAAGGTCCCCATCTATTACCGCGAGATACGGCGCCGAGGTCGCCAGCCACCCCTCTATGCAGGCCGAGGCCAAGCCGCGCCGGCCGATGCGGCGGATACAGCGCACGCGCGGATCGGTCGCCGCGATCGCTCGCGCCGCATCCGCCGTCCCGTCGGCGCTGTCGTCGTCGACGAAGATCGCCTCCCAGGCGATGCCCTCGAGCGCGGCGGCGAGTCGCTCCACCATCGGCGCCACGTTCGGCGCCTCGTTGAAGCACGGGATGATGATTGCGAAGCGTGCCGGCACGGGAAGGCTCATGCCCGGCTGGTAGCATGGCAGCGGGCGCACGGCAGGCTTCGATTTGCAACGCGCTGCAATTCCCGGCCGTCTCGACCGTCACGGATGCGCCTGCTATCGCCCCTTCATGGACTACGTGCTGAGCGATGTGGATGCGGTGGGCTCCGGCCTCGGCCGGGCCGCGCATGGACTCGCCGGCAAGTCACGCCTGCGCTTCGCCCGCCGTTTGGTCGAGGTGGGCGCCGAGCTGGTGGGGGCGGAGCTGCTCGACCGCCTGGCCCCGCTGCGAGCCGAAATCCTGGCCACCGAGCCCGGCTCAGCGCCGCGCCAGGGGCGATCGGTGGGGCTGTACCTGCATTGGTCCGGCAGCGGGCGCGTCTCGGCGATGGTGCTGCGGCAACTGGCTCTATGGCGGGCGGCGGGGTTCGACATGGTTTTCGTGACGAACGCCACGCCGCCCGCGGCCGATTGGGACGCCGTCGCCGTCGAGACCGTGCTGCGCATCCGAAGGCGGAATGTCGGCCGCGATTTTGGCGCGTGGCGTGACGCGGCCGCGCTCGCGCTCGACGGCCAGCCTGCGCCCGAGGAGCTGCTGCTCGCCAATGACAGCGTGCTCGGGCCCTTCCTTCCCCTGGACCCGCTGGTCGATACCTGGCGCGGCGGGGGCGAAGGGCTATTCGGCATGACCGAAAGCTGGGGCGGCGGGCCGCATCTGCAGTCTTACGCGCTGCTCGCGCGCGGCGCCGGCGCCGTTGCCGGGCTTTGCGCGCATCTGGCGCGGCAGCGGGACAGCCGCAGCAAATGGCGCACCGTCCAGGGCGGCGAGATCGGCCTGACGCGCGCAATGCTGGCCGAAGGCCATCGCTGCGGTGCCCTGTTCGGCTACGCCCGCCTCGCCGCAGGGCTGGACGCCGCGGAGCGCGCCACCTTCGGCCCTCGCTTTGGGGACGCCGCCGCTGTGCTGCGCTATCCCCTTAACCCCACCCATCATCTCTGGCGCGTGCTGGTCGAGCGCCACGGCTTTCCCTATCTGAAGACCGAGCTGGTGCGCCGGAACCCCGGCCACCTTCCGGGCGTGGAGCAGTGGCGCGACGTCGTGCCGCCGCCCATGCTCGGCATGATCGAGGAGCATCTGGCCATGCTCGATACAGGAGCCCCGTGATGGCGACCCCCTCCGACATCCAGGCGGCGATCGCGCGCTCCGCCGCCGTCCTGAACGCGATGGCCAGCGACACGTCCCTTTGCGAGGCGACGGCGCAGGCGGCCGCGCTCTGCACCGCCGCGCTGCGTGCGGGCGGGAAGCTGATGATCTGCGGCAATGGCGGCAGCGCCGCCGATGCCCAGCACTGGGCGGGCGAGCTGGTGGCGCGCTTCCACTATGACCGGCCCGGCCTCGCGGCCATCGCGCTGACCACAGACACATCCATCATCACGGCCATCGGCAATGACTCCGGCTATGAGCGCGTCTTCGCGCGCCAGGTGGAGGCGCTGGGACGGGCGGGCGACGTGCTGCTGGCCCTCTCGACGTCGGGTAATTCACCCAATGTGATTGCGGCACTCGAAGCCGCACGGGCACAGGGTATCGCCTGCGTTGCCTTCACAGGCGCGGGTGGCGGGCGCATGCCGTCGCTGGCCGACATCTGCCTTCGCATCCCCAGCACAAGCACGCCCCACATCCAGGAGGGTCATGAGGTGCTGGGCCACACGCTGTGCACCATAATCGAGGCGGAGATGTTTCCCCGCCCTGCCTGATGGTCAGCGCGTCATCACGCCGGCGATCACCGCCCGCTCACCGGTGCGGTTCAGTCGTAAAAGGCAGCCAGTGCGAAGGACGGCGGTCAGCACGCATTCTCGTGTTCACTGCGCCTGCTTGGTGTGCCCGGTGGGACTCGAACCCACGGCCCCAAGATTAAAAGTCTCGTGCTCTACCAACTGAGCTACGGGCACTTGCGCGGGGGCGTCTTCCCACCCCCGCGACGCTCGATCAAGCCTTAGCGGACGTCCGCGGCGATCTTCGCGCTGCGGATGCGGTCGGGATCGCGCACCTGCCCGCTGCCGCCGGCGCCGCGCTTGATCTTGTCCACTGCATCCATGCCTGCCGTGACCCGGCCCCAAATGGTGTACTGGCCATCCAGGGAGGAGGCCGGCGCAAACATGATGAAGAACTGGCTGTTAGCCGTGTTCGGGTCCTGAGTGCGGGCCGCACCCACGGTGCCGCGGACGAAGCGCGCGCGCGACGGAGGCGAGAATTCCGCCGGGAGGTTCGGCAGGTCCGAACCGCCCGTGCCGGTGCCGGACGGATCGCCGCCCTGCGCCATGAAGCCCTCGATCACGCGGTGGAAGGGCGTGTTGTCGTAGAAGCCGCGGCGCGTCAGCAGCTTCACGCGCTCGACATGCAGCGGTGCCAGGTCGGGCAGCAGCTGGATGGTCACGCGGCCATCCTTGAGCTCCAGGTACAGCGTGTTCTCCAGATCGGGCGCGCCCTGGGCTTCGGCGGTTTCGGTGTCGGACATCATAACTCCGGCTGTCAAAAGGGTGGTGGTAATCAGGTTACGGCGCAGCATTGGTCTCACTCCGCTTGAGGCGCCCGCACGCGGGCCAAGGTTCGTTCGAGCGTCAGCTTGGGCACGAAGCTGGTGATGTCACCCCCAAGCCGAGCGATCTCCTTCACGAACCGGGAGGAGATGAACTGATTGGTTTCGGACGCCATCAAGAACACTGCCTCGATCTCTGGGTCGAGCCGGCGGTTCATACCCGTCATCTGGAATTCATAGTCGAAATCGGTCACCGCACGCAGGCCGCGGATGATCATCCGTGCGCCGACATCGCGAGCGAAGGCCACCAGCAGGCCCTCGAACGGTCGCACCTCGATCACGCATCCGGTGCGCTCCGCGATCGGCGCGATTTCCGCCTGCACAAGCTCCACCCGTTCTTCGAGCGGGAACAGCGGGCCCTTGCCGATGTTGACAGCGACGCCGATCACCAGGCGCGAGCAGACCCGTGCGGCGCGGGAAATCACGTCGATATGCCCGTTCGTCACGGGGTCGAAGGTGCCGGGGTAGAGACCTGCGTATTCAGCCATCTGCGAGGCCTTCCTCCGGCTGGTCGTCATCCTCGAACGCGACAGGGAAGCAGGCGGTCACGTGCTCCCCATCCTGTACCCGCATCAGCGTCAGGCCCTGAGCGGAGCGGGAGTAGCGGCTGACGCTGTCGGCCGCCATACGGATGAGCTGTCCGCCATCGGTCATCAGCATCAGGTGATCGCCCTGACGTACCGCGAAGGTCGCGACTACGCGCGTGCCCTTACGCCCGCCGAGCGGAATGTTGGTGATGCCCTGCCCGCCCCTTCCGGTGACGCGGTATTCATAGGCGGAGACGCGCTTGCCGAAGCCCGCATCGGTCACCACCAGCAGCACCTCCTCGGCATCTGCCATCTCGGTGAAGCGGGCGTCCGACAGGGCGATCTCGGCCGCGACCTCCTCGCCTTCCTCGCCATTGGTGGCGACGGGGACGTCATCCTCCACCGCCTCGGCACGGCGCCGCTGCGCAAGGTAGGCGGCTCGTTCGTCCGGACTCACATCCATGTGCCGCAGCACGGTCAGAGCAATGACGTCGTCGCCTTCGCCGAGGCGGATGCCGCGGACACCTGAGCTGTCACGTCCGGCGAAAACGCGCAGGGTGTCGCTCTCCGCCTGGAAGCGGATGGCGCGGCCGCAGCGCGTGGCCAGCAGCACGTCGTCTCCCTCGCGGCAGGTCGCGACGCCGATCAGCGTATCGCCCTCGTCGAGCTTCATCGCGATCAGGCCGCGCGACATGACATTGCGGAAGTCGGAGAGCTTGTTGCGACGGACATTGCCGCGCGCGGTGGCGAAGACGAGGTGCAGGTTCTCCCACATCGTCTCGTCCTGGGGCAGCGGCAGCACGGCCGTGACGCTCTCGCCATCGCCGAGCGCCAGCACCTGGCGGAGCGAGCGGCCGCGACCGATCGCGCCGGCTTCCGGCAGCTGCCACACCTTCTCGCGGAAGGCCAGGCCGCGGTCGGTGAAGAACAGCACCCACTGGTGCGTGTGTGCGATAAAGCTCCGCATCACCACATCAGTCTCGCGCGTGCCGGCGCCGAGCCTGCCCTTGCCGCCGCGATGCTGTGCGCGGAAGGTCTCGAGAGGCGTGCGCTTCACGTAGCCGTCGCGTGTGATGGTCACGACCATCGTGCCCGGTTCGATAAGGCTCTCATCGTCGACATCCGCAACGCCATCGACGATCTCGCTCATCCGCGGAGACGCGATGAGTGCGCGCACGGCGATGAGCTCGTCGGTCATCACCTCCATGCGCCGGGTACGACTGCCGAGGATGTCCAGCAGGTCGCGGATGCGCTCGCCGACTTCCCCCAGCTCAGCCACGATCTTTTCGCGCTCGAGGCCGGTGAGGCGCTGCAGGCGCAGTTCCAGGATGCCGCGCGCCTGCTCCTCCGTGAGGTGGACCGTGCCGTCCTCGGTGATCTGGTTGCGGTGGTCGTCCACCAGAGCCAGCAGCGTGCCGACATCGCCGGCGGGCCAGGCGCGGTCCATCAAAGCGACGCGGGCGGAGGCGGCGTCTGCACTCGCGCGGATCACGCGGATGACCTCGTCGATATTCGCCACCGCGATGGCGAGGCCGATCAGCAGATGCCCGCGCTCACGCGCCTTCATCAGCCGGTGCCGCGACCGTCGCAGGATCACTTCCTCGCGGAAGCGAATGAAGCAGCCGATCGCGTCCTTCAGCCCCATCTGCCGCGGCTGGCCCTCATCGAGTGCCAGGAAATTCACCGGAAACGACGTCTGCAGCTGGGTCGAACGATAGAGCTGGTTCAACACCACCTCCGCCGTCGCATCGCGCTTGAGCTCGATGACGATGCGCATGCCGTCCCGGTCGCTCTCGTCGCGCAGGTCCGAGATGCCCTCGATCTGCTTCGCACGCACCATCTCCGCAATGCGTTCGAGGAGCGTGGTCTTGTTCACCTGATAGGGGATTTCGGAGACAACGATCATTTGCCGCTGGCCGCGCATCTCCTCGATGGCACAACGCGCACGAAGCGGAATGGACCCGCGTCCGGTCTCGAACGCGCTGCGGATGCCCGCGCGTCCCAGTATGATGCCCCCCGTCGGGAAGTCGGGACCGTGGATCACCGTCATCAGCTCGGATAGCGGCGTCGCGGGGTCGCGGATAAGCATCAGCGTGGCGTCGATGACCTCGCCCGGATTATGCGGCGGGATGTTCGTCGCCATGCCCACGGCGATGCCGCCGGCACCGTTGACCAGCAGGTTCGGGAAGGCGGCGGGGAGAACCCGTGGCTCCTCCGCGGTCTCGTCGTAGTTCGACTGGAAATCGACCGTGTCCTCGTCGATCCCCTCCAGCAGCGCGGCGGCGGCCTTGGCCAGACGTGCCTCGGTGTAGCGCATCGCCGCCGGCGGATCGCCGTCGATGGAGCCGAAATTGCCCTGCCCATCAATCAGCGGCACGCGCATCGAAAAGGACTGCGCCATGCGCACCAGCGCGTCATAGATCGAGGCGTCGCCATGCGGGTGATACTTGCCCATCACGTCGCCGGTTACGCGGGCCGATTTGCGGTGCGGCTTGTCCGGTGTGAAACCGTTCTCGTTCATCGCGAACAGGATGCGGCGATGAACGGGCTTGAGGCCGTCGCGCGCGTCGGGAAGATAACGCTCATCGCATAGTCGAGGTAGGAGCGGCGCATCTCCTCCTCAAGCGCGACCGGCTGTGTCTCGTCTGACCGGGGCTTATCCGTATCGCTCACGCGCTAACTCCGCAGTGCGGACGAAACGTTGCCGTTTCCGCCCAGTTCATCGGCATGTCGAAGATCAACCCAAGCTCAGAAGGGGATGTCGTCGTCGAGGTCGGCGCCCTTCGCCGGCTTGCGGGCGCCGCTGTCCCAGGCGCCGCTGGACTTCGCCGCAGGCGCGGGGCGCTCGCTGCGCTCGGAATAGTCACCATCACCGCCGCCGCCGCCGCCTGCGCGGCCACCGACCAGCGACAACTCACCGCGAAACTGGCGCAGCACGATTTCGGTCGAGTAGCGGTCCTGGCCGTCCTTGTCCTGCCACTTCCGCGTCTCGATCTGGCCCTCGATATAGACCTCGCTACCCTTCTTCAAATACTTTTCGGCGATCTCGCCGAGCTTTTCATTGAAGATGGAGACGGCGTGCCACTCGGTGCGTTCCTGCTGCTGGCCCTCGCGGTCTTTATAGCGTTCGGACGTCGCGATCCGCAGGCTCACCACTTTGCCGCCATTCTGAAAATTCCGGACTTCGGGGTCTTTCCCGAGCCGGCCCAGAATGATCGCCTTGTTCACACCCGCCATGGTCGTCGAATCCTCAAATCGTGCCGGAGTTTAGCCTGTCACGGCCGGGGCAACCACCCCTTGCCCCCTTCCCAAATCGCGCGCTGCACCGCATATAGTGGGGGAACATTCCTGGAACACGCTCCTTATGTCTTCACCCTCGGGCCTGATCCGCGTCCGCGGTGCGCGCCAGCACAACCTCAAGAATGTCGATATCGACATCCCGCGCGACACGTTGACCGTGATCACGGGCCTGTCCGGTTCGGGCAAGTCCTCGCTCGCCTTCGACACCATCTATGCCGAGGGCCAGCGCCGGTATGTCGAGTCGCTGTCGGCCTATGCGCGCCAGTTCCTCCAGCTGATGCAGAAACCCGATGTGGACAGCATCGAGGGCCTGTCGCCGGCGATCTCCATCGAGCAGAAGACCACCTCGCACAATCCGCGCTCCACGGTCGGCACGGTGACTGAAATCCACGACTACATGCGCCTGCTCTGGGCGCGCGCGGGCATTCCTTATTCGCCGGCCACCGGCCTGCCTATCGAGGCGCAGACCGTCTCGCAGATGGTGGACCGCGTCATGGCCATGGCGGAGGGCACGCGGCTGCTGCTGCTGGCCCCGATCGCGCGCGGCAAGAAGGGTGAATACAAGAAGGAATTCGCCGAATTCCTTCGCCGTGGCTTCACCCGGGTGAAGGTCAACGGCACCCTGCATGAGCTGTCCGATCCGCCCAAGCTGGACAAGAAGCTGAAGCACGACATCGAGGTCGTGGTGGACCGCATCGTAGTGCGCGACGGCATCCAGCCGCGCCTGGCCGACAGCTTCGAGACCGCGCTCGCACTTGCCGACGGCATCACCTACGCCGAGAACGCGGACAAGGTCGATGAGCGGGTCATTTTCAGTGCGAAATTCGCCTGCCCTGTCAGCGGCTTCACCATCGAGGAAATCGAGCCGCGGCTGTTCTCCTTCAACTCCCCGCAGGGCGCCTGCCCCTCCTGTGACGGCCTTGGCACCGAGGATTTCTTCGACGCGCAGTTGGTGGTCCCCGACGAGACGCGCAGCCTGCGCGATGGCGCCATCCTGCCCTGGACGGGCAACACGGCGTCGCCTTACTACGACCAGACGCTGCAGAGCCTGGCCAAGCACTATAAGCAGCCGCTGACCCGCCCCTGGGGCGAAAGCCCGGACGCGGTGCGCACCGCCATCCTGCACGGCACCGGCACCGAGGTGGTCAGCCTGCAATACAAGGACGGCCTGCGCGCCTACGAAGTGAAGAAGCCCTTTGAAGGCGTGATCCCAAACCTTGAACGCCGCTTCCGTGAGACTGACAATCCTTGGGTCCGCGAGGACCTCTCCCGCTACCAGGCGGCCAAGCCCTGCCACGCCTGCGGCGGGCATCGCCTGAAGCCGCAATCGCTGAGCGTGAGAATCGCGGGCCACCATATCGGTGAGGCCTCGGCGCTCTCGATCCGCCGCGCACGGGACTGGTTCGCCACGGTGGAGGCGACGCTGACGCCGCAGCGTCAGGAGATCGCGCGCCGCATCCTGCGCGAGATCAATGATCGGCTGAATTTCCTCGTGGATGTCGGGCTGGACTATCTCACCCTCGCACGCGGCTCCGCCTCGCTTTCGGGCGGCGAGTCCCAGCGCATCCGGCTGGCGTCGCAGATCGGCTCCGGCCTGACCGGCGTGCTGTACGTGCTGGATGAGCCGAGCATCGGGTTGCACCAGCGAGACAATGAACGCTTGCTCACCACGCTGCGGCGGCTGC
>JAZKFA010000026.1:18271-29361 GCA_040386655.1 Pseudomonadota bacterium | reverse complement strand
GCCCGGTGCATCGCATCCGCCCCGCGCGGTTCCGAGCACCTGCATCCCCTCCGCGACGAGGCGCTCCGCGATGGCGCGGCCGATGCCCTTGCTCGCGCCGGAGACCAGCGCGGCCTTGCCCTTGAGGCCCAGATCCATCGTCGAATTCCCCCGTGTTCCGTCGTTTATTCGGAGCGGATGTTGGCGCGGCGCACCAGCGCCTCCATCCGAACCAGATCCTCGCGCAGGAAGGCGCCGAACTGCGCCGCCGTGCCGCCCACCACCTCGGCACCGAGATCGAGCAATCTCGCGCGCGCCTCGGGCGTACCGACGATGGCGAGGATCTCGCGGTTCAACCGCTCCACCGCCGCGGCGGGAATGCCGGCGGGGCCGACCACGGCGTACCATTCGGCAACCCCGTAGCCGGGGATCGCCGCCTCCGCGATGGTGGGCAGCTCCGGCGCATAGGATTGGCGGGTGGCCGCCGTGACCGCGAGGCCGCGCAGCTGGTCGGATCGCACGAAGGGCAGGGTGGAACTGGCATTGCCGAACATCAGCTGCACCTGGCCACCGACGAGGTCCGTCAGCGCCGGCCCGCCGCCGCGATAAGGCACATGGACGAAGCTGACGCCGGCCGCCTGCTGGAACAACTCCGCCGAGAAATGCTGTGACGTGCCGATGCCCGCGGATCCATAGGCAAGACGCCCTGGATTGGCCCGCGCATAGGCGATCAGCTCCGGCACGGTATGCACCGGCAGTGCCTTGTTCACCACCAGTATGTTCGCGACATCGGCCAGGTGCAGGATGGGCGTGACGTCGTTGACGGGGTGATAGGGCTGCCGCGTCAGCAGCGCCGCCGTGATGAGCGTGCTGATGGTGATGCAGATGGTGTGTCCATCGGGCGGCGCGCGCAGCGTCTCCACCACGCCCGCCGCACCGGCACCGCCGCTGCGGTTCTCCACCACCACCTGCTGGCCGAGGGCGGCCGAGAGGGGCGGCGCGATCAGCCGGCCGAGGATGTCGGTCGTCCCGCCCGGCGGGAAGGGGATGATCATGCGGATGGATCTTGTCGGCCAAGCCGGCTGGGCGCTCGCTAGGGCAGGGACGCCGAGCATGGCTGCGCCCAGCAACATGTGGCGACGGTGCATGGTCATCTCCCCATTTTTCGGGATCATGCCCGGCTCAGGCGAGCAGCGCCATGACCTTGCCGGCGTCGGCCGCCTCGCCCAGCCCGCGAACGGCGGCGAGCATGGTTGGACCGCGCGACGCAAAGCCGCCAAGTGCAGCATTGTCGAGGAACTTCGCATCAAGTGCGGCATCGTCCATCGGCCGCGCCTCGCTGCCCTGGGGTTCATCCACGCGCGCTTCGAACCGCGCGCCATCCGCGCCCCAGACGGTCACGCGCGCGGCGCCACGCGGCAGGGCGGCGTCCTCCACCGCGACCACCTTCGCGCGGAAGGCGGCGAGCGCGGCGTGATCCACCGCATCCTGTTCGAAATCGACCACGCCTGCGCGTCCCCGGATGAAGGCGAGTGCCGCGCAGTGATGGATGCTGACCCGTGCATCGCGCGCATTCCGCACTACGCGGTCCCCGCGTGCGAGCAGCAGCGCGTCGCCGGCGACTTCGACGCGGGTGATTGCCTCCGACGCAAGCGATCCGCGCAGGCCGAGGCAGGCCTCGATCACGGCGTGGAAGACGATGCCGGCGGGGTAGGGCTTGTAGGTGTTGCGCGCAATCTCCCATTGCGCGCCAAGTCCATCCAGCATCACGCGGATATCGGCGGTCCCGCCGGTCGCCTGCGCCCAGCCGAGCCCGCCCTCGATCGCGGCGGGTGCGGCTTCCCAGCCGGCCTGTGCGAACAGGGCCGCCTGCAGCCCGTGCCGCGCCGCATTGCCGACGCCGACATTCTTGGCAGCCGTCGGCAGGTTCTCGATGATGCTGCCCGACAAGCTCGCCGCGATGCCGATGGCGTGGCCGGTGCGCACGGCGTCGAGGCCCAGCAGCTTCGCCGCACCGGCGGCCGCACCGAACACGCCGCAGCTCGCGGTGATGTGCCAGCCGCGCGCGTAGTGCCCGGGCGAGACGGCACGCCCGATCCGGCACGCGACTTCGCCGCCGAGCAGGAACGCCTCGATCACCGCGGCGCCGCTCAGGCCGCGCTGTTCCGCCAGCGCGAGCAGCGGAGGCGCGATGGGAGCAGCCGGGTGGATGACGGTGTCCAGATGCGTGTCGTCGTAGTCGAGCAGGTTCGAGGCGATGGCGTTGACGAAGGCAGCACTCATCGCGTCCAGACGTACGCCCTGTCCGACCACCGTCGCCGCGGGCGCGCCGGCGAAGGGCTGCATGACCGCGAGCGCGGTGATCACGGCCGGGTCGCGCGCCACGCCGAGCGCGCAGCCCAGATGATTGAGGATGGAGCGCAGGCCGGAGGCGCGCAGAGCATCGCCCATCGAGCCGCCGCGATGCTCCGCCACGAAGCGCCCGAGTGTTGCGCTGACCGTTTCCTGCGCCATGCCGCGCCCCTCCCCGATTGCCTCAGCTTGGCCCTTAGCACGGCCGTGGCCACCTCGCGCCCACCGAGGCGCGGCCGTGGTGCCGGGCGAGATCGTTTGCGCGGCGGGGATTGCAGTATAGGAGAAGGGCAAAAGCCCGGAGCCCTTCGATGACGCAACGCCGCACCCTACTCACCGGCATCGCCGCCACCGCCCTGGCCGCGCCGGCCCTGGCTCAGGCGCCCTGGCCGAACCGAACCGTGACACTGGTGGTGCCATGGGCGCCTGGCGGTTCGAACGACGTGGTCGCGCGCCTGATTGCCCCGCATCTGAGCGAGCGCTTCGGCCAGCAATTCGTCGTCGAGAACCGCGCCGGGGGCGGCGGATCGATCGGCATGGGCCTTGTCGCGCGGGCCCGGCCGGATGGGCACATGCTGCTGATCTCCTCCGCCTCCAACCACGTCTTCCACGCCCTGCTGTCGACCGAGCTCGGCTACGACCCGCGCGAGGCGCTGCCTGCGATCGCGATGCTGGTCGATGTACCCAACGCCTTCGCGGTCAACCCGAGCCTCGGCGTGTCCACCATCCCCGAGCTGCTCGCGAAGATCCGTGCGACGCGGGGCGGGCTGTCCTTCGCCAGCTCCGGGACCGGCAGCAGCAATCACCTGGGTGGCGAGCTGTTCCGGATGATGACGAACACGGAGCTGACACATGTGCCTTACCGCGGCGGCGGGCCGGCCGTGACGGACCTCGTCTCCGGCACGGTGCCCTTCGCGGTGATGAACCTGCCCACGCTGGTGGGTCCCGCCTCGGATGGCCGGGTGCGCATCATCGGCGTGGCGACCGAGCAGCGGCTGAGCTTCCGCCCGGACATCCCGACCGTCGCCGAGCAGGGGCTGCCCGGGTACTCAGTGCGGTCATGGACAGGGCTGTTCGCGCCGCGCGGCACGGCTCAGCCGGTGATCGAGCGTCTGGCGGCCGCAACGCGCGAGGTGCTGTTGCTGCCGGCGGTGAAGGAGCGCCTGACCGCGCTGGCCTCCGAGCCGATCTGGATGAGCCCGGGGGATACGGACGCCTTCGTGCGGGCGGAGTATGAGCGCTGGCGGCCGGTGATCCGGGCGGCGGGGGTGACTCTGGAATAAGTGAAGGCAACTGCTGCCGGGTTCCGGCAGCAGTGCCCGCCGCCCTCATTCCACCCTGATATCTGCCGCCCGCGCCACTTCCCGCCACCGCGCCAGCTCCACCTCCAACAGCGCAGCGAAGTCTCCCGGCGTTCCCGGCGCCGGCCGTGCGCCCTCCGCCTCGAAGATGCGCGCGACCCCGCCTTCCACCACTGCCGCGTTCGCCGCGGCATTCAGCCGCGCCACGATCGGCTCGGGCAGCCCCTTGGGCGCGAACAGTCCCCACCAAATGTCCGTTTCGTAATCGAGGCCCATCTCGCGGACCAGCGGCGCGGGCGGCGAGCCCTCCGTCCGTCCCGGCGCGGTGTAGGCCAGCACCCGGACGCGGCCCTCGCGCGCGACGGCGTTGGCACTCGCGACCGTGGTGATCAGCACCTTCACATGGCCCGCCACCAGGTCCGTGACCGCCTGCGCGGTGCCGCGATAGGGCACGTGGTTCATCCTGATGCCCGCGCGCAGGCAGAAATACTCAGTGATGAAGTGGTTGATCCCGCCTGGGCCGGAGCTCGCATAGTCGATCCCGCCCGGGTTCGCGCGCGCTGCGGCGATCAGCTCGGGCACGGTGCGTGCCGGAAAGTCCGGCGAGACCAGGATGAAGAACGGTGCCTTGGCGAGCGTCGCAATCGGGGTGAAATCCTCCGGCATCCGGTAGGGTGTACGCTGCACGATCGAGGATGTGGCGAAGGAGGATGAGGTGACCATCAGCGTGTAGCCATCGGCTGGCGCCTGGGCCACCGCCGCCGCGCCGATCGCCCCGCCGGCACCGCCGCGGTTTTCGATAATTACGGCCTGGCCGAGCAGGGGCTGCAGCCTGTCCGCCAGCGGCCGCGCGACAACATCGTTCGACCCGCCAGGCGGGAAGGGCACGATCAGCCGGATGGGCCGATTGGGCCAGGGCGCTTGCGCGATGGCCGGACGCGCGAGCGGTGTGGCCGCAAGCGCCAGTGCGGCGCGCCGGCCGAGAATGGTCTGCATGTGTGATCCTCCGTTATCTCCTTGTCGCATGGCGGAAAACCTCCCGTTAAGCCCCCGCATGGCAGGATGCATAGGCATGGAGGTCCCCCGCCCGCTTTTCGACTGGCCCTTGGAACAACTCGCCGAGCATGCGGAGCAGCACGCCCGCAACCCCGCCGTGCTCGCGCGCATCCAGGCGGAGCTGGAATTTCGCCCCGGCTCGCGCGCCTTGCTGGTCGCGCGACGGATCGAACGGCGCATCGCGCTCGATACCCCCGCCCGTACCGCGGGGCATGAACTGCGCGCAGCGCTGCTGGAGATCGACATGCTCCGCCGCAATCTGGCGGAGGCCGACCTCCGCATCGAGGAGCTGGAGCGCACCGCGCCGCCCATGGTCGGACCGCATGCGCGCGTCTTTCTCGCCGCAAATGCGCCGGACTGGTTCATCCATGAGGCGCGGCGCGTCTTCCGCCGCCGCCACCACCCGGACCGCCACACCGACCCTGCGGCGCGGCGCCGCGCCGAGGCGGCCTTCAAGCGGGCGGAGGATGTGTTCGCCGCGATCCTGCCCCTGGCGGGGGATGAAGACGAGCCGCCCCCGCGCCTGCCCTGAGCTATACCGGCTTCGCCGACAAGTTCAGGCATCGCGCTATCGCGCGCCCTTGAGCGCACCACGGGCGCGATTGCACGAGCACCGTCAGGCCGGCGAGCCACGCCGCGCGGAGTGGCGCCGAGCGTCCGAGGGCGGACCACCGCGGCGCACGCTTCGCACGCGCGAGCGCTCTGGTCAGAGCCCCTTCGCCGCCTCCAGTACGGCCGCGGCATGCGCTTCCGGCTTCACCTTGCGCCAGATCGCCTTGATGGTGCCGTCGGCGCCCACCAGGAAGCTCGAACGCTCCATGCCCATGTACTTCTTGCCGTACATGGATTTCTCCACCCACACGCCGTAGCTCTCCGCGAGCTTGTGCTCGGGGTCGGAAGCGAGGGGAAATTCCAGCCCGAACTTCTTCGCGAACTTGTCGATCGGCGGGATCGGATCGGGCGAGATGCCGATGACGGTCAGCTTCAGCTTGCCCAGCTGCGGCAGGGCTTCCTGGATGCCGCAGGCCTGCTTGGTGCAGCCGGGCGTGTCCGCCTTGGGGTAGAAGTACAGCAGGTAGGGCTGGCCCTTGAGCGCGGCGGAGGAGACCTCGCGCCCGCCACTCGCCGCCATGGTGAAATCGGGCGCCTTCGCACCCATGACCAGCTCGCTCATGCCCCATCCCCCAACGCGCCGACCCGCCGGAGAAATATCCGGCGCACCGCCTCGGCCTGCTCCTGCATCTGCTGCCGAAGTCCCGCGAGGTCAACCGCCGGCCCCGGCAGCACGGGGCCGGTCACGTGCAGCAGGGCGTGGGCGACGGTCTCGGCCAGCGCGGCGTCGCGGGTGTTGCCGATCGTCAGGCGCAGCAGGCCGGTGACAGTGCGCCACAGCTTCTCGGCGGCGATCAGCGTCCGCGCCTCCTCCGCGTCCAGCACGCGGTGGCGGGCTAGCGTGGCCAGTGCTGCGCGCGTCTGCGTCGCCAGCACGCCGGGTGTGCGATGCGCATGGGCCAGTTGCAGGCTCTGCGCGATGAACTCGACCTCGACGAGCCCGCCGGGGGCGAGCTTCACGTCCCAGGGCCCTTCGGGCGGCTTGTCGCGGGCCAGTCGCGCGCGCATCGCGGCGGCATCGGGCAGGGCGGTCGCGGCCACGCCGTCGCGCGTGAGCGCCGCGCGGATGGCAGCGTTGATGCGCCGCGCGAGTCCCGGCGGTCCCGCGACCACCCGCGCTCGGGTCAGCGCCATGCGCTCCCAGCTCCACGCACTTTCCTGATGGTAGCGCGTGAATGCCGCGAGCGAGACGGCGACCGGGCCCTTCGAACCCGAGGGCCGCAGCCGCATGTCGACCTCCCACAGCTTCCCTTCGGGACCCGGGGCGGTGATGGCAGCGACCACCTGGTTCGCGAGCCGCGCGTAGTACTGCGTCACCGGCATGGCGCGCGCACCACCTTGGCTCGCCTCGGCGGCGGGGTCGTGGTCGTAGATCAGCACAAGGTCGAGGTCGCTGCCGGGCAGCATCTCCCGACCCCCGAGCTTACCAAGGGCGACGATTGCGAGCGCGCCGCCCTTGACCCGCCCGTGCCGGTCGGAGAAATCATCGACCACATGCGGAAGCAGGGCAGCGAGCGCGGCCGCCGCCAGGTCCGATCGCGCCTCGCCCGCCACATCCGGGTCGATCAGACCCTCCAGTGCGGCGGCGTCGATCTCGAAGTTGCGCTCCACCACCAGCCGGCGCGCGGCGGCCATCGCTTCCTCGACATGGCGCGCATCCTTCACCAGGGCGGGCAGCGATCCGACGCAGCTCGCCGGCGTCAGCGAACCCGGCGAGCCCGAGAGCAGGCCTTCCAAAGCCGCGGTGTTGCGCGCGAGGTGGTCAGCGAGCTGTGGCGCCGCACCCAGGATGCCCGCGAGCCTGTCGAGCAGCGGCGTGTTGCGCGCGAGCAGGCTGAGCACCTGCACCCCCGCAGGGAGCCGCGTGAGCACGGCATCGAAGCGTTGCAGCGCGGTGTCCGGTTCGCGCTGCCTCGCGAAGGCGCCGAGCAACGCGGGCATCAGCGCGGTCAGCAATTCCCGCGCGCGCTCGCTGCGCGTGGCGCGCGTGCGGCCGTGATGCCAGCCGCGCACCATCGCGGCCACGCCGGAGGGATTGCGGAACCCCATCCCGGCCAGCGTCGCGATGGTCGCCGGGTCATCCTCGATGCCGGTGAAGACGAGGTTGCCGCGGTCATCCTCGGCAAGTGTCGGCGCCGATTCAAAGAAGCCGCCGTAGTGGCGCTCCACGCGCGTGAGGTGGGCGATGAAGTTGGCGGAGAAGGCCGCGGCGTCGGCATAGCCGAGGAAGCTCGCGATGCGGGCGAGGCCCTCGGCATCCTCGGGCAGCCTGTGCGTCTGGCGGTCCGCCACCATCTGCAGCCGGTGCTCGACCTGGCGGAGAAAGACATAGGCATCGGCGAGGTCGGCCGCCGCGCGGCGCTCGATCCGCCCGGCATTGGCCAGGGCGGCGAGGCCGCCCAGCGTCGTCGGATCGCGCAGGCCCGGATCGCGCCCGCCCCAGATCAGCTGCAGCACCTGGACCGTGAACTCGATCTCCCGGATCCCGCCACGTCCCAGCTTCACATCGTGGCCGGCGACCTGCACGGTGGCATTGGCACCCGACGCGCCCTTGTGCGCGTGGATCTGCCGCTTCATCGCGTGCACATCGGCGACCGCGGCGAAGTCGAGGTGGCGGCGCCAGACGAAGGGGCGGATCTCGCGCAGGAATCCTTCGCCCAGCGCTCGGTCGCCGGCGACGGTGCGCGCCTTGATCATGGCCGCGCGTTCCCAGTTCTGCCCCATCGAGCCGTAGTAGCCGATCGCCGCCGGGATCGAGACCGCGAGCGGGGTCGCCGCCGGATCCGGGCGCAGCCGCAGATCGGTGCGAAACACGTAGCCTTCCGCGGTACGTTCCTCCATGAGGGTCACGAGGTCGCGTGCGATGCGGACATAGACCGCGCTCGCGCGTTCGGGCTCGTAGGCTGCGACCTCCGGGTCGAAGAGCACCATGAGGTCAATATCCGAAGAATAGTTCAGTTCGCGCGCGCCCAGCTTGCCCATCCCCAGCACCGCGAGGCCGGAACCGCGCGCCACGGCCTTCGGGTCCCGCCTGGCGCGGCCGGGCAGGCGCACGTCCCCGCGCGCCGCCGCCTCGCGCAGCAGCTGGGCCAGTGCAAGGTCGAGCGAAGCCTCGGCCAGGGTGGACAGCGCACCAGTGACCTTGTCGAGGGTCCACAATCCGGCGATGTCCGCCGCCGCCGCGATCAGCGCGACCTGACCCTTCACGCGCCGCAGCAGTCCTCCGATGGCCGCCCGCGGCGTGGCCGGCTCCGCGCGGGAGAGCGGGTCGAGGGCGAGGGCCAGCGCATCATCCGCGCCACGATCGGCCAGGCGCAGCAGCGCGGCCGGAAAGCGCAGCGCGAGGTCGGAGAGGAAAGGGCTGTGGCCACCCAGGGCGCCGAGGAGCGCCGCCCCGGACTCCGTCGCCGCCAGGGCACGTTCGGTCGCCCCCAGCGCTGCGAACTCGGCCTTGAGGCGCTCGGCCGCGTCGCGGTCATGCGGGCGGGGCAGGCCGGCGTCGCGGGGGTCCGGTGCAGCCATGGCTTGGGTCATCGGTCAGGAGGGAAGGCGTGAGCGGCGGTGCCGGTCAAGCCACTTCGATGCGCCAAGGGGCCGGCGCGGACCCTTGCCCCTTGCCTGCTGCACCCCCGCCGGAGCCCAGCGGCACCATCCGGCGTCGGCGCCATGGCCGCTGGATCCGCCGTGCACTGGGGGCGCTTTTCACGCTGACGCTGCTGATCGGCGCGGCGGTGGCGGCCCTTGCCTGGCGCCTGGCCGAAGGCCCGCTGGAGCTGCCCATGCTCGCGAGCCGGATCGAGGCATCGATGAACCGCGCCGATGCGCCGCAGCGGCTCGAGGTAGGGCAGGCGACCATCGCCTGGGCGGGCTGGCGACACGGCCATGCCTCGCCTTTCCAGATCGTGCTGCGCGACATCCGAGCGCGCTCGCCCGACGGAACGATGCGCGTCGAGCTGCCGGAGTCGGCGGTGACCTTCTCGCTGCCCACGCTGCTGCGCGGCCAGTTCGCGCCGCGCACGATCGAGCTGCGCGGGCCGCAGCTGCTCGTCTCGCGGGCTGCCGACGGCACCTGGTCGCTGGACCTCGGCGAGGGCGATGCGCCGGACCCCGAGGCCGCCCCCGAAACCGCGGAAGGCCCCGGTGCCGCGGCGCGTGCCTTCGCCGAACTGATGCTGCCGGTCAGCGAGGATTCGATGGCTGGCGCGCTGCGCTCTGTGACGCTCACCGGCGGGCGGGTGCAGGTGGTGGACCGGCAGCTCCGCCGCGCCTGGAGCCTCGACCGGCTGGAGGTGCGACTGGACCGCGGCATCGCCGGCGGTGTTGCGGGCCTCGGGCGCGCCATGCTGCGCCTGGAGGGCCAGGATGTGCCGGTGAACGTGCAGCTGGCCATCGAGGGGTTTCCGGCGCGGATCGGCATCGGCCTCGCATTGCCGCAGGTGCAGCCGGCGGCCCTTGGGCGCGCGGTGCCGTTGCTCGCGCCACTGGCCTTCCTCGATGCGTCGGTGGCCTTCGAGGCGGAGGCGGTGTTCGACACCGAGGGCCATCCGCTGCTGGTCGAGGCCGGCCTGCACGCCGGGCCAGGCAGCCTCAACATCGGGCAGAGCCGCGTGGCCATCGACGGCATCGAGGCCGAGGCGCGTATCACCGGCGACACCGCGACACTCGGTCCGATGCGCATCGCCCTTGCTGCCGCGCCCGCGGTGCAGGAGCCTGCCGCGCGCGATGGGCGCGGCGATGCGGCGCCAGCCAGTGGTGCCGCAGGCACGGCGCGGGGCAGCGGCCCAGCTGCGCGCAACGGCGCCGCGCCAAGGAGCGCCAGCCCCGCTCCGCAGCCTCAGGCACCCGCGCCCGTGACCGCCGGCCCGGTGATCGGCGTCAGTGGCCAGGCGCTACGGGCCGATGGCGCCTGGCGCGGCGCGATCGACGTCACGCTCGACCGACTTGCATTTGCCGACCTCGCGCGGCACTGGCCTGATCGAATGGCGCCAGGAGCGCGGCGATGGATGGGCGAGAATGTCACCGCCGGCCTCGCGCGAGATGGCCGCTGGCGGATCGGCGCCGAGGTCGCCGAGGATTTCGCCACCGCACGCGTCACCTCCCTCAGTGGCACGCTCACCGCCGAGGCGGCGACCGTGCACTGGCTGCGCCCCATCCCACCGGCCGAGGCGGCCAATGGCGTCGCGACCTTCGGCCTTGATGCCATTGAGCTGCGCATCGCCTCGGGTCAGCAATCCGGCACCGGGATCCAGGTGCGCGAGGGCACGTTGCGCATCGCTGGGCTGGACGCCGAGTTCCAGGACGCGGCGATGGAGTTCCGCCTCGCCGGGCCACTCACGGACGTCATGGGCGTGCTCAAGCACCCGCGCCTGCGCCTGTTCGAGCGCCAGGCGGTCCCGATCCCGGACCTGTCCGGGCAGGTCACCGAGGCGCGGCTCAGTGTCGGCCTGCCGCTCATCGAGGCGCTGCCGATCGAGGAGCTGCGCATCGGCGTGCAGGCGCGCATCGAGCAGGCGCGCATCCCGACGGCTCTGCTCGGCCGCGACATCGAGCGCGGCACCTTCGACGTCACCGCCAACACCGAGGGATTGCGCGTGGCCGGGACCGCGACGGTCGCCGAGGTGCCCGCGCGCCTTGCGGTCGAGATGGATTTCCGCCGCGGCAATGCGCAGCAGGTGGTGACGCGCGAGACCCTGACCGCGCGGGTGGAGACGTCCCGCTTCGCGGCCTTCGGCCTCGATGTCAGCGGCATCCTCGACGGCGCTGTCGCGATCGAGGCGCGGCAGGAGACGC
>JAZKFA010000026.1:8673-18261 GCA_040386655.1 Pseudomonadota bacterium | reverse complement strand
GGCGCCTGACGCTGCGCGGCGACCTGCGCGAGACCGGCGTGCAGGGCGAGGCCTTCGGCTGGACCAAGGCGCGCGGAACGCCGGGCAGCCTCGATGCCGTGCTGCGCTTCCAGGCCGGGCGGCTCGCGGGCGTGGAAAGCCTGCGCGTCGAGGCGCCGGGGGCGCTGATCCGCGCGCGTGCGGCGGCCGTGCGGGAGAACATCCCCGAGCGCATGGAGATCCTCGAAGCCCGGCTCGGGCAGAGCCGCTTCACCGGCGAGGTGCGCGGGCCGCAGGCCTCTGGTGGGCCCTGGGGCGTGACGCTGGCGGGGCCGGTGCTGGACCTGTCCGGGGTGCTGTCGCGCCAATCCCCCGCCGCGCCGGCCGAGGCCACGCCCGCACCCGAGACGCCCGGCCCCGCCTTTGACGCCGAGCTGCGCTTCGAGCGGGTGCTGCTGGGGCCGGAGCGCGTCATGGCGGGCCTCGTTGCCCGTGCGCGCGTCGATGCGCTGGGCGTGGTGCGGGAGGCACGGGCCAATGGCGGCGCCGGCTCCGGCGCCTTTGAGATCGCCATCGCGCCCCAGGGTGGGCAACGCCAGCTGACCATTACCGCCGCGGATGCCGGCGCGCTGCTGCGGGATTTCGACGTGTTGCGGACGCTGCAGGGCGGCCGGCTCAGCGTCACCGGCCGCTATGCCAGCAACCGGCCCGGGGCCATGCTGGCGGGCACCGCCGAGATCACCGATTTCTCCGTCCGCGACCCAACCGCGCTCGGCAAGCTGCTGCAGGCGATGACGCTGTATGGCCTGTTCGAGGCGGCCGCCGGACCGGGGCTGGGCTTCACACGCCTGACCGCGCCGTTCCGCCTCTCGCCGGGCCTGCTGGAGCTTGAGGATGCGCGCGCCTTCTCGGCCTCGCTGGGCCTGACTGCCCGCGGGCGGATCGACCGGCGCCGCGAGACGGTGGATGTGCAGGGCACCATCGTGCCGGCCTATTTCTTCAACTCGCTGCTGGGCAATATCCCGCTTGTGGGTCGCATCTTTTCGCCCGAGGCGGGTGGGGGGCTGTTCGCCGCGACCTACCGCATCCGCGGTCCGATCGCGGATCCGATCGTCGGGGTGAACCCGCTTGCGGCACTGACGCCGGGCTTCCTGCGCGGCATCTTCGGCCTCGCCGAGCAGGGCGGGGGCGGCAGCAGCCCGTCACCCGCCACGCCGCCTTGACATCGCACCCAGCGGCGTCACCCTCGCGCCAAAGCACGGCGCGGTGTGCCGGCAGGGAGAGGCGCGCATGGCCATCACCGGCCTCGGCTACATGGCAATCGGCTCGGATCGCGCAGCGGATTGGGCCGCCTTTGCCACCGGCATCATCGGCATGCAGCGGGTGGATCGCGGAGCAGGGATCCAGGCCTTCCGCATGGATGACCGCAGCCAGCGGCTGATCGTCTCCGACCAGGTCGCGGGCAACGTCATCGGCTGGGAGGTGGAGGATGCGGCTGCGCTGGATGCACTGGCGGGCAGGCTCGATGCCGCCGGCACCCGGGTGAAGCCAGGTGACCGGCGGCTGGCGGAGGAGCGGCAGGTTGCGGCGCTGGTCCAGTTCCAGGACCCGCAGGGCACCCAGTTGGAGGCCTTCCATGGTGCTGTCAGGGCGGATGCGTCGTTTCGCCCGGGCCGGCCGATCAGCGGTTTCCGCACCGGCGCGCTGGGGATGGGCCATGCGGTGCTGCATGTCGCAGATGCGGAGGCGCTGGTGCCCTTCTACCGGGACCTGCTGGGATTCGGCGTCACGGACTGGGCGCGCACGCCCTACCCGCTGTACTTCTTCCACGTGAATGGCCGTCACCACAGCTTCGCCATGGTGGGGTCCGGCCAATCCGGGCTGCACCATTTCATGGTGGAGCTCGGCAGCCTGGACGATGTGGGACAGGGCCATGACCTCGCGCGGACGGAGCCCGGGCGGCTCGCCTACGGGCTCGGTCGGCACACCAATGATCACATGACGTCCTTCTATGCGCACACGCCCTCGGGCTTCTTCGTCGAGATGGGCTGGGGCGCGCGCACCATCGAGCCCGCGACCTGGCAGCCCGAGGAGATGCACCACGGACCCAGCCTATGGGGCCATGAACGCTTCCACATGCCCGAGGCCCAGCGCGACCGGATGCGTGCGATGGCGATGCAGGCCGCCGCCGAGGGCATCCGCGCGCCCGACCCGAACCCGGGGCCGTTCACCGGTTGCGCATGGGCTGATTCGCTGGTGAAGGCGTGAGGGCGCTGGCGCTGCTGCTGGCCTGCTTGGCGCTACCGGCGGCAGCGCAGGAGGCCTTCCCCAGCCGTCCGATGCAGATAATCAACCCCTACCAGGCCGGCGGTGCAACGGACCTGCTGACCCGCGCGCTGGCTGCTCAAATGGCCGAGCGGCTCGCCCAGCCGATGGTGGTGATCAACCGCGATGGCGCAGCCGGGGCGGTCGGCACTGCGCAGGGCGCGCGCGCGGCACCCGATGGGCACACGCTCGTCTTCGCGCCGGCGCTGGTCGTCTCCGTGCTGCCGGTGACGCAGGCGGGTGCCGGGTATGGCTCGGACGCGCTGCGTCCGGTGTGCCAGACCTTCTCCAACGCGCAGGCTATCCTGGTGCGCGCGGACAGCCCGCTGCGCTCCCTCGCCGATCTTGTGGCGAACACCCGCGCCACGGCGGGCGGCCTCGCCTTCGGTACACTCGGCATCGCGTCGATCCCGCATCTGGCGATGCTGCAATGGCTGGCCTCGGCGGGGGTCGAGATGCCGCATATCCCCTATCGCGGCGATGGCCCTGTCATCACCGAGGTGCTGGCCGGTCGCATTCCCGTGGGCGCGGTGGTGCTGGCCTCGGCGTCCGGGCGGAGCGACGTGCGGTTGCTCGCGGTGTTCGACACGGCCCGCAATCCCGGCTTCCCGGAGGTGCCGACGGCGATCGAGCAGGGGTTTGACGTCGCGCCGACCAGTTTCGGGGGAGTCTTCGCGCCGCGCGGTGTGCCGGAGGCCGCTTGCCTGGCCGCCGCGCAATCCGAGAGCTACCGCGCCGCAGCACATCGCGCGCTGCAGCCGGCCGCATATTTCGCGGATGCGGCGACGTTCGGTGCGCGCCTTGCACGTGACATCGCGGAGAAAGCGGCGCTGCTGCGTACCATACGACCCGCGGAGTAAGAACTCCGCCGGTATGTTGTGCCCCCGAGCGCCGGGCGCGCGCTTGGCTTGCCGGAATGCCGGGTTTCGCGCCTTCGCGCTCGCGGTGCGCGCCCCGGCAGGGTGCTCAGAACTATGATTGCCGCGCTATTCCCGCCGCGTCTGGAATTCCGGCAAGCCATCGTCGCAGCGCATCCAGGGCTGGCGGCTGCGCACCCAGATGTGGTCGCCGGGCGGTGCGATGGCCGGGTTGTCGAGTGTCGCGGAGGCAATGTCGATCTCGTCCGGGTACTTCGCGGAATCGTAGGTGAGGGTGGTGCCGCAATTCCCGCAGAAGCCGCGCGCGACATCCTCGCTGGAGGCGAAGGTGGCAGGCGCGCCCTTGGTCCAGCGGAAGCCGTCTGTGGGGAAGGTCACCCAGGCGATGACGGGCGCGCCGGCGGCCATCTGGCAGGTGCGGCAATGGCAGAAGGTGGCATGGAATGGCTCGCCGCTCGCCTCGTAGCGTACCGCGCCGCACAGGCATCCACCTTCGACCATCGCTTCCTCCTCAGGCCCGCAGCAGGCCGCGCATGGTGGAGAACCCGCGCGCTTCGGGGAAGGTTGCGGCGATCACGGCTTCGGGCAGGCTCAGATGCTCGCGCAGCAGCGGCAGGATGAGGCTGCGCAGGTCTGCCGTGGGCGCGAGGTCGCGACGCTCGAACAACTGGTCGGGCGCGAGGCCGGGCCAGTCCGCGACGACGCGCCCGCCGGCGACCGCGCCACCGAGCAGGAAGGCCGCGCCCCCCGTGCCGTGATCTGTGCCGCCGGAGCCGTTGAGTGCCGCGGTGCGGCCGAACTCGGTCATGACCAGCACCGCCGTTCGGCGCCACACGGGGCCCAGCGCGTCGCGCATTGCGCCGAGGGCCTCATCCAGCGCGCCGAGCGTATTGGACAGGCGCTGCGCCTGGCCCGCATGCGTGTCCCACCCGCCCATGTCGAGGGCGGCGACGCGCGGGCCATCGGCTTCTGCCAGCAGCCGCCCGGCGGCGCGCGCGAGTTCGGCCGTGGGGTTCTGTGGCCGCGGCCCACCCTGCGGCTGCGGCCCGAGCGCACCGGCGGTGTAGGCGCGCTGGGCGAGACCCTCCCGCATTGCGGGGCCGAGCAGCGGGTCGGGTTCGTTCAGCGCTGCAATGCGCGCCATCAGGTCGTCTTCGGGCCGCGCGGCGGTCAAGGGCGCGTGGTTCGCAATGCGCGTGGGGCCGCGCATCAGCAGCGGGATGTCGGTACCCAGGGCCAGGCCATTCCGCGCCCCGCGGGCGGGTTCGGGCAGCCCCGCCAGCGCGCGGTTCAGCCAGCCGGAGGTGCCGATCCGCGCCTCGCCGGATTCGAGCAGCGCCTGCGCGTCGAAATGGCTGCGCGTGCGGTAGGGCCCCGCGATGGCGTGGAGCACCACCGCCTCGTTGGCCTGGAACATCGCGTGGACGTTGGCCAGGCGCGGGTGCAGCCCAAATCGGCCGCCCAGATCGAGCGGGCCGCCGGGCGTGCCGGGCTCGCGCGCCTCACCGGGGCGCAGCGCGGCGAAGGCGGGGTCGCCATAGGGTGGGACGGCGGCCAGGCCATCGAGCGCACCGCGGAGCAGCACCACGACCAGCCGCGCATCACCCGGCGCGCGGCCAAAGGCGAGCCGCGCGGGGCCGAGCGTCGCGGCCGCGCCAAGGCCCAGCAGCAGCGCCCGGCGCGGAAGGTGATGGTGCGTCATCGGCGCTGGAACTCCGGGCTGGTGAACAGCAAGGTGAGCGCGTCGCGCCGGGATCCCGCGCGCCCCATCTCGCGCAGCGTGGCGGGGTTGGCGAGCGGGCCGAGCGCGTGTTCGGCGATCACGCCGGGGTCGGCGCTGCCGGCAAAGCGACCGGCGACCGCATGCGCCCATTCGACGCGGCGGAGCATGGCCTCGGGGCCGGTCCAGGCCGGTGCGGTGTCCGGCCAGCCATCGGGTGCGGGCACCTGCCACAGCGGCTGGCCGAGCCGTGCCATGGTGGCCGCCACGCCCAGGCCTTCGGGTGCGGCGAAGCCAACTGCGCGCAGCACGGCCACGACATAATCCTGCGGCGAGCGGAGCTTCGACAATGGCCGGTCCCAGGCTTCCGGAAGGCTGATCAGCGCCGCCGATGCCGCGCCCAGGTCGCCGCCGGTGTCGCGTAGCGCGCCCTCGACGCGGCGGATCGCGGCCGGCGGCGGCGCGTCTGCCACGAAATGCCGCACCAGCTTTTCCGCGAGGTGACGATGGGTTGCGGGATGGCCGGCGAGGAAGGCCAGCGCCTCATGCGCGCCGCGCTCGCCCTCCGGAAAGCTGCGGCCGAGCAGCGTCTTGGCCCCCGGCTCATGCCGGTTCGCGTTGAACCAAACGCCGCCGCCGGGCTGCGCCAGCGGGCGCATCTGCCAGCCCGTGAGGATGCGCGCGAAGGAGGTCACGTCCGCCTGGCTGTAGCCGGCGGCGGGGGAGACGGTGTGCAGTTCCAGCACCTCGCGCGCCAGGTTCTCGTTCAGGCCCTGGTTGCGGCGCCAGCCGATAGGGCTGTTCGGCCCGGTGGACTGGTTGTTGTCGAGGTAGCCCAGCATCACCGGATGCAGCACCGCTGCTTCGAGAAGGGAGGCAAAGGGGCCGGTGACGTGCGGGCGGATCGCCTCGCGCAGGTAGTGCCCGGCATGGGCGGCGATGACGGGCCCGCGGCGAATGTTGAAGGCGAAGTGGTTCGCCCAGAAGGCGACCAGCCTTTCGCGGAAAGGGGCGGCGGTGGCCAGCAGCACGCCGGTATGGGCGCGCGTCTCCGCCTCCCCGATCAGTCGCAGGTGGCGCGGCGGCATCTGCGGCGCGACGGGCATCGCCGGCGGCGCGGCGGCGGCGGCGAGGCGGGCCTGGTCACGCTCCGTTCGATCGCGCAGCAGGGCATCCGCGATATCGACGTAGCCGGGCAGGCCCAGGGGCAGGGGGGTGGCAAGGCCCGGGCGCAGCTGTCCCGCGAGCCAGCCGGCGGGGTCGGCGGGCAGCGCCTCCTCCGGCCGGCGGCCCAACCCGAAGCGGATGGCGGCGATGGCGGCGCGCTGCGACATGGGTAGGAGGCTACCGCATCCCCAGCCGCCGCGTCGCGCATCGATACAATTCGTTGAAGCGCTAATCCTTCGTTCATGACCGTTCGGGCAGGCTCGGCCGGCGCGCGGCGAAAACGCCCGCGAGGAGACCGAAAACCATGCCCAAGCCCTCCCTCCCGGCAAGGCCACGTGGGGCCGCGCGCCCGCGCCCCGCACCGCCCGCCGCACGGCGCTACGCCTGCGAGGTGCTCTGGCATTGTGCGCGGGACGGCGAGCGCGCCGACCTCTGGCTGGTCATCGCCGCCTCCCACCGCGCGGCGGGGGAGCATGTGCGCAACCGCCTTGCCGGGCTCGACCAGCTGCGGCTGCGGCTATGGCGCCCGGACGAGCCACCGAGTGAGCGCGTGGAACTGTTCTGGCGCATGTGAATATCGAACCGCGTCCTTGCCTTAGGCCAAGCGCCCGAATGGGCGCCGCCGGTCGTCGGGCGAAGCCCAGCGAGCCGAAGGCGCGCGCCCGGCGTCCGAGGGCATAAACAAGCCAATACCGGCGGTCATCCCTCATGACCGCTGGTTTGAACAGCTTGCAAATCGGAGCGGTTCGGAGCATCTAGCGCCCGATCAGATGATTCCGTCCGCGGGCGGCTCGGGGCGCCGCCCCGGGTCCGGGCCCGTTCATGCCTATGGAGGCCCACCGTGGCGCGCACCCCACTCGACAAGATCCGCAATATTGGCATCACCGCGCACATCGATGCCGGCAAGACGACCACGACCGAGCGCATCCTCTACTACACCGGCAAGTCGCACCGCATCGGCGAAGTCCATGACGGCAACACGACGACGGACTACATGGACCAGGAGCGTGAGCGCGGCATCACCATCACTTCAGCCGCGGTCACCGCGGTCTGGAATGATGTGCGCATCAACGTCATCGACACCCCCGGCCACATCGACTTCAACATCGAGGTCAACCGTTCGCTGCGCGTGCTCGACGGCGCGGTGTTCATCATTGAGGGCGTGGCCGGCGTGCAGCCGCAGTCCGAGACCAACTGGCGCCTGGCCGACCGCTACAACGTCCCGCGCATCATCTTCATCAACAAGCTCGACCGGACCGGTGCGGATTTCTACCGCGCCGCCGCGACGCTGACCGAGAAGCTGGGCATCAACTGGATCGCGCTGCAGCTGCCGATCGGGATCGAGGACAGCCTCAAGGGCATCGTCGACCTCGTCACGATGAAGGCGCTGATCTGGGAAGGCGACGACCTCGGCGCGCAGTATCATGAGGAAGAGATCCCCGAGGAGCTGAAGGAGAAGGCAGCCGAATATCGCCAGCTCCTGCTCGACACCGCGCTGTCGGTCGACAACGCCGCGAGGGAGGAATACTTCGACAAGGGCGATGTCTCGGTGGAGACGCTGAAGCGCTGCATCAAGCGCGGCACCATCGACGGCACCTTCCGTCCGGTCTTCTGCGGCTCCGCCTTCAAGAACAAGGGCGTGCAGCCCTTGCTCGACGGCGTGGTCGACTACCTGCCGAGCCCGATCGACATCCCCGGCATCCGCGTGGCACTCGAGGAAGGTGAGGAGGAAGGACAGAACCCCGACCGGCGCATCATCCCCGCGAAGGAAGAGGCGCCGTTTGCCGGCCTGGCGTTCAAGATCATCAACGACAAGTACGGCAACCTGACCTTCGTGCGCGTCTATGCCGGCGTGCTGAAGACCGGCGACATGGTCATGAACACGACCAAGGGCCATCGCGAGCGCGTCGGCCGCATGTTCCAGATGCACGCCGACAAGCGCGAGGAAATCAAGGAAGTCTCCGCCGGCGACATCGCCGCCTTCGTGGGCCTGAAGGACACGGGCACCGGCGACACGCTGGCCGACCAGTCCGACCCGGTGGTGCTCGAGCGCATGGCCTTCCCGGTGCCGGTCATCGACATCTCCGTCGAGCCGAAGACCAAGGAGGGCGTCGAGAAGATGACGCTCGGCCTGCAGAAGCTGGCCGGCGAGGATCCCTCGCTGCGCCTCAAGACCGACCAGGAGACCGGCCAGACCATCCTGTCCGGCATGGGCGAGCTGCACCTCGAGATCATCATCGACCGCCTCAAGCGCGAGTACGGTGTGGACGCGCATATCGGCGCCCCGCAGGTGGCCTATCGCGAGACGATCACGAAGTCCCACACCGAGGTCTATACCCACAAGAAGCAGACGGGCGGGTCCGGCCAGTACGCCGAGGTGAAGATCACCTTCGAGCCGAAGGAGCGCACCGCGGGCATCGAATTCGTCAACGGGACGACCGGCGGCTCGGTTCCACGCGAATACATCCCGGCGGTCGAAAAGGGCATCAAGGTGCAGGCCGATACCGGCGTGCTCGCCGGCTTCCCGACGGTGGACTTCAAGTACTCGCTGATCGACGGCAAGTACCATGACGTCGACTCGTCGGCCCTGGCCTTCGAAATCGCCGCCAAGGCCTGCTTCCGCGAGGGCATGAAGAAGGCGGGTCCGGTCATCCTCGAGCCGATCATGGACGTCGAGGTGACCACCCCGCAGGACCATGTCGGCGACGTTGTGGGTGACCTCAACCGCCGCCGCGGCGTGATCCAGAACCAGGAGATGGCCGGCACCTCCGTGCTCGTGCGCGCGCATGTCCCGCTGAAGGAGATGTTCGGCTACATCTCCAACCTGCGCGGCATGACCAAGGGGCGCGCCAGCTTCTCGATGCAGTTCCACCACTACGATCCCGTGCCCCGCAACGTCGCGGACGAGATCATGAAGGCCTCCGCCTGAGGCCACGACGCGGGGGCTTTTGCCCCGCGACTGATCGGAATGGCGCCGGTCGAAAGGCCGGCGCCATTGCTTTTCGGTAGCCCTAAGTTGCGAAGTCGATACGGAGAAGGTTTCGGTCGCGTTCCGCTTCTGCCATGGTCCCTGTGTCACCGGAGGGAGATGACCATGCGCGTACTGCTCGCCGCCACGCTCGCCCTGGGGCTGCTCGCGCCCGCCACGGCCATGGCCAGCTACTATGTCTACTGCGCCCGCGACCGCATTGAGGTCGACAGCCGCGACCCGAACCAGATGCGCATCGCGCGCGGCTCCGGCGTCTGCCAGATGGGACCGACCTTCGGCTTCCTCTCGGATGCGCAGAACTTCGCGCAGCGCAATTTCGGTGGCGCCGGCCGCGCCTGCTCCTGCCGGTGAGGGCGGCGCTCGGCCTGGTGGCGCTGCTCGCCACGACGGGGCCCGCCGCAGCTGCCTGGACCGTCTACTGCATCAACGGCCGCGTCAGCGTCGATGCGCGGTCCGAAGCGGTGCTGCGTGCTGACCGCGGCACTGAAGCGCGAGCTGGCCCAGTGCAAGGAGCTCCTGAACATGCGCAG
>JAZKFA010000026.1:4871-8663 GCA_040386655.1 Pseudomonadota bacterium | reverse complement strand
CGCTCAGCCGCGGCTTCGCCTCACTTCCCGAAGCCCAGGCGCAGGCGCAATCCCGGCCCGGCGGCATCGGTGGCTTCTGCTCCTGCCGATAGCGGGGCACCGGCGCGAGGTTGCGCAATCCGCGCGCGTCGTTCCAGATAGGCGTGACCTCGATGGAGTGGCCATGCCCGCGCACCGCCCCACGCCCCCGCACCCCGGGCGCGCCTGATGCGCCGCCGCACCTGGTTGCTCGGCGGCGGCGCGCTGATTGTGGGGGGCGGCGTCGCGGCCGCGCTCATCTTCGGCGACGACGAGGATGCGGGCATCCCCGTCACCCTTGGCCTGCCGCGCTGGATCGCGCCTTTCCTGCGCTACACCTTGTCGGGGCAGGAACGCTTGGCCGTCCTCGTCCGCCGCAGCGAGACCGAGACGCTGCCGGCCGGTGAGACGCGCACGCCGGCGAGCGGCGACCGGCTTGAGATCCGCGGCTACGACGCGGCCAGCCTCGCGCCCATCTTCGCCGCACCCATCGCCTCGGTCGCGACCAATGGCGCGCCGTCGGCCACGCTGCTCGGCGAACATGCGGCGACGATCTGGATCTTCGCGGACACGGTCGGCGCCGTCTCCGGCGTCGATGGGCAGGTGCTGATCGAGCGACAGGGGCTCGTGGCCCTGACGCCGGACATCGAAGGCGTCCTCGCGCAGCCGCGGCTGACCATCTGGCTCAGCCCCGATGGGCTGATGCTGCAGACCCCGACGGGCCCGCGCCGCTTCAATCCACGCAGCCTGCGCGCCGAGCCGATGACCGCCGCCGGCGAAGCTCTGCCAAGTCCGCGTGGCCCGGGCCGTTTCGAACTTCGCGCCACGACGGCTTTCCGCACGAACGAAGCGCGCATCGGCGATACCTGGTTTGGCCTGGCGCCGACCAATGCCCCGCCCAGCGCCGGCACCCGGCGTCCCAATATCCCCGGCGCCCGATTCTTCGCCGGCACCGGACAGCCGGGCACCTCCGCGCAACGCCTCTGGCGCGCGACGCTCGCCACGAGCGCCGGCGCCGCGGCGGCACCCAGCGCCGATGCTGGCTTCCAGAGCACCGCCCGCACGCCCGCCCCACCCGTGGCGGCGCCCACCGCCCTTCGACTCGACGCGCCGACCGCCCTGCCATTCGAGCCAGGCTCCCTGGGCCAGGCGGGCTTCCTCACCCAGGGCACTCAGCCCGACAGCGAACCCGTCCGCCCCCCGGGCGCTCCGGGCCTGCTCATCCTGCACCGCGCCGCCGATGGCACGCTGGGGCTCACGCGTATCAACGCCCAGGGCGCATTGGTCTGGACCGCCGCCCTGCCGCTCGACCGACTGATCTCCTCCATGCCCGGCGACGGACCGCTGGTGCTCGCCGGTATCACCAACGCCGGCGCCGAGGCGCTCGTCGCGGTGGCGCTGGACACGGGCGCCGTCACAACCCGTCTCCTGGCGGAGTAGGCCAGCGGGAGCGAGGAGGGGGTCTAGGGGCAGCGCACTCCCGCCCCGGCGCTTCCGGCAGCTTACCGCCGCAGGAAGTGGGTAGCGGTGGCTTCCATGACCACGATGCCGTCCGCGATGCGGGTCGCGGTGTGGCGCAGGATGGCGATGCCAAGGGGGCGCCCCGAGCGGGAGGGTTTCGTGCCCACGACGGTCGTCTGGATTGCAAAGGGTTCGTCGGCGCGGAGGGGTGCGGGCCAGCGCGTGTCGATCTGGTTGCCGCCTTCGGAGATGGCCTTGAACACGCCGCTGCCCATGATGCGCCCGAAGCTGGCCGAGAGGGTATGCAGGCCGCTGGCGACGAGCCCTCCGAACAGGCTCGACTCGGCGGCGGCGGGGTCGAGATGAAAGGGCTGCGGGTCGTAGAGGGTGGCGAAGGCGATGATCTCGGCTTCGGTGAAGACGAGGGTGCCGAAGTCGAATGTCTGGCCTGGGGTGAGTTCGTCGAGCGAGGCGATGGGTCTCATGCGAACGGGTGTAGTGATCGCACGGCCGATCGCCTAGCGGCGCGCTCATTGGTTCAGCGCGCAACGCTGCAGAGGGCCGCGCTAGGCATCTAAAGCCACGTTATGAATGCGCGCTCTGCGCGGAGCCAACGCCACGCACCGCTTATGTGGCGAGCCGAGCGCGCATGTCGCGCGCCGCGCCCTGAGGGCACGCTATCGGAGCCCACACTCGGCACTCCGCGAGGCCAAACGGCCGAACGCCGCTCATGCGGCGAGCCAAGCGCGCGGAGCGCGCGCCCGGCGCCTGGGGCACAATGTTACGCCAGGAACTGCATGTCCCCGTCGATCGCCAGGGCCTGGCCGCTGATGCTGCGTCCGAAGGGAGAGCACAGGTACAGCGCCATGTTCGCGATGTCGTGCTGCGTCACGTAGGTGCGCAGCGAATTGGCGGCGAGGAGCTGCGCCTCCTTGTCGCGGAACGGCGTGCCTTCGGCCTGTGCCTTGGCCTCGATCACGCGGCGAATACGGTCGCCGGCGACCAGGCCCGGCAGGATCGCATTCACGCGGATACCTTCGGGCCCGAGCTCGATCGCGAGCGACTTGGTGAAGCCGATGACCCCCCACTTCGCGGCCGCGTAGGGGCTGCGGAGCGGAAAGCCGAACCGCCCGGCGGCGGAGGACAAGTTGATGATCGCACCTCCGCCCGAGGCACGCAGCGCGGGCACGGCCCGGCGCGCGCAGTGGAAGAAGCTCTCGATGTCGATCGCCATCGTGCGTTCGAGGTCTTCGGTGCGCACATCCTCCACGCGCGCGGTCGGGCCTGCGATGCCGGCGTTGTTCACCATGACGTCGAGGCCACCCAGATGCCCGACGGCGGCCGTGACGAAAGCCTCGCAGGCGGGCGCGTCGCCCATGTCGGCGCGCATGTTCGGGTGCGGGCAGGCAGCCAGCATCTCGGCATCCACGTCGCAGACGAAGACGCGCGCACCGCGGGCCGCGAAGCTGTCCGCCATGACGCGGCCGATGCCGCCCGCGCCGGCGCTGATCGCGACGCGCAGGCTGGAGAGATCCACAGTGAGGGGGCTGGAGCAGGCTTCGATCATGGCGTTTCTCCCTTTTGCCCATCGTCCGGCGCGGCGGGGTTGCGCGCAAGGGTGGCAGCGAGAATGGACCGTTTCCGTATCGGCCGATTCTAGGGTAGGATCGCGCGGCGCGTAGGGGGCTGTTCAATGGACATCAATCTTGGCTTGGGGATCGGCACCGTCATCTTCGTGGCGTTGCTGATCCTTGCGGTGGTGACGGCCGCCAAGGGCATCCGGACGGTGCCGCAAGGCGAGGTCTGGACCGTGGAGCGCTTCGGCGCCTTCACCTCGATCCTCCAGCCCGGCCTCAACTTCATCATCCCCTACATCGACGGCATCGGCCGACGCGTGAACGTGCAGGAGCAGGTGCTCGACATTCCCGAGCAGCACGTCATCACGCGCGACAACGCGACGGTGCAGGTCGACGGCATCGTCTATTATCGCGTGATGGACGCGACGAAGGCCGCCTACGCGGTGCAGGACCTCACGCAAGCCTTGCAGCAGCTGTCGATGACAAACATCCGCTCCGTCGTGGGTGAGATGAACCTCGACGACACGCTGTCCGGGCGCGACCGGATCAACACCGCGCTGCTCAACATCCTCGACGGCGCGACGGAGCCCTGGGGAGCGAAAATCAGCCGCGTCGAGATCAAGCGCATCGAGCCGCCGGAGAATTTGATCCGCGCGATGAACCTTCAGATGACCGCCGAACGCGAGCGCCGCGCTACCGTCGCCAAGGCCGAGGGTGACCGCGAGGCCGAGGTAAA
>JAZKFA010000026.1:0-4861 GCA_040386655.1 Pseudomonadota bacterium | reverse complement strand
GCGCGCCGAGGGTGCGCGCACCGCCGCCATCCTCGCCGCCGAGGGCCGCAAGGAAGCCGCCTTTCGCGACGCCGAGGCGCGCGAGCGTTCCGCCGAGGCCGAGGCGAAGGCCACCGAGATGGTGGCCCAGGTCGCCGCCGGCGCCGGCGTGCAGGCGTTGCAATACTTCATCGCCGAAAAATACGTGAAGGCGTTCGAGGTGCTTGCCGGCAACCCCGCGCAGAAGCTGGTGCTTGTGCCGATGGAGAGCACCGCGCTGGCCGGCGGCATCACCGCCGCGCTGGAGCTGCTGCGCAACAGCACCGATGGCGGCACGCCGCCCGCGCCCCCGCGCCCGCCCCAGGCGCCGCGCCCCAGCCCGCTGGCCGGGCCGCCACCCGGCGGTGGTGGTTCCGCCATGTCGCAAGCTACACCGGGGTCACCATGGACCCGGGGCTGATCTGGATCCTCGCCGGCGTGCTGATGCTGTTCGGCGAGCTGCTGCTGCCTGGCGTGTTCCTGCTTTGGATCGGGCTGGCGACCATCGTCACCGGGCTGCTGGTGATGGTGTTCGACCCGACCTTCGGGTCCACGGTGCTGCTGTTCAACATGTTGCTGCTGGCCGGAGTCTACCTCGGCATTCGTTATCGGCCGAAGACGCGTGGTCACCCGGCGGTGAACATGGCCAATTCCGGCTTGGTGGGCCGGTCCGGCACGGTGATCTCGGCGGACGCGGTCGGGCTGCGCGTGCGGGTGGGCGACAGCGACTGGCCGGCGCGGCTACCGCGCGATGTGACCGAAACCGCGGAGGGCGCGACCGTCCGGGTCGAGGCCGTGGACGGCATGACGTTGGTGGTGCGGCCGGTTTGAAACGCCCTCAAGCGCCGGGCGCCCGCACCGCGGGCTAGGCTCGCCGGACTGCCGGCGTTCGCGTCCGTTGTGCGCGCGAATTGCGCTCCCGGTGAGGTGCGCTCAACCGGTCGCGGCTCACCCCTTGCCGGGCTTCGCCTCCAGCCTGTCCATTGCCGCCAGCACAAGGCCACCAGTCAGGAACATCCCGTGCAGCGCCAGCGCCCAGGTGACCTCGCGGTCGCCATAGCTGTTCACGCGCATGAATATCTGCAGCAGATGGATTGAGGAGATCGCGATGATCGCGGTCGCAAGCTTGATCTTGAGGTTGCCCGCGTCGATCTTCCCCGCCCAAGCGACCTTCGTCGCGCCATTCTCGTCCGCGAGCTTGGAGACGAGCGAATCCCAGCTGGAGATGGCCACCATCACGATCAGCGAGGCGACCAGCGCCGCATCCAGCAGGTGCAGAACGCCAAGCAGGAACACGCTGTCATCAGGCTCGAACAGCTGTCCCGCGAGCTTCGCAAGCTTCCACACGAACCGCACGGCATACAGCGCCAATGCCGCGCCGAGCCCGAGCAGGAACAGCGCCAGAAGCCACCGCGTGGCCAGGATGGATTTCTCGAGCGCGTGCAGCATGCCATGATCCCGTTTCGCACCCGTCAGATAACAGCGGGACGGGTGCGTGGAAATGGAAGGTTGCCTATGCCCAAGCCAGCCCCGAGCCGGGCATGAAGCTGCCGCGCGCAGAGACCACGCGGCCCTGGCTTACGCCGCTGCTGCTCACGCTGGCCTTCGCGGGCCTCGTCGCCGCCGGCGTGGCGGACTCCAACGCATGGGCGCCGCCCGGCTGGGCAATGGCGCTGGCGGCCGTGGGTCTCGGCGCGCTGCACTTCATGATGCCGCGCGGGGTCCACTTCGCCATCGGCACCACCGCGGGCCTGGGCATCTACATGACGCTTTTCGTGGTCATCGGACGTGCCGGCTTTCCCCATGCAGAGCCCTGGTCCATGGGGCCCGCCTTCCTCGCACCCGTGGCGTTCTTTCTCGGCGCCTGTCTGGTTCAACGCCGTCGCCTGCGCCTGATCGCCGAGCGTTCCGGACCGGTGGACCTGCGCCACCTCCGCCGCATGGGCCGTTGGCTGGTGCCGGCCTTCCTCGTCGCGACCTGCTCCATGGCCTTCCCGGTCAATCGGCTCAGCGGTGCCATGCAGGGCCTGGCGTTGCTGTCGGGCATGGCGCTGATCGGGGTGATCGTCGCGGCGTCGGTCCAGGGGGTGGTGCTGCTGCTGGTCGACACCGCCATCATCCTTGAGGATCTGGGGGAGCGCATTGCCGTCATCGCCGTGCCGATGGTCGCGTTCACGATGGTCTATTCGATCCTTGTGGTCGCCTTCGCCGCCATCTACCGCATCGCGGATGGCCTTTCGCGCGTACCGCTGTTCCACATGGAAGGGGTGGGCCACTGGCTGGCTTTCCCCGACGCGCTCTACATGAGCCTGGTGACGCAGGCGACGGTTGGCTATGGCGACGTCACGCCGCATGATGACGGGGTTCGCCTCCTGGCCGCGGCACAGGTCGTGCTCGGCCAGCTGCTGCTGCTTTTCGGTTTTGCGGAACTCATGCGCGGGCGCAGCGATGGCCGGGCTCCGCGCCCCGATGCCGCCGAACCTCCGGCGCATCCCCGCCGCAATCGCCCGGCAGATTAGGCAGATCGGTTCAAAGGGTGCGTGAGATGGCGAGTTCCTATTGGCGCGGCAAGCGCGTGCTGGTCACCGGCGGGGCAGGGTTCCTCGGCGCCGGCCTGTGCCACGCGCTGGTGGGCCTTGGCGCCCGCGTCACCGCGCTCGACGCCATGATGCCCGATGGCGGCGCCAACCCCGCAAACCTCGAAGGTGCCGGCGTGCTGCTGGTGCGTGGCGACCTGCGCGACGCGGAGCTTCATTCGCTGGCGCAGGGCTGCGACGTGCTGTTCAACATGGCCGCGCAGACCAGCCACATGGGCGGCCAGCGCGACCCCGTCGCCGATATCGGCATCAACGCCGTGGCCCAGGTGCGCCTCATCCAGGTCATGCGCGAGGTCGCACCCAAGGCTGCCGTCGTCCACGCCTCCACCCGCCAGTTCTACGGCCGCCCGCAATACCTGCCCGTCGACGAGAAGCACCAGGTCAACCCGCCCGACGCCAACGGTGTCTCCAAATGGGCGGGCGAGCAGTACTGGCTGCTGGAAAGCCGCGTCCATGGCCGCCCCGTGGTCTCGCTGCGCCTGACCAACTGCTACGGCCCGCGCCTGCGCATCAAGGACGCGCGCCAGACCTTCCTCGGCATCTGGATCCGCCGCGTCATCGAGAACGAACCCTTCGAAGTCTGGGGCGGCGAGCAGCTGCGCGACCTCGCCTACCTCGATGACGTCGTGGACGCCTTCCTGCGCGCCGCCGAACAGGCTGCCTCGCCCCAGGTGATGGGCCAGGTCTTCAACCTCGGTGGCAGCCCGCCCATCCGGCTGATCGACCTAGCCGACCGCCTCATCGCGGCGAATAACGGCGTCGGCAGTTACGCGAACAAGGAATTCCCGGCCGACCGCGCGCAGATCGACATCGGCAGCTACGCGGCCGACGACCGCGCCTTCCGCGCCGCCACCGGCTGGTGGCCGCGCACGGAACTCGACGACGGGCTGCGGCTATCCCTGGAATGGTACCGCACCCGCCTGGGGGATTACCTGTGAGGGTGGGCACGGGCGACAGCATGGAGGCTCCGCCTCCAAACCTTTGCCGGGGATCGCGTCGATCCCCGGACCTCTCGCTTTGTGGTGCTGAGTTGGGGAGGGGTGTGCTTGCTGAGCGGGCCGGGTTGGGAAGGGGCCGCGTCACGCGTGATCGTGCGACGCGGGGGCGCCCTGCGCCCCCTCCCCAACCCGGCTCGCCCCTGGCGAGGCTCACCCCCTCCCCAAGACCCAGCACCACAAATGCGGGTCCGGGGGCCACAGGCTCCTGGCGGGGGTCAGGGGGCTGGTTCTTCCTTCATCGACACATCGGCTTTTCATAGTCCGCCCTCGCATGTAACTCCACGAGCGCCAGTGCCGAGAGACCGATTTTTAGGACGTAGCGCGAAGCGGGCGTTATGCGGGGAAAGGCTTAGGCTGTCGCGAAAACGTGTGAGTTGTGGCGGCTGCACGCAGTCATAGTTCGGATCCCACCCCATCCGCCAGGTTCTGGCCTATCATGCCTTGCTCCGGCTGTTTTATTTTTTGTTCCCACGGACGTTCCCACATGAGCGTTTTGCTGAACTAGCGTAGAGGGAGCCGACCCGTCCGGTTTATCGCCGCGGAGCGGGGAGAGATTCGACCGCCCCCTCACGCTGCTGGCACCCCTAGCCAAGCGGCACGTCAAACCTCGCGCTGAGGTCACCCCCACACTCTGACCGCCAGTCGATGCAGTTCGGCGCCAGCCTATCAAAGATGAGGGGGAGAGTGTCGTCTGGTCGGTGCGGAGCTCGGAAACAGACGTTCGTTTGCCCGCTCACTCAAATCCCCAAAATCCCCAAATCCCCAAAACGCTGCGCAATCGATGGCGCCATGTCGTCGCGCGCCGGCTCCGCTTCCACGGCGGCAAGGCCAGAGCCGCTCGTGCCCAGCAGCGCCTGAGCCTCATTGCTGGTCGAACCAACCTTATATTCGCACGGCCCGTAGCAGCTCAGCGCGATGGTCTCGTGCTGAACGGCGTAAGCTTGCTCGCTCGTTGCGGGCAGCTGAAACTGGCACCGGTCGATCGCGTACCCGTCGCGAGGCGGCCCACAGGCTTCGTGCTGTTCGTGTAGGCCGTCTGCCGAGAGTGGATATGTTGCCATGCGGCCCATGGGATAACGTGCGGCCTCTGGTGTTACGGCCGCCAACATGGCCAAGGCAAAGCGGTCCGACGAATGACGGTCGAGCGGCCGATCCGATGCATCGTCGCCTCCACCATGGTGTGTGTTCGCAGGGCTCGGAGAGCTCAGGATCGATCTTGAATCTCGAGGGCCGCGCTATGCGCTTACA
>JAZKFA010000025.1:0-3272 GCA_040386655.1 Pseudomonadota bacterium | reverse complement strand
AGGCTGCTCAGCGCGATCGGTGCGTCTCCTCCGGCCAGCGGATGCGACCTCGGCAGTGCCACCACCATCGGTTCCTCGAGCAACGGAATAACCGTGAGTTTGCGCAGCCCCGAGGGTGCGATGCGGATGAAGGCAACATCCGTTCGCTCCTGCCCCAGCCGCTCGACAAGCTCATTGCTCAGGCACTCCTCGAGTGTGAGCGCGACCATCGGGCAGGCTTCGCAGAAGGCGCGGATGGAGCGCGCCACGAGTGGGTGGAAGGGCGCGGTGGAGGTCACGCCGACACAAAGCCTTCCCTGCTCGCCGCGGGCCGCGCGACGCGTGGTTTCCGCGATGCGATCGTGATGGCCGATCGTTATCCGCGCCTCCTCGAGAAAGGCGCGCCCGGCATCCGTCATCTCGACGCCACGCGGCAGCCGGCGGAACAGTTGCACGCTCAGCTCCCGCTCAATCGCCTTGATCTGGTTGCTGAGCGGCGGCTGCTGCATGCCCAGGCGTTCCGCCGCGCGGGTGATGTGCCCTTCCTCGGCGACGGCGATGAAATAGCGGAGGTGCCTCAGCTCCATCGACATACCCTGCAGATATGAATATCGCCCCGCCGATATTATGGTTCCACAGGTCCCGAAAGGCTATCTCTCCGTCGCTCACATGCGTCTCCATCAACCCGTGACTGGACGCGCGGAGGTCCTTTCAATGCTCATCGCATGCTGCCGGGCTTCGAAAGCCGTGGCTCGCTCTCGGGCGGGCGCCAAGGCCGCGATCAGGTCAGGTTGGAGCTGGTGGGTGGGCGCCGCGCTCCTGATGCTGATTGCAGCGCCGTGGAGAGCCACAGCCGATGAGTATGACCGCGTCGAGGCGTTCTGGCTCGACGCTCCCTCGACCGCCGGCCTGCATCAGCCTGCCGTACTCAACCTGCCTGGTTCGTGGCGCACAGGCGATGCGGCCGTGTTGCTGCTGGCCGGCGCAACTGAGCGCCGCTCGCGCCACGATGCTTTGCGAGGCAGCCTGCTCCACGCAGGTTCGGCCATCCTCGATCTTGCCTGGTTAACGCCAGCGCCGGAGATGGCGGATGTCGAGGCCGCGGCCGCCCTTCTTCGCCGGGACCATGGTGCGGGGTTGCTGGTCGTCATCGGCCTCGGGCCTCTCGCGAGCGAAGCGTCGCTCCGGGCGCAAGGTCCCGAAGGCCATGGCTTCGCCGCACGGGTTGGCATTGTGGCGGACACGCCCGTGATCCGGTTGGGTGCTCGCCCGATGCCTGCGGAGGAACGTTGGCCAGAGCGTGCCGCGCCCTTCTGTGCCGCCCTTGCCTGGGCGTTGGCTCCCCGCCCTGCGACCGTCGAACACGCCAGCGCCGCGGATCCGGCGGTGTACGGGACTTGCGTCTCGGAACTCATCCCGGCTGACGCGGCCGGCTCTGCACCGAGACTGGCGAGGGCGGTGGCTGGCCCGCCCGCTGACGATAGACCGAACCGCTGGCCGCCAGGCCGGCTCATGCATGGAGGCGTAAGATGATCGTCCACCGCCGTCAGATTCTGCGTTCATCCCTCGCCGCCGCAAGCCTCGGCGCGTCTATCGCCGCGCCCCTCTCCGCGGCGGCGCAGACCTATCCTGCGCGCCAGGTGCGGGTGATCGTGCCCTTCGCGCCGGGAGGTCCGAACGACCTGGCCGCGCGCCTCATCGCGCAGAAACTGTCAGACCAGTTCGGCAAGCCCTTCATCGTGGACAACATCGCTGGGGCCGGCGGCAATATCGGCATGGGGCAGGCCGCGCGTGCCGCGCCCGACGGGCACACACTGCTCGTGGCCGCACCGACGCTGGTGACAAACCCCAGCCTGTTCGAGCGCGTGCCCTACGACCTCCAGCGCGACTTCGCGCCGGTGACCATCGCCGTCACCGCGCCCACGGTCCTCACGGTACATCCCTCGGTCGAGGCACGCACGGTGGCCGAGCTCATCGCCCTCATCCGCGCCAATCCAGGCCGGCACAGCTATGCCTCGCCAGGCGTGGGCACGCCGCCGCATCTGCTGGGGGAACTGTTCCGGCTCTCGCTTCAGCTCGACCTCGTGCATGCGCCGTTCTCCAGCGGCGGCCTGGCAATCGCCTCCGCTGTCGGCGGCCACACGCCGATCTCGTTCGGCGCACTCCCGCCGGCCGTGCCGCATGTCAGGGACGGGAGGCTGCGGGCGCTGGCGATCACCAGCGCCCGGCGCGCGGAGGCGCTGCCGGAGGTGCCTGCGATGGCGGAAGCCGGTCACCCCGACATCGCCGGCGACATCTGGACCGCAGTGCTGGTGCCGGCCGGCACGCCGGGCGAGATCGTCGACGTGTTGTATCGCGAGATCGTACGGATCATCGCGCTGCCCGACGTGAAGGCCCGCCTGGACTCGCTTGGCTACGAAGCCTTCGCCCCGACCCCCGCAGCGAGCGCTGCGCAGATGCGCCATGAGGCGACGAAGTGGGCCGCCCTGATCCGCGCTGCCGGCATCCGCGCGCAGTAGCCGGCATGCAACAACCGGTGGTGACGGAACAGGGGCGCAAGGTCGCCGCGCACTGGTCCCGCGTCGCGGTGACCTACGAAGGGGTCATGCGCTCGCTTGAAGCCCGCGGCATCATCGCCAACCAGGCCAAGGCCGAGGATTTGCACGCCGTTGACATGATCCACATGGGTGGGCTGGCCGCGACCGATGCGCTTGCGGCCATGGCACGGATCGCTCCGGGGAAACGCGTGCTCGACATCGGTAGTGGCGTCGGCGGTCCCGCCCGTCGCTTCGCGGCCCGATTTGGCGCATCGGTCTGCGGGGTCGAGCTGAGCGAGAGGCTGCACGAAACGGCCGTCCGGCTTACCGCGCTGGTCGGCCTCGCAGAGCAAGTCCACCTGACGCATGGCAGCGCACTGGCCCTTCCCTTTGACGACAGCACGTTCGACGTTGCGATGATCCAGCATGTCGCCATGCAGATCGCGGAGAAGGAGCAGCTTTTCGCGGAGGCGGCACGAGTGTTGAAGCCGGGCGGGCGCCTCGCGCTGCACGAGATCTTTGCCGGCGCGGGTGTGCTGCACTACCCGCTGCCCTGGGCCACCGAGCCGGGCATGTCTGCACTGGAACCGCTCGCCGACTGCATCGCGCGTCTGACGAGGCTCGGCTTTGAGGTCGGTGAATTCGTCGACCAGAGCGAGGAAGGGAGCCGCTTCCACGCCGCGGCTATTGCCACCTACGACCAGGCGCTTGCCGCCGGCGAAGGCGCGCTCGGCCTGGACAGGTCCGCGACCGAAG
>JAZKFA010000024.1:0-19497 GCA_040386655.1 Pseudomonadota bacterium | reverse complement strand
AGCGCCATTCCCAGCGCGAGCATCTGCCGCTGCCCGCCCGAGAGCAGGCCGGCGGCACGCGGCAGGGCGGGCCGGAGGGCGGGAAACAGCGCCAGCACCTCCTCCCGCCGCGCCCCGGCCTTGCGGGGTGCCGGCCAGGCGCCGATGGCGAGGTTCTCCGCGACGCTCAGCGTGCGGAACACGTTGCGGCGCTGCGGCACCAGCGCCACGCCGATGGCGGCAAGGCGCGAGGGCTCCATGCCCGTCACCTCTCGCCCGTCCAGATGCACCTGGCCCGCCAGCGGCTTCATCGTTCCCGCTATGGCAGACATAAGGGTCGATTTTCCCGCCCCATTCGGCCCGAGCAGAGCCACCAGCTCGCCCGCAGCGACGCTGAGCGAAACGTCGGAAATGATGGCGCGGCCGCCATAGCCGGCGGCCAGGCCCGTGATGGTCAGTTCGCTCAAGCCACGGCACCCAGATAGGCTTCGACCACGCGTGCGTCGCGCAGCACCTCGGCCGGCGTGCCCTCGGCGAGGATGCGACCCTGCGCCAGCACGATCACCCGGTCGGCGAGGCGGCTCACCACGCCCATGTCGTGCTCGACGAAAAGGAAGCCGGTGCCGCGCGTGTCGCGCAGCCGCGTGACGACGGCGCACAGCGCCTGGCGCAGCGCGGGTGCGACGCCCGCCGTCACCTCATCGAGCAGGACGAGGGTCGCCCCCGTCATCAGCGCGCGGCCCAGCTCCAGCAGCTTGCGCTGCCCACCCGAGAGTTCGCCGGCGAGCGCGTCCTCGCGACCGGCGAGGCCGATCTCCGCGAGCACGGCGGAGGCCGTCTTGGTCAGGCTCGCCTGGGCATCGCGCACGGCGCGAGGATGCAGGAACACGTCCGCGAGCCACTCGCCCGTCCGGTCCGGCGCCGCGAGGAGCAGGTTTTCCAGCACCGTCAGCCGAGCTAGCCCGCGCGCGATCTGGAAGGTGCGGGTCAGGCCGAGCCGGGCCACGCGGTGGGCGGGAAGCCCCGCCGCATCCGTGCCGTTGACACGCAGCCTGCCGGCATCGGGCGCGGCGACGCCGGAGAGCAGATCGAACAGCGTCGATTTCCCCGCGCCATTCGGGCCGATGACCCCCACGATCTCGCCCGGACGTAGGGTCAGCGAGACGCCATCCACCGCGGCGATGCCGCCGTAACGCTTGACCAGGCCCTCCGCGACGAGCCCGGATTCAGTGGCGGTCAACGGCGGCCAGCGCCGCGTGCGCCTCCTCCTCTTCCTCGATGCGCAGCGCATCATTGAAGCGGTTGAAGAAGCCGCAAAGCGTGATGCGCAGCGTCAGCTCCACGATCTGAGCCTCGGTGAAGTGTTCGAGCAGCGCGTTGTGCATGCGGTCGGTCACGCGGTTAGGCGTTTCCCAGGCGACCTTCGTGTAGGCGATCACCAGCCGGTCGACCGCATCCAGCTCCGCTGGAAGCTCGGCATCCATGATGCGGTCCACCGCTTCGGGCGACAGGCCAGCCACGACGAGGAACGGCTTGTGGTGCGCGACGCAGTAATGGCACTCGTTCAGCCGCGAGACGACGACGATGGCGATCTCCAGGTAGCGCTTCGGCAGCGTCGCCGCTGCGCGCAACTCCATCAGCATCGACATCAGGTGGCGCAGCGCCGCCGGCACATGCGCGAAGACCGCGACCTGGTTGCGGAACGGGCCATACAGGTTCGCAAATTCCTCATAGATCTCGGCCAGGTCGGCCGGCAGTTCGGAGGAAGGAATGGAACGGACCCGGGCCATGGAAACTCCTGCATGTGAAATGGGGCGTCTTAGTATCCGCGGCGCGGCGCAGCGAGCAAACGACCTCACCGCACGCCAGTGAAGCCTGCGGGTTGCTAGCAATCCGCAGGCCAGTCACGAGGGCTTTGGTGGCGACGTCGCCTGGATTGCCACCTGGCACGGGCTACAAGGCGACCGGCGCTCGGAGCACGAAGTCCGGCTTGTCGAGCGTCTCCGGCTTACAGGGAAGGCTATCCGGGGTCGGGACGCTTCGGCGCCAGCCCCTCTCCGATGTCCCACCAGATACCCGCCATCAGCGCCAGGCCGTCGCGCAACAGCGGCGCCAGCGCGTGTTCGTCCGGCCCGTGCTGGTTGCAGCCGGCGTAGCTGTTGGGGATCCACATCACCGGCACGCCCAGTTCCTCCTGGAAGATGTCGGAAGGATTGGAGCCGGAGGAATTCGGGACGATATTCGGCTTCTGCCCGGTGGTGCGCTGCATCGAGGCGGCGAGCATGCGCACCCAGGGATGGTCGGGATCGGTGCGCGAGGCGCTGAACATGTCGCGCTCCATCACCGGTACGATCTGGACCTCTGGAAACCCATTGATGTCCAGGTGGCGGCGCAGCGCGGGCATGATGCTGTCACCCTTCACGTCCACGGTGTGGCGCACCTGCAACCGGCAGCGTGCTTCCGGCTGGACGGCGTTGGTCGGCTGGTCCGGATGGCCGGTGATGGCAGCGAGCATGATCACGCTGGTCCAGGCGAAGATGCGCTCGGCGACGCTCATGCCGGGCTCGCCCCAGCCGGGGTCGGGCACCGGCGTGCCCGGCACCTCCTCCAGCACCAGATCGCGGCAGGCCTGGCGCACGCTCTCCGGCACGTTCGCGGGCAGCCAGCCATCGACGAGGATCCTGCCCTGCCGGGTGACGATGCTGGCGAGCGCGTGGGACAGGATGAAGCCGGGGTCGGCGAGCACGCCGCCCCAGTGGCCGGAATGCGCAGCGTGCTCGCGCACACGGACCACAAGGTCGAATGCGACGCCGCCGCGGGCACCGAGCTTGAGGTCGGGCACGCTGCTCGCCTGACGTGGCCCGTCGAGGCCGATGAAGGCGTCCGCGGATAGCAGCGCGGCGTCGCGCTTCATGAGGTCACGCAGACCGGGGGAGCCGGCTTCCTCCCCGGTCTCAACGAACACCTTGGCGTTGAAGCCGAGATGACCACGCTCCTCGATCAGCGCGCGCAACGCCTGGATGGCGATGAGGTGCTGGCCCTTGTTGTCGACGGTGCCGCGCCCGTACCAGAGATCGCCGTCGACAGTAACCTCCCAGGGGTCGAGCCCGTCGCGCCATTTGCCGGGAAGGCCGCGCACCACGTCGCCATGGCCATAGATGAGCACGGTCGGCAGCGCGGGATCTTCGATTCGCGTCGCCAGCATCACTGGTCCCCTGCCCGCCCGCGGATTGTCGAGCACCGCGATTTCGAAGCCGAGGCCGTCGAATTCCGGCGGCAGCGTGGTCTCGCAGTAGCGGCGCAGCGCGGGCAGGCTGTCCGGCATCTGGCTCTCCGTGGGGTCGGCCACCAGGCGCCTGAGCGAGGCGAGATAGGTGCCGTCGTCGAAAAGCCGCTGGGCGCGCGCGATGGCGCCTTCGCGCGAACCGCGCTGGTTGCTGCCGGACATTACTCGACCCCCGTGGTGACGGCCCGATGATTGCATCGCCCGCCGGGGCATGGAAGCGTGCCGCCATGGGTATGGGGAGTTGTTGCATGGGATTGTTCGCGCAGATCGTCGCTCTGCTGCTGTGGGGCATCGCACCCGCCTTCGCCGGGCCGGCCGACAATACGCTGCGCTGGGCGTCGGACAGCGAGCCGGCGAACATCATCCCCTATCAGAACACCGTCCGCGAGGGCGTGGTGATGGGGTTCCTGATCTGGGACGCGCCGACCTACCGCGACCCGACCAGCGGCGAATACCGCCTGCATCTGGCCGAGAGCGTGCGGCTGGTCGATCCCACCACCATCGAGATCCGCATGCGCGAAGGCGTCGTCGCGCATGATGGCGAAGTGGTCGATGCGCGCGATCTGGTCGACACAATCAACACCATGCTCGACCCGGCCAACCGCATCGTGAATTTTCAGCGCGTGAGCTGGCTGACTCGGGCCGAGCTCGTGGACGCGAATACGGCACGGCTGATCATGAAGGAGCCATTCGGGCCCTGGCAGGAGTACCTGACCAACGTCGTGGTGATGCCGAGCGAGTACCTCCGCCGCGTCGGCCTCGAGGGCATGGCGCGTGAGCCGATCGGCACCGGGCCCTACCGCGTGACCGAGCTCGCACCCGGCCGGCAGACGGTGCTGGAGCGCTTCGACCGGTATTTCGGTGGTGCGAAGGGGCAGCCCTCGATCCAGCGGCTGATCTTCCGCCGCATCCCCGAGGCGAATACGCGCCTGGCGGAGCTGCTGACCGGTGGGCTCGACTGGGTGTGGCGCGTGCTGCCGGACCAGGCCCGCAACCTGCGCAGCCGGCGCAACTTGACGATCGTGAGCGGGGAGACCGTGCGCATCGTCTATATTGGCATGGATGCCGGCGGCCGCACCGGGCGCGAGGGCAACCCCATGACGGATCTGCGCGTCCGCCGCGCGATCTCGCACGCCATCGACCGCCCCGGCATCATCCGCAACCTGGTCGGCGAAGGCGCGAGCGTGCTGCACACCCCCTGCCACCCCGAGCAGTTCGGCTGCACGCAGGAGGGCATCACCCGATACGAATACGACCCGGCGCGTGCCCGAGCTCTGCTGGCCGAAGCCGGCTATCCGAATGGCTTCGAGGTCGGGCTGATGGCCTATCGCGAGCGCCCCTGGGTGGAGGCGGTGATCGGCCAGCTGCGCGCCGTCGGCATCCGCGCCAACCTGAACTGGGTGCAGGCGGATACCTCCTCGTCGGAGGTCCGCGAAGGTCGGGTGCGGATGAACATGGGTGCGTGGGGTTCCACCTCGCTCTACGATGTCGCGGCCATCACCTCCTATTTCTTCGGCAACAACCCCAACGACATGGCGCGCGACGGCGACGTGGCGGCGATGCTGCGCCGGGGCGACACCTCGACCGATCCCGCGGCACGGCTCGAGGCCTATGCGCCGGCGATCCGGCGGATTACGGAGCAGGCCTATTGGCTGCCGATGTGGACCTTTCCGCTGACCTACGCCTTCAACAGCCAGCTGGAGTTCCGCCCCTCCGCGGATGAGGTGCCGCGCTTCTTCGAGGCGCGCTGGCGCCGCTGATGCTGGGCTTCGCGCTCCGGCGCCTGGCGCTGGCACTCGCGGTGGGACTAGCGGTGTCCGCCATCGCCTTCCTCCTGCTGCGCGTCTCGGGCGACCTCGCTGCGACGCTCGCCGGGGAGGAGGCGACGGCGGCCGAGATCGAGCGCATCCGCGGGCTCTATGGGCTCGACCGCCCGGTCATCGTGCAATACGGCGAATGGCTGCTGCGCTCGCTGCGCGGTGATCTGGGGCGCTCGCTCTTCTATCCAGAAAGCGTGGCAAAGCTGATCCTGGACAGGCTGCCGAATACGGCGACGCTCGCGACTCTCGGGCTTGCCGTGGCGCTGCTGCTCTCTATCCCGCTCGGCGTTGTGGCGGCGCTGTTTCGCAACACCTGGATCGACCGGCTGGCGCTCGCAATGGCGGTGCTGGGGCAGGCGATGCCGTCCTTCTGGTTCGCGCTGCTGCTGATCTTCTTCTTCGGCATCACGCTCGGCTGGCTGCCGGTGTCGGGGACCGACGGGCTGGCCAATTTCGTGCTGCCGGCGCTTGCACTGGGGTGGTTCTCGACGCCCGTTCTGATGCGCCTCACGCGCGCGGGGATGGTCGAGGTGTTGGCCGCGGACTACATCCGCACGGCGCACGCCAAGGGCCTGCCGGTGCGCACCGTTCTGGTGAAGCACGCATTGCGCAACGCGGTGGCGCCGGTGGTGGCCCTGGCGTCGGTGCAGTTCGGCAACATGCTCTCGGGCTCCGTGGTGATCGAGACGGTCTTCGCCCTGCAGGGCATTGGCTACCTCGCCTGGGAATCGATTTCGCGGCGCGATTTTCCGGTGGTCCAGGGCATACTGCTGGTGGTCGCGCTGTTCTACGTGGTGCTGACGCTGGTCGCGGACCTGCTGAACGCGTGGCTCGATCCACGCATCCGGAGCAGTTGAGATGAGTGGTGCGCAGGCGGTGCGACGGGCGCGTTGGCGCGGCAATGTGGGGCTGATCATCGCAGCCCTCGTGCTGGGGATAATCGTGCTGATGGCGGTGGCTGCGCCCCTGATCGCACCCTACGATCCCTATGAGCAGATTCTCGACGACCGCATGCTGCCGCCGGCCTTCGTCGATGCGGAGCGCGCGAGCCCCACGCATCTGCTCGGTACCGACAATCTCGGCCGCGACTACCTCTCCCGCCTGATCTACGGCGCGCGCATTTCGCTGTTGATCGGCTTCTTCACCATGCTGGTCTCCGGCGTCATCGGCACGGTGCTGGGTGTCGCCGCCGGGTTCTTCGGCGGGCGGACCGACATGGTGGTTTCCTTCCTGGTGACCACGCGGCTGTCGCTGCCGGTGGTGATGGTGGCACTCGCCGTGGTCGCCGTGCTCGGCGGGTCCTTGCAGGTGGTCGTGCTGGTCCTTGGGCTGCTGCTGTGGGACCGCTTCGCCGTGGTGATGCGCAGCGCGACGATGCAGGTGCGCGGGCGCGACTACGTGACGGCCGCCCGCGCCATCGGATGCTCCGTGCCCCGCATCCTCTGGAGCGAGGTTCTGCCCAACGTCGTCTCCGGCCTGGTGGTGATCGCAAGCTACGAGATGGCACAGGCGATCCTGCTCGAGGCGGCGCTGTCCTTCCTCGGGCTCGGCGTGCAGCCGCCGCTGCCGAGCTGGGGACTGATGGTGAGCGAGGCCAAGGAGTTCATGCTGTTCGAACCCTGGATGATCATGTTGCCGGGCGCTGCCATCTGCGTGCTCGTGCTGGCGATTAACCTGTTGGGCGATGGCATTCGCGACCTGACCGCGCCCGAGGGACGGCGATGAGCGAGATCGCGCTCGAGCTGCGCGGGCTGACCGTCGATATACTGACCGACGGTGGGGTGCTGCACGCGGTGCGCGGCGTGTCGCTGACGGCGCGGCGCGGCGAAACCTTGTGCGTGGTGGGTGAGAGCGGCTGCGGGAAATCGCTGACCACGCTCGCCGTGATGGGCCTGTTGCCGGAGGGTGCGAGGCGCGGCGCCGAGTGCATGGAACTCGCCGGGGAGAACCTGCTCACGGCCAGCCCGTCGCGGCTGCGGGCGCTGCGCGGCGACCGAATGGCGATGATCTTCCAGGACCCGATGACCTGCCTGAACCCATCGCTCACCATCGGCGACCAGATGACGGAGACCTTCCTGCATCACCGCAAGGGGCGAGCGCGCGCGGCACTCGATCGCGCCGTGGCCCTGCTGGAGCGGGTCGGCATCGCCGGCGCGGCGGGGCGGCTCGGGCAGTATCCGCATCAGCTCTCGGGCGGGCTGCGCCAGCGCGTGGTCATCGCCATGGCGCTCATGTGCGAACCGGATGTGCTGCTGGCGGATGAGCCGACCACGGCGCTGGACGCGACGGTTCAGCTCGGCATCCTACAACTGCTGGCGGCCTTGCAGCGGGAGATGCACATGGCGCTGGTGCTGGTGACGCATGACCTCGGCATCGTCGCGCGCATCGCCGACCGCGTTGCGGTCATGTATGCCGGCGAAGTGGTCGAGGAGGGCGAAGTCCGCGCCGTGTTCGACGCGCCGCGCCACCCCTATACGCGGGGGCTGATGAACTGCATCCCGCAGCCCGGCATCACCGCGCCAGGCACGCGGCTCGGCACCATTCCCGGGCTCGTGCCGTATCTGGTGGGCGACGTCGCTGGCTGCGCCTTTCGCGGACGCTGCCCGCACGCGATGCCCGCCTGCGCCTCGCCCGTGCCGGTGCGCGAGGATGCGGGCCATGCATGGCGGTGCCTCTTGTGAGCGCGCCGCTGCTGGAACTCCGCGACGTCGAGCGCACCTACCGCGTCGGCGCGGGTCTGTTCGCGAAGAAGCGCGTGCTGACGGCCGTCGCGGGCGTGTCCCTGCAACTGGCACGCGGCGAGGTGCTCGGGCTGGTGGGCGAGAGCGGCTGCGGCAAGAGCACGCTTGCCCGCATCATCCTGGGATTGGAGGCGCCGAGCGCGGGTGAGGTCTTGCTGGACGGGCGCCCGATCGGCAGCATCGGCCGCCTTGAGCGCGGGCGCCTGGTGCAGCCGATCTTCCAGGACCCGTATTCATCGCTCAACCCGCGCCGGCAGATCGCTGCAATCGTCGGGCTGCCGCTCGATGTGCACGGCATCGGCACCGCGGGCGAGCGCCGGGACGCGGTGTCGGAAATGCTGGCCTTGGTGGGGCTGTCGCCGCATCACGCCGCGAGCTTTCCCGCGCAGCTTTCGGGCGGTCAGCGGCAGCGCGTGGCGATCGCGCGCGCGCTCGTGCTGCGCCCAGCGCTGGTGGTGTGCGATGAGCCGACCAGCGCGTTGGATGTCTCTGTGCAATCGCAGATCCTCAACCTGCTGATGGACCTGCGGGAGCGGCTTGGGCTGGCCTACCTGTTCATCAGCCACAACCTTGCCGTCGTGCATATGCTCGCGGCACGGGTGGCGGCGATGTATCTCGGCCGCGTGGTGGAACAGGGCGAGGCGCAGCAGGTTCTGACCGCGCCGCGACACCCCTACACCGCGGCACTGCTCGCCTCGGTCCTGACGCCGGATGCGTCGCTGGGACTGCCGGACATGCGCCTGGGTACCGTCTTTCCGAACCCGCTGGCGATGCCTCCAGGGTGCAGTTTCCACCCGCGCTGCCCTCTGGCTTTCGAGCGCTGCTCCGTGGAGCGCCCAGTACTGCGGGAGGTGGAGGGTGACGGGCTTGCGGCGTGTCACCTCGCACCAGAGGCCGGCGCTGCCACGGGAAAGGAAGAACCACTCCCCTGACCCCCGCCGAGGATCTCGCCGATCCTTGGGCCTCGGCATGCGTTGGTCCTGGGTCGGGTTAGGCCAGTGCTCGCTCAAATGAGCCTCCGGATAGGCTCAACCAAGACCAAGAACCAACAGATGGAGGTCGAGGCTCAACACGATCCCCGCGGGGTGCGGGGGCAGAGCCCTGGCCTTCTTCCCCGCATCCCGGCACCTTCCCCCTCGGCCCAGGAGGAGAGCCACCAATGAGCATCAGTCGTCGCGCGGTGTTGGCCAGTGGTGTGCCGTTGTTGGCTGCGCCTGTGGCGCGGGCGCAGGGATGGCGGGCGGAGCGGCCGTTTCGAATGATCGTCACGTATCCTCCGGGCGGCGTGACAGACATCGTCGGGCGCATTGTGGCGGATGCCTTGGCCCGCGAGGTCGGTCAGCCGGTGGTTATCGAGAACCGCGCCGGGGCCGGTGGCAATATCGGGACCCTGGCGGCGGCGCAGAGTGAGCCGGATGGGTTGACGCTGATGCTGGGCACCGCGGCGATCTATGGCGTCAATCCGCTGGTCTATCCGCGCTCAGGCGTGGTGGCGCTGCGCGATTTCACGACGATCGGCGTGGTGGGCGAGGTGGCGAACGTGCTGTCCATCGTGCCGGACCGTTTGCCCGACGTGCGGGATGCGGCGGGGCTGATCGCGGAGGCCAGGCGCCGGCCGTTGACGGTGGGGTCGGTGGGTAACGGGTCCTCCTCGCATTTGTCGGCGACCGTGCTGTTCCGCGCGGCGGGGATCGAAGCGACGCATGTGCCGTACCGGGGCTCGGCGCCGCTGGTCGCGGCGATGCTGGCGAAGGAGGTGGATTTCGCCTTCGACACCACGGCGACGTCGACGGCGCATGTGCGATCGGGCGGCATCCGGGCATTGGGGGTGACCACCGCACGGCGCGCGGCTGCACTGCCGGAGGTGCCCACGCTAATGGAGCAGGGTTTGTCGGCTTTCGATCTCGGCGCATGGTTCAACGTGGCGGTGCCGGTGCGCACGCCGGCACCCATCGTGGCTGCGCTGAGCGAGGCGCTGGTGCGTGCGCGGACCCCGCAGACGGATGAGCGGCTGCGCGGCGCCTTCGTGGACCCGCTCACCATCGCCCCTGCCGAGACGGCGGGCTGGATCGCGGCGAGCACTGCGCGCTGGCTCGCGATCACGCAGGAAGCGGGGGTGGCACTTGGTTGACGCGGCTGCGCTGCGCCATCTCCGACGTGATCCTGTGCTGAAGGGCGTGCTCCGCGCGGTGGGTCCGTGTCTTCTAGCAGTGACACCGCGGGAACCCTATGAGGCGCTGATCCGCGCCATCGCGCACCAGCAGGTGCATGGACGCGCGGCGGAAGCGATCCTGGGCCGCTTCATCCAGCTGTTCCCCGGCCCGCATTTCCCGGCCGCGGAGCAGGTGCTGGCGATGCCACCCGAAGCCCTGCGCGGATGCGGCTTCTCAGGGTCGAAGGTGATTGCCATCCGCGACATCGCGGAGAAGACGGTGGGCGGGTTGGTGCCTGGACTTGAGGCTTCGGGGAAGCTCGACGACGAGACGCTGATCGAGCGGCTGGTCGTTTTGCGCGGCGTCGGGCGTTGGACGGTGGAGATGCTGCTGATCTTCACGCTCGGCAGGCGCGACATCCTGCCCGTGGATGATTTCGGCGTGCGCGAGGGGTGGCGGCTTGCGACCAAGGCGGATGCGCAGCTCAAGCCCAAGGCCCTTGCCGCCATTGGCGAGGCCTGGGCGCCGTACCGGTCGATCGCGGCGTGGTATCTGTGGCGCGCCTCGGATGCCGGCAAGAAGGTGAAGGCGGTCGCTTAGGAATACTCGGTCGCCTCGGCTTTCCTTGCGCTCTCCGCCAGGCGCTCGATGCGCGTTCCCAGCGCGGAAAGCGCGGCCGGGTCGGTGAGGCTGGCGCGGCCGACGGTTGCGACCAGTTCGGCGTGGCGCAGGAGCGTCGCACGCCGGACGGGTTGCCTCTCGGCCTGGAGGACGGCGCCGAGCACGTCGAGCATGCGCAGAAGCACGGCGGGCGAATTCGCCGCGTTCTGCCGGATCATGTGGAACATGGCATCGCACAGCCCGTCGTAATTCGTGACGACCTGATGCAGCACCACCTCGCCGTCCCTAATGATGATGTTGCCGGGCAGATGCCGGGGCACGACTTCGCACAGTGCGGATCCAAGGCGGTCGAGCACCGCCATGGCGGTGAAAGGGTCGCTAATGCCGGGCGACAGTGCCCGGACCGCCACCTCGACCAGTTGCCGGACCGCGAATTCCAGATCCTGCGCGGCCGCTTTGCGGGTGCCGATGGCGAAGGCGGATGCAACCGCCTCCGTGGCGTCCTCGGCGATGGTGGCGTCGGCAACTTCGGCGACCGGGACGCCGGGGAAAATCCAGGCGCCGGGGCGAACGAGCAGGGTCAGCGCGGTCCCCCGCGCTGCGGCCCAGTCGGCGAGCGCGCCCTCATCGACCGTGCGCAGGTGCCCGCCCTTCCGCAGCGCGATCGCGGTGCCCGGCAGGGACGCAGAGGGTGATGACAGGGTCTCGGTCGCCGAGGTCAGGTCCCCGATGGCGGTCGACAGCTCGCGGTGCACCAGATCGACGACAACATCGACGTTGATGCCGTTCGCAACGTGATGGACGAACCAGGTCAGGGTGCCGACGCACAGAAGCGCCAGGAGCAGCGCTCCGGTGACGCCCAGATGCGGGACGAAGGCGCCCTCCTCCACCGAGCGGACGCTGCGCAGCACGACCAAGGCATAGGCGAAGGTGCCGAGGAAAATGCCCAGGGCCGCCTGGTTGCCGCGGTCGCGCGTGAAGTTGCGCAGTAGCCGCGGCCCCATCTGCCCGGATGCGAGCGACAGCGCGGCGACCGTGATGGAGAACACCGTCCCCGCCACGCCGATTGTGGAGGAGGCTACAGCGCCGAGCAGGTCCCGCGCACCGGCCTCGCCGCCGGAGTAGACCCAGGGCGATAGCCATTCGGGTAGGCTGTCCGCGCGGTCGGCCGCAATTGCCAACGAGGCCAGCAGCAGCCCGAGGGCGACAAGGCCGGCTGGCCGCAGCCAGAACAGGTCGCCCAGCGTTTCCAGCATTCCCTTCAGGCGGTTCCCCATGGCAGCGAACTCCTCGGGCTGGATGCATCAAGTGCGGGCGGGCGGCGAGATAGCGACACGAACCGGACAACGCGCCTGTATACGTCCCGGCTCAGCCCATGACGCAGCCGTATTGGCTAGGGTCGCGACACGGCCGACCCGTGCGGCACAAGCTCATCGAGAATCTTGGCCGACGAGATGACGCCCGGCACGCCCGCGCCGGGGTGCGTGCCCGCGCCGACGAAGTACAGATCGCGCAGTTCTTCACTCGTGTTGTGCGGGCGGAACCAGGCGCTCTGGAACAGTTGCGGCTGGAGCGAGAAGGCGGCGCCGTTCACCGAGAGCAGCCGGTCCTGAAAATCCTGCGGCGTGAGCATGCGCGAAGTGATAATGGCCTCGCCCAGCCCTGGCATGACCGTCTCCTCCAGACGCTTTTGCACCGCGGCGCGGTAGGGCTCAGCCTGCACCGCCCAGTCCGTGCCGCTGCCGAGGTGCGGGACAGGCGCGAGCACGTAGAATGCATCGCAGCCCGGTGGCGCGAGCGAGGGATCGTTTGCAGTCGGGCGGTGCAGATAGAGGGAGAAGTCCTCGGAAAGAAGCTTCCTCTGAAAGATGTCCTTCAGCAGCTCGCCGTAGCGCGGGCCGAGCACCATGGTGTGGTGATAGACATCCTCGAAGCGCCGGTTCGTGCCGAAATACCAGACAAAGAGGCTCATCGAGAACTTCGCGCGCTTGATCTTCGCGTCGGTCCAGCGCTTGCGCGGGTGCTTCGCCAGCAGCTTCGTGTAAGTGAACGCCACGTCCGCGTTCGAGACGACGATGTCGCTCTCGATGACTTCCCCGGACGCAAGCCGCACGCCGGTCGCGCGGGTGCCATCGGTGGTGATCTCCGCAACCTCGGCATCACAGACCAGCCGGCCGCCCTGCCCTTCGGCCAGCCGCACCAGGCCTTGTACCAGCGCGCCGGTGCCGCCCATCGCGTAGTGGACGCGGTGCTTCCGCTCCAGATGCGCGATGAGGCAGTAGTAAGCGGTGGTCGTAAAGGGGTTTCCCCCGATCAGCAGCGGGTGGAAGCTAAAAGCGATCCGCAGCTTCTCGTTGCGGAAATAGCGGCTGATCTTGGAATAGACCGAGAATGCGCCGCCAAGACGGATCAGGTCGGGCGCTGACTTCAGCATCGTCATGAACTTGTGGAAGGGCTGGTCCGCGAGCTCGGTGAACGCGATGCGATAGATCTCCGCGCTGTCGCGGATATGGCGCTCATAGCCAGGCAGGTCCGCGGGCTCGATGCGCGCGACCTCCGCGCGCATCGCCGCGTCATCGGCGGTGCAGGCAAAGGTGGAGCCGTCGTCGAAGCGGATCTTATAAAAGGGGTCGATGCTGCGCAGGTCGATGTGATCGCTCATCTGCTGGCCGCACAGTGCCCACAATTCTTCAAGCAGGTACGGTGCGGTGATGATCGTTGGCCCCGCATCGAAGGTGAAGCCATCCTGATGAAAGGTGTACGCGCGCCCGCCCGGCGCATCGAGCTTCTCGAGGATCGTCACCCGCCAGCCGCGCGCGCCCAGCCGCACCGCGCCCGCCAGGCCCCCGAAGCCCGAACCGATGATGATGGCGTGCGGCCTGGTGTCTTGGGTGACGGCGTCCGGCATGTGGTCCCTCCACAGGGGCGCGCCCCTCTATCAATCCGGCCGATCAGGTGGCGGCCTTGTTCCCGTTGGCAAGCCATGCCGACTCGGGAGACGATAGGGCGGGAAGCCCGCCGAGGCGACAATCCGGATGCGTCTCGGAAACCCAAGCGCCGCATTCGGGTTGCGGAAAGATTGCCTGGCAGTTATCTACCCGCCGCCATATACCGGAGTTATCGCGATGCCCGATTGGGTCGTGCCCCTGATGCAGGTCCTGATGATCGACATCGTCCTTGCGGGCGACAATGCGATCGTGGTTGGCATGGCCGCCGCCGGACTTGCCCCTGAACAGCGCAAGAAGGCCATCCTCTGGGGCATCATCGCCGCGACGGTGATGCGGATCGCTTTCGCTTCCATCACCGCGCAGCTGCTGGCGGTCGTCGGCATCACGCTGATCGGCGGACTGCTGCTGGTCTGGGTGTGCTGGAAAATGTACCGCGAGCTGCGCCACCAGAACCACGTCGACCTGGCGGAGCTGGAGAACGCCCCGCAGCCCGAGGGCAAGACGCTGCGCCAGGCGATTGTGCAGATCCTCGTCGCCGATGTGTCGATGAGCCTAGACAACGTGCTCGCCGTCGCGGGTGCCGCGAAGGATCATCCCTACATCCTGATCATCGGCCTCGCGATCTCCGTGGTGCTGATGGGCGTCGCCGCGTCGCTGATCGCCAACCTGCTGACGAAGCACAAGTGGATCGCCTGGGTTGGCCTGCTCATCATCGTCTACGTGGCGTTCGACATGATCCTGTCGGGCTCCGTCGAAGTTGCGAACCAGGTGCCGGAGAACTACGCCTATCTCCTGCTGCCGATGGGCTTCCTGGCCCGGCCGGACATCTTCCCGCCCTGGCTATGGGTGCTCGCGACCCTCGTCCAGCTCATCGTCTATACGACGCTCGTCACGCTCGTCAGCGGTGTCGTTCGCGACGCCCAGCGCCGCAGCGCGCGGGCGCATGGCTAAAAGGATACTGCGAATTAACCGCGCGACGGGCACCACTTAGCCCGCCGCGCCTTTACTCCCCGCGACTGCGTGCTAAGCGCACGGCCAGCGAACTGCCGCTGGCTGGAGACGCCGACTCATGGACATGACTTCGCTGATGGCGAGCTGGAACTGGTTCACGCTGAGCGAGATCCTCGGCGTGAACATCATCCTCTCGGGCGACAATGCTGTGCTCATCGCCTTGGCCGCGGCCGGGCTGCCGCCCGCACAGCGCCAGAAAGCGATCATGATCGGCATGGTGCTGGCGGTCGTGCTGCGTATCATCCTTAGCCTCGCGGCCATACAACTCCTCGCCATTCCGGGCTTGCTGCTGGTCGGCGGGCTGCTGCTGCTCTGGATCGGCTACGGCTTCTTCAAGGAGCTGCGCTCCGAGGACAAGGCGAACGAGGCCGGCCTCGAGAGCCATGCCGAAGTGAAGACAATGGCCGTCGCACTTCGCCAGATCGTCATCGCCGACGTGTCTATGAGCCTCGACAACGTACTCGCCGTCGCGGGCGCCGCGCACGGCAACACGCCGATGCTGGTGCTCGGCCTCATCATCTCGATCCTGCTCATGGGCGTCGCCGCAACGCTCATCTCAAAGCTGCTTGAACGCTATCGCTGGATCGCCTACGTCGGCGTCGCACTGATCGTGTGGATCGGCATCAAGATGATCATCGAAGACGGCCACCGCCTGCTCGGCATGATGAGCCACTGATGCGGACTGCACGGCATTCCCTGTCTGTGCGGCTGGCCATGCTTGGCCTGCTCACGTCCCTGGGCGCCTGCATGAGTGCCGACGAAGGCGAATCCCTGGCGCCCGGCAGCCGAGCCGGACGCCCGAGCTTGAACGAAGTGGCCGCCCGCCTGCCCACCGACATCGCCGGCTTCAACCGCCACGCCGTCACGCAGCACGAGGCCACCCAGGCAGGCTACGGCATCGCCATCGCCTACGGCCGCGACGAACAGAACGCCATAGGTACCGTCTTCCTCTACGACCGCGGACTCGGCGCCGTGCCGTCCGACCCGCAAGCACCCCAACTCGCCGCCGAGTTCGACCGCGTGATGCAGGAAATCCTCGCGGCACCCAATGTACGCACGGTGCGCAACCTGCGCGAACGGAACCGGTTCGACCTGCCCGTGCCCAATGGACGAGCCCTGCTCTGCGTCGAACTCGAAGGCGAGATGTCGCGCAACACCATCCGACGCACCATCTGTCTCGGCGGCGCCGCAGGACACTTCCTGCAAGCCCAGGTCACCATGGCCGAAACCAACCCCGAACCCGCTGATCCCCGCGCCTTCGCCACCGCAATCGCCCGCGCGGCCCGAGTGCGGCAGTAGTCCGAGCCGACACAGCGTATCCGTTGGGCCGGGCGCCCATCACCCGGCCGTCCTCACACGGCCCACGATGGCACCCATCATGCAGACGAAGTCATCGGGTCGGCTCGAACATGGCGCCGCCGCGACCCACATGGGGGACGCACCTGGCCCTCATGCTCGCCGTGCCCTCACGCCACCCGCGCACCAGCCCCACGGCGTGATGGGCGCAGCCGCTCTCTTTGCCTGAGGCCCTGGCGGTACAATCCCCTCAATGCCTCGATCCGACGCAAACGCCGTCGAGTGCTTCAACTCCATCACCTCGACGCGCAGATTCTGTGACATCGCGCATCTGAGGGCATTGCGGCAACCTCGCGCCGAGGCTCACCATGGGTCTCGGCCCTGTTTTCCAGCGGGGTGCGGATCTTCAACTGCCTTGCCGTCCTGCATCGCAGCCCCGACTCGCCGCAGCCCCGGGATTTGCTATGACCAGCCCGCACTTCCATCCCGATTTCAAGGACGCCCCCTACTGGTGGGAGGCCGCGCCGCCCGAGGAGGCGCGCGACACGCTGCCCGCGCAGGCGGACCTCGTCATCATCGGCAGTGGTTTCGCCGGCCTGTCGGCAGCGCTGGAAGCCGCGCGGGGCGGCGCCGACACTGTGGTGCTGGATGGCGGAATGCTTGGCGGCGGTGCCTCCTCGCGGTCTGGCGGCATGATCAGCTCGGGGCAGAAGCTCGTGCTGTCACAGGCCTTGTCGGGGCTGCCGGTCGCCAAGCAGGTCGCCGCGCTGGAGGACAGCCAAGCCACCTTCGAATTCCTCAAGGAGCTTGTCGTCCGGGAGAAGCTCGACGCCGACCTGCAGCTCTGCGGCCGCTTCTTCGGCGCCTTCACGGCGAAGCACCTGGCCACGCTGCACCAGAACGCACGGACGCTGCATGAGCGCACCGGCGTGACCATTCGCATCATGTCGCGCGAGGAGCAGCAATCCGAGGTCGGCTCCAACTACTTCCATGGCGGCTTCGTCGTGGAAGATTACGGCGGCGTGCATCCGGCCAAGCTCAACAAGGCCTTGCGCGGGGCGGCACGTGGCGCGGGAGCCCGGCTCTTCAGCCATGCGCGCGTGCTGGGCACCAGGCGGGACGGCGCCGGTCACATGGTGCAGACCGAACGGGGCGAGATCCGCGCGCAGCACGTCCTCTACGCCACCAACGGCTATACCGACGGCGCGGCCCCCTGGCTCCGGCGGCGCATCATCCCCGTCCGCAGCTACCAGATCGCGACGGAGCCGCTGCCATCGGAGCTGATGGACCGGCTCATTCCCCACCGCCGCATGGTGACCGACAGCCGCAAGGAACTGACCTACCTGCGGCCCTCGCCGGACGGCACGCGCATCCTGCTCGGCTGCCGCTCGCGCGCGCTCCCTGCCGAGCCGATTGAGCGCGCACTCTCCATGCGCGATCGCCTGCTGCGCATCTTCCCCGAGCTCGCGCCCTACCGGCTCACCCACGTATGGGGCGGCTATGTCGGCATGACTGCCGACCGCATCGCCCATGTCGGCGAGCGCGACGGTGTGCACCATGCCATCGGCTGCAACGGCAATGGCGTGGCGCTGATGACCTTCCTCGGCTGGCACGCCGCGCAGCTCATCCTCGGCCGCACCAACCGACGCGCCTTCTTCGCCGACATCCCCTTCCCCGTCGTGCCCAAGCCCGCCGGGCGCAGCTGGTTCGTCCCGCTCGCGAGCGCCGCCTATCACCTGCAGGACTTCGCCGCGAACCCTGCGGAGGTCGCGGCCGAGCGCCTCGGCCGTCCCGGTACCCCCGTCACCAGCAAGGAGTCCCCCCGATGAAGCGAATTCTGGCGAGTGTGGCAGCCGTAGCCGCCTTGTGGCTGGGGGCTGCGCAGGCGCAGCCGATGCCGCCGCTGCCCGCCGCCATCCGCGACCAGGGCGTGCTGCGCGCCGGCGTGCGCTGCGACCAGCCGCCCTACGGCTTCCGCGGCGCCGATGGCGGCTATGCCGGCGTCGAGGTGGAGATGGCGCGGCAGATGGCTCTGTACGCCTTCGGCAGCCGCGACAAGGTCGAGCTGCAATGCGTCACGGCCGAGAACCGCATCCCGCAGCTCAACGCCCGGCGCGTCGACCTGCTGATCGCGACCCTCGGCGTCACGCCCGAGCGCGCCCGCGTGATCGACTTCTCCGAACCCTACCGCTGGGGCGGGTCCGACCTTCTGGTTCGGCGCGACAGCCCCATCCGCGTGCTGGACGATGCGCGCAGCCGCAACGTCATCATGCTGCGCGGGACCACCCAGGCGCTGTGGTTCGACGCGAACTGGCCGGGGATGAACACGCTGCGCCTGAACACCATTTCGGACGGGCTGCAGGCGCTGCTGCAGGGCCGCGGCGACGCCCTCGCGGGCGACGCGGCCACGCTCATCGTCATCGCCGCCCGCGACCAGAATCTGCGCATGGTGGGCGAGACCTTCGCGCTCTCCGACGCCGCCGTGGGCTTGCGCAAGAACGAGCCGGAATGGATGGCCTGGATCAACGCGGCCCTGGCCCGCATCAAGGCCGAGAACCTCTACACCGGCTGGGTCGAGGCGGTGGTCGCCCCGGATATCCGCCAGTACTACCTCGATGCGTTCAGCGCGCCGCGCCCTCACTCGCGCTGACGGCTCCAGGCTGACGGCCGCGCGCTGATGGAGTTCGATGTCGGTTACCTGCTGCAGCAGCTTCCGCTGCTGCGCGCCGGCCTGCTCGTGACCATCCAGGTGAGTGCCATGGCGGTCGTGCTCTCCCTGGCCATCGGCGTGCTGGGCGCAGCTTCGCGGGTGCTGCGCATACCCCTGCTCAGCCAGTTCTTCGTGGGGTATGTCGAACTCATCCGCAACACGCCGCTGCTGGTGCAGATCTTCTTCGTCTTCTTCGGCCTGCCGACGATCGGCGTGGTGCTGCCGATCTTCTGGTGCGGGGTGCTCTCGCTCACCCTCTGGGCCGGCGCCTTCCAGACGGAGAACCTGCGTGGCGGGCTCGCGGCCGTGAGCGGCGGGCTCAACGAGGCGTCGCGCGCGCTGGGCCTCTCGCGCTTCCAATACCTTCGGTTGGTCGGGCTGCCGCTCGCGGTACGCATCACCCTGCCATCCCTGCTCAACACCTGCGTGTCGCTGGTGAAGAACAGCGCCTATGTCTCCGTCATCGGCCTGCAGGATCTTTCGGCCGTCGCCTTCGAACGCATCGCCAATGACTTCCGCGCCCTGGAGATGCTGTCTGTCCTGTTGGCCGGGTATCTCGCCCTGGTGCTTTCCCTAAGCTTCTCGGTGCGTGTGCTGGAGCACCGCCTTCAGGCGCCGTTTCGCCGATGATGGACACGCTCGACCTTCTCCGCGCCAACGCGCCGCTGCTGCTGATCGGCCTGCGCTCGACGCTGTACCTGGCGGCGGTGACGCTGGTGGCCTCGACTGCGATCGGCGTGCTGCTGGGCACACTGGCCACGCTGAAGCCACGCTGGATCCGCGCGCTTTGCGCGCTCTGCGTCGAAGTCTTCCGCGACATCCCCCTGATCGTGACGATCTTCGCCATCTTCTTCGGCGCCCCTGCCCTGGGTGTGCCGCTGGAGCCCTTCCCGGCGGTCGCACTCGGCCTCTCGCTCTGGGGCGGGGCGAAC
>JAZKFA010000023.1:15975-30270 GCA_040386655.1 Pseudomonadota bacterium | reverse complement strand
CCATCGCCGGCAGGCTGAAGCCGTCCTTCAAACCGGCAGCGGTCATGGCGATGCGCAGTACGCGTGGTTGCTGGGCCAGGGCGGGCATGGCCAGGAGCATCAGGGCCAGGGCTAGTTTTTTCATGAACCTCTCCGTTGAAGAAAGCGAAGGGAATGAATTCCCTCAAACCCCATTTCTTATTTTTGGCTATTGGTGCTTCCTCACGGCCGGAACCAAGAAGTCAAAAATACAAGAAATGGGTCTGGGAAATTCTCTTGGCCCAGTCTTATTGAACCTCAACCGTGGTGAGGTCCTGGAACCAGCTCTGCGCCGACACGAAGCCCCGCACCCGCCGCGACATCGCCCGCGGGTTCAGGTCGTGCACGATCCACAGCCAAGGTGCGTCATCCACCAGCCGCTCATGCGCGACGCGCAGCTGCGCCTGCACCCGGGCAGGATCGCGCTCGGTCTCCAGCGCCGTGAAGGCGGCGTCGAAGCGCTGGTCCAGCCAATGCCCCGCATTGGAGCCGCGCGGGGAGAAGTTGGACGACAGGAACCACCGCGCCATCTGCGACGGGTCCGAGGAGACCAGGGAGATGTTCACCGCATCCGCGCCCAGCCAGGCCGGCTGGTCAGGGGCGACGCGCTGGGCGCCGAGCAGCGTGTTCCACTCCACCACCTCGAAGCCGATCTCGACGCCACAATTCTCGCGCAGGCTCTGCTGCAGGTACTCGTTCATCGGCAGCGGCAGCATCTGGCCGGACCCCGAGGGCGAGATCGCAATCTTCAAGCGCAGCGGGCGCTGCGGGCCATAGCCCGCCTCGGTGAGCAGTGCGCGGCCACGGGCAGGGTCCAGGCGATAGCGGTTCTGCGGCGAGCCGAAGCGCGGGTCCTCCGGCTTGAAGAAACCGACGGCGGCCTCTGCCGTGCCGCTGAGCAATTCCACCATGCCGGCGCGATCGAAGCAGTAGTTCAGCGCCTGGCGCACGCGCACGTCGCTGGTCGGGCTGCTGGACCGACCTGCGGCGAAGACCCAGGGCCAGACATGGGGGTAGGAGTTCGTGACCACCTGAAAGCCGGCCGTACGCAGCGATGCAATGGCGTCGGATGGCGGCACCTCGATCCAATCGACCTGGTTGGATCGCAGTGCGGCGAGACGCGTATTCGCCTCGGGCATCGGCAGCAGCACCACGCGGTCCACTCGGGGACGGCGCGCTTCTTCCCAGTAGGTGGCGTTGCGGGACAGCTCGGCCTGCTGGCGCGGGACAAAGCGCGTCAGGCGGAAGGGGCCGGTTCCGGCGGGCGGCAGCGCGGCGACGCGCGACCAGTCGCGCCCGCCCGCCTCGAACGATGCGGGCGAGGTGAACAGGATCAGCGTGACCAGGTAAGGGAAGTAGGAGGCGGGGCGCGTTGTCTCGATCTCGACCGTGAAGCCGTCGATCTTGCGGTAGGCACCCATGACGGAGATGCGGCCGCGAGCGATGGCGCTTCCAGTGACGTCGAACTGCGGGCTGTCGTTGCGGAAGAACCGGTCGAGGTTCCAGATCACCGCATCGGCGTTGAACGGAGTGCCGTCGTGGAAGGCCACGCCACGGCGCAGGGTGAAGCGCCACTTCCGCGGGTCGGTCGCATCCTGCTCCCAGCGTTCGGCGAGGCCGGGGCGGATATCGGCCGGGCGGTCGGCGCGGGACAGGTCCCACTGCACGAGTGGCTCAAAGATTGGATAGCCGAGGAAGCGCATCCCCTCATAGCCGTTGTTCGGCATGCCCGAGGTGGTGGGCACGTCGGCCGCGGTCATCGCGATGCGCAGGGTGCGCGGCGCGGGCTGCGCCAGCGCCGGCTGCGCCAGAGCGGCGAGGGCGGCGAGCGCCCACGCATATGGCTTCATCATGCTGTCCCCCGGGAAGCTGTTCCGGGGGGTGGCTAGCAAATGCCGCGCCGCGCCTTATTCGGGGCGGATATTGCCCTCGCGGATCAGGCGGCCCCAGGTGACGGTCTCGCGTTCCAGAAGGTCCGCGAGGTAAGCGGCGTCGCCGGTCTGCAGGCTCACGCCCTGTTCGGCCAAGCGGGCGCGCAGTGCCGGGTCCTCGGTCGAATTGCGCAACGCGGTGGCCAGGCGCTCGACCACGGGTGCGGGCGTGCCGAGCGGGGCGAACAAGCCCTGCCAGAACACGCCGTCGAAGCCAGCCAGGGTTTCGGAAACCGCCGGGACGTCGGCCAGCAAGGGAAGGCGCTCGCGCGAGGATATGGCGATCGCGCGCGTATGGCCCTCGCGGATCGCCGGGAGGGCCTCGAGTACGGCGGCGAACATGCCCTGGATGCGGCCCTGGCGCAGGTCGATCAGCGCCGGCGCGCCGCCGCGATAGGGGATGTGCACCACGTCGATCCCGGCGTCGCGGCGGAACATCTCCAGGCACAGATGGTTGACCGCGCCGGTGCCGGAGCTGCCGAAGTTGAGCTGCCCGGGGTTCGCCTTGGCATAGGCGATCAGCTCCGCGGTGGTGCGCACCGGCAGGCCGGGATGGACGTGCAGGACGAAGGGGCTGGTGTAGGCCATGCCGACGGGCAGCAGCTCCCGCCGCGGGTCGCGCGGGGTCAGTGATGGCTGCAGCGCGGGATTGATGGCGAGTGAGGTCGCGCCCATCAGCAGCGTGTAGCCATCCGGCCGCGCCTGCGCGACGTGTGTCGCGGAGACCGAGGTCGCACCGCCCGGCTTCGGATCGACCAGCACAGTCTGTCCCAGGTCGCGCTGCATCCGCTCGGCGATCGCGCGGGCGGTCAGGTCGGTGAGGCCGCCGGGCGTATAGCCGGTGACCAGCGTGATCGGCCGCGTGGGCCAGGCCTGAGCGCGCGCGATCCGTGGCGCGGCCAGCGCGGCGCCGGCCAGTATCAGGGTGCGGCGTTGCGCCATGGAGATCCTCCCGTGTTTTGCGGCGCAGAGTGGCGCCGGCGCCGCAGCCCGGCAAGCGCTCGCCGCGATCAGCGACTTGGGGACCGCTCGCGGCAGGGCGCTCAGTGGCTGCGCAACACCCCCGCCCGGCCGCCCAAGAAGCAGGCAGTGTCCGTGTGGGGAGTGCCGAAACACCGCCCCGGCCGATTGCGACGGCCATGGCCGCCACGCGACAGTCCTTGCGCGACCATCGCTCATCGGAGACGCCGCCATGCCCCTCGCTCCCAGCCGCCGCGCCCTGCTTGCCGGCGCCGGACTAGCCGCCCTGCCGTGGGATCTCGCGCTCGCGCAGCCCACGCCCTCGGGCACGCTGCGCGTGGGGATGACGGCTTCCGCCGTGCCGCTGGCCAATGGCGTGCCGGATCAGGGTGCCGAGGGGCACCGCTTCATGGGCATCACCCTGTTCGACCAGCTGACGTGCTGGGACCTCTCGAAGTCGGATCAGCCTGCGGTGCTGCGCCCAGGTGTCGCCACCGCCTGGCGCGTCGACCCCGCCGACCCGAAGCGCTGGATCGTGACCCTGCGTGAGGGCGTGAAGTTCCACGACGGCAAGATCATGACCGCGGCGGACGTGGTGTTCAGCTACGACCGCGCCTTCAAGAACGACGCCCCGCATTTCGACCTGCGCGCTTCCGCCCAGGCGCGCATCCGCATGCCCACGCTGGTGTCCTGGCGGGCCGAGGGCGAGAACACCGTCATCTTCGAAACCCGCGTGCCGGACAGCCTGGTGCCCTACGGCCTCACCTGGGTCGGCATCACCCACCAAGGTGCGTGGGAGGCGGCCGGGCGCGACTGGGACCGCTTCATGAATCGCGCCATCGGCACCGGCCCGTGGAAGATGGAAAGCTTTGCCATCCGCGAGCGCTGCGTGATGACGCGGAACGCCGACTACTGGGAAGCCGCGCGCACGCCGCGCTGCGCCCGCCTGGTCCTTCTGCCGCTCCCTGAAGCCAATACGCGCGTCGCCGCGCTGCGCTCCAACCAGGTCGATTTCATCGAGGCGCCGCCGCCCGACGCCATTCCCTCGCTGCGCCAGGCGGGCTTCACCATCGTGTCCAACCAGTACCCGCACAACTGGACCTGGCACCTGAACATGTCCGAGGGCTCGCCCTGGCGCGATGTGCGCATCCGTCGGGCCGCCAACTTCGCGATCGACCGCGCGGGCATCAAGGAACTGCTCGGCGGCATGATGGTGGAAGGCTCCGGGCTGCTGCCGCCGGGGCATCCCTGGCATGGCCGCCCGACCAACCCGATCCGCACTGACGTCGCCGCCGCGCGCCGGCTGATGACCGAGGCCGGTTTCTCCGCGCGCAATCCGCTGCGCACCAAGGTGGGCATCTCCACCTCTGGATCGGGCCAGATGCAGCCGCTGCCGATGAACGAGGCGGTGCAGCAGAACCTCAAGGAAATCGGCATCGAGGTCAGCTTCGAGGTGATGGAGTGGAACGCGCTGCTGGGCATCTGGCGCGAGGGTGCGCGGGCGCCGTCGAACCGCGGCATCAGCGCGATCAACATCAGCTATGCCGCGCTGGATCCCTACACCGCGCTGGTGCGCTTCCTGAAGTCGGATCTGGTACCGCCGCTCGCCAATAACTGGGGCTATTTTTCGGATCCCGGCTACGACGCGCTGATGACCCGCATCTACGAGACCTTCGACCCGCCCGCGCAGGACGCGCTGCTGGCCGAGCTGCACGCCAAGATCGTGGACGACAACCTGTTCCTGTTCGTGGCCCACGACCTCAACCCACGCGCCCATACGCGCGCGGTCCGTGGCTTCGTCCAGGCGCAGAGCTGGTTCCAGGACCTCACGCCCATCAGCCTGGGCTGACCCCATCCCAAAGGGTTGCCGGCCGGGCCTTCGCGCCCGCCGGCACCCAATCCGTCATCACAACGTATCGACTGCCATCGTTTCTCCACATCAGGGTCCTTACATCTGCAGGGTGCGCGGCTCCGCGCGCCAAGGATCCGCCGGTGACACGCAAGACCCTCCGCCTTCGCCATCTCGCCTTCGCCGCCATCCCGCTGTCGATGTGGCCCGGCCTGGCACCCGCACAGGGCAAGGGCGAGACGCCGGAGGCGGGGAATCCCCTGGTGCCGCAGACCGCACTGCCCCCCGGCGCCGAGCAGCCGCTCGGCCTGCGCCTGCCCCGCGACGGCGACGCGGTGGCTCCGCCCGAAGCCAGTGACGAGATGGACGCCGTGGCCGAGGAGCCGCCCGCCCGCGTCGGGCGCCTCTCGCGCGTCCAGGGCAGCGTCGCCTTTCGCCAATCGCCGGAGGAGGAATGGACCCCGGCCGTGGCCAACACCGCGCTGGTCGCCGGCAATGCGCTCTACACCGAGCCCGGGGCGCGTGCCGCGATCCAGGTGAACCAGATCGGCATCGCGGTCGAGGCGGGGACGGACCTGCAGATCGCGCGCCTGGATGATGAAGGGCTGATCGCGACCTTGCCGCGCGGCAGCCTGGACATCCAGGCGAACGGCCTGCTGGAGCAGGAACGGATCGAGGTGGTCACGCCGCAGGGCCGCCTCGCGACCGCGCGCGACGGCCGGTACCTGGTCGACGCCGGCACGCCGGCCGATGCGCCCGGCGGCTTCCGCCCGACGCGCTTCTCTGTCCTGGCCGGCGAGGCGGTCGCCATCATCGCCGAAGGCGTCGAGCAGGCGCTCGGCGCCGGGCAGATGCTGACCATCACCGAACAGGGCCCGGTGCTCGGCCGCATCGCGGCGCCGCCGCCGCTGGTCGCCTGGGCGGGCGGGCTTGGCGGCAAGGCCACCCAGGGCACGCCCGTGGCCGCGAGGCAGATGACCGGTGCCGAGGATCTCGGCCGCTACGGCCGTTGGGAGAGCGCGCCCGAATATGGCGATATCTGGTACCCGACGGTCGAAGCCGGCTACGTGCCCTATCGCGATGGCCGCTGGGTCTGGCGCCAGCCCTGGGGCTGGACCTGGGTGGATGAGCGGCCCTGGGGCTTCGCGCCTTTCCACTACGGCCGCTGGGTGCAGATCGGGCCACGCTGGGGCTGGGCGCCGCGTCCGGTCTCCTACGCCGAGGAAGCCTGGCGCCCGCGCCGCCCGATCTGGGCACCGGCACTAGTGGCCTTCGTGGGCGTGGCGGCGTTGGGGTCGCGCGGGCCGGGAATCGGCTGGGTGCCGCTCGGACCGCGCGAGGCTTATTACCCCGCCTTCCGCGCCTCGCCCGTCTATGTGCGCAACGTGAACCTCTATGCCGTGCGCGACCCGCGCGCGCTGGAAGGCCGCTGGCGGGATTGGCGCCGTGCCGCGCCGCCGCCCGCCGCGCGCACGGCGATCTTCGCCCCGCCGCCGCGCGGCAGCGATGCCCCATTCATCAATCGCACCGCCTTCAGCGCGTTGCCCGCGGCCGACATGACGGCGAGCCGGCCGACCCGCGGCCGCGCACAACCGCTGGCGGTGAGCGCCACCGCCGTGCCGACGCTGGCCGCGCCACCACCGCCCTCCGGCCAGACCTTCGGCGTCACGCCGGCCGTGGCCGGGCGGATCGGGCTGCCTGCGGCAACCGCGACGGCGACGCCGCGCCGCAACGGCCCGCCGCCACAGACCCATGTCCCGCTCGCGGCAATGGTCTCGCCTGTTCCAGGCGGGCCGCGTCCGGCGACGGCCGGGCCAGGCGGCGCACGTCCTGACGCCGCGCCGCAAACCGCGCTGCCGTCCGGACCCCAGGGTGCGGCACCTCCGACCGCGGCCGCACCTTCGGGCCTTGGCACCGCGGGCGCGGTGGCGGCAGGCGCTGCTGCCGGACTCGGCGCGGCGGCCGTGCTCGGGCGCCAGTCCCAGGGTGCGCAGCAGGGCTCGCCTGGGTCGCCACCGGGTGCCAACGCGGCCGGACGACCCGGCGCTGCTTCCTTCGGCCCCGCGCCTGGGGTCGCGGTGCAGCCGGGCACCGGGCGATTTGCGCCGGGCGGGCAGGGCCTCGGCCCGGCCAGTGGGGCTGGCGTGCAGCCCGGGACGGGGCGGTTCGCGCCACCTCCGGGCGGGCAGGGCTTTGGCCCGGCACCCGGGGCCGCGATTCAGCCGGGAACCGGGCGAGCCGCGCCGCCTCCAGGTGGTGCTGCGCCGGGTGGGCAGGGCTTTGGTCCGGCGCCGGGTGCGGCCGTCAATCCCGGTACCGGACGCTTCGCGCCACCGTCGGGTTCCACCCCATCACCAGGGGTGGCAGTTCCCAGTCGGCCGGGCGGATCGCCCGCGCCGGGCTTTGGCAATGATCCCACCCAGTCGCGACCCGGCGGCATTGCGCCCAGTGCAACGATGGCCCCACCGCGTCCAGGCGGCCTGCCGCCGGGTGTGAGTGAACCACCGGGAGGCAAGCCGGGTGGCAGCGCGCCCAGTCCCGGCGCGACCGGCTTGCGCACGCCGCCGACTGCGCCGAGGGGATCAGGTTACGTTCCTGGCACACGGCCGCAGCAGGCTGCCCCCGTTCCCGGGGTCGCCAGTCCGGTGGCGCCGCAGCCAGGCTTCCGTCCGCAGCAGCCGCAGCAATCGCCTGGCTTTGGCGCGCCGTCGCCCCGCCAGCCGGAGCCGCGGGCCTCGCAGCCCTCGTCGCCGCCGCCGCAGGTGTTCCGGCCGCAGCCGAGTGCCGCTCCGCCTCAGGTGCAGCAACCCGCCTATCGTCCGCCGCCGCCTGTTGCCAGCCCACCGCCGCAGCGTCAGGCAGCGCCACCTCCGCCTCCGCCGCCGCAGCGCCAGGCGGCTCCCCCACCTCCGCCGCCACAGCGCCAGGCGGCGCCACCGCCGCCTCCGCCGCAGCGACAGGCGGCGCCACCTCCCCCGCCCCCAGCGGCGCGCCCGGCATCACCGCCGCCTCGCGAAAGGCGACCGGGCGATCCGGGACGGTGATACGGCTGGCCTGATCGCCCTCGGGGGCTGCCCCAGCGTCCCGAGTGCCGATGGAAACGCCCATCGCCGTGCGCCCCAATAGCGCGGAGCGCAGGCTCAGCCGGTCTTGCGGCTCCGCAGCCAGACGCGGACCAGATGCGCGAGGTAGCCGCCCACGAACAGCGCCACCACGACATAGCCGAGCGGCTCCACCCACTTGTCGATCTTGTCGTAATGGTCTTCCAGCACCATCCCGGCGCCCGTCAGGAAGCTCAGCCAGACGCTCGTGCCCAGCGCCGTGTAGCCATAGAAGGGCAGGCGTGGGATCCCGATCAGCCCTGCCGGCACCGAGATCAGCGTCCGGATGCCCGGCAGCAGCCGCCCGAAGCAGATCGCAAAGGGCCCGTACTTCGCCAGCACATGCTCGGCCTGGCGGAAATCCTCGGGCGAGATCGCGAACCACTTGCCGTAGCGGTCAATCAGCGGCCGCACGCGCTCCACCCCGATGGCGCGCGCCACCTCGTACCAGGCGGCGTTGCCGACCAGTGTGCCGAGGACGCCCGCCACCACCACGCCAACAAAACTCATTCGACCCTGCGCGACGTTGAAGCCGGCCAGTGCCATGATCACCTCGGAGGGAATGGGCGGGAACACGTTCTCCAGCACCATCAGGAAGAAGATGCCGGGCAGGCCCCAGTCGCCCAGCACCTGGATCATCCACGCGACCATCTACTCGACCCCATACAGTTGCAGCGTGAGCCAGCGCCCACGGCTGATGTTGATGCCGCTGACCAGTCCCAGCTCGCGCGGGCGCAGAGCGAGGCGCGCGGCCTCGGCGCGGAAGCGCGCCTCGTCGCGGTCGCTGACCGCCACGATCCGCAACGGTGCCTCCGCCAGGAAGACCGCCGCCGCCGTGCCGTCCCGCAACAGCGCGGTCGCGCCGCCGGTTGCAAACAGCAGCGATGGTTCATGATAGCCCGCGATGCCGAAGCGGGCGGGCGGCACGGGCAATGACAGCGCGGGGTCAGCGCGATGCAACGCGGCGGCGACGCGGGGCGCGATCCAGACTGGTTCCAGCCGCGGCAATGCGCCCTCGAGGATCGCGCCATAGAAAGGGATCGCGAGGATCACGGCGGAGAGCGACGCACGCACCCAGCGCCCGGCTCGCGCCTCTCGCGTCACCACCACCGCCAGCAGCACGCCGGCGCCGAGGGCGAGCAGCGCGAAGACATCGACGCGGTTGCCGTCGGCCCACCAGATCGCGCCGAGCAGGGCCAGCGGCAGCAGCACCGCGACCCCCCACAGCGCGATGGTCGCTAGCCAGCGCAGCCAGGCGCGTGGGCGCGGCGCGAGCGGGTCCAGCATCCATCGCGCCGCCAGCAGCATCAGCGCCGGGTAGGCCGGCAGGGTGTAGTGCGGCAGCTTGGTCGCCACGGCCTCGAAGACCAGCCAGGTCGGCACCGCCCAGGCGAGCAGGAAGCGCACCGGCGGCTGAACGCGCTGAGCCCAAGCCGCCGGCAGCGCCTGCAGCACGAAGAAGGCGGCCGGGAACGCCGTCACCCCAAAGATCGCGACGTAGAAGCCCGGCGGGCCCCAGTGCCGCTCGCCGCCGGCGCCCACCTTGCCGAGCATGTCCTCGCCTACGGCTTCGGCGAAGAAGCGGCCCTCGGTCGCGATGCCGATGGCGACGAACCACGGCAGCGCGCAGGCGAGCATCAGCGGCACGCCCCAGGCCGGACGCAGCGCGCGCAACCAGGGCATGCCGTTGCGCCAGCCGCGATCCATCAGGAACAACGACAACCCCGTCAGCAAGGGCACCATGGGCGCGATCGGACCCTTGAGCAGGATGCCCAGGCCGAGCGCGCCCCAGAACGCCGCCGCGCGGCGCGCGGTGAAGTTCGCGGGCGCCAGGTAGGCCGCGCCCATCAGGCCCATCGCCGCCGCGATCGAGGCGAGCAGCGCCGCGTCGGTCTTGGCGATATGGACCTCGACGACCAGCACCAGCGCCGAGCCGAGCAGTGCAGAACCCAGGAAGGCCGCCCGCCGCCCGACCAGCGCCCGGCCCCAGTGGAAGCAGGCCAGCACCGCCAGCAGCGCGCCGAGGAAACTGGCCCCCCGATACGCCCAGATGTCGCCGCGTCCGCCGAGCCCCGTCGCCTCCAGCCCATGGACAATCGTGGCCTGCACCCAATGGATGCCGGCCGGCTTCTTGTTGCGCTCCTCCTCGCCGAGGCGGATGCGCACGTAGTCGCCGGTCTCGACCATCTGGCGCGTCGCCTGGGCGAAGCGGCTTTCGTCACGGTCGCCCGGCGGGATGGTGAAGAAGCCCGGCAGCCACAGCAGCACGCAGAACAGCGCGAGCCAGAGGCGCGGATGCGGCGTGTCGGGGAGGCGGTCCAGCATGGCGGGCTTGCTAGAGGAGTCCGCCGCAAATGTCTCGGGGTGCGCTTTACGCAGGAGCGAGGGCGGGGGAAAAGAATTTCCGCCGGACCCCCAATCTTTTCTTTTTATCACTTGGTTCCCGGCCTTCGGAGCCAGTGCCCTTAGGGAATGTGCATGAAAACTTTGGGCATGGCCTTCGGGCTCGGGCTTCTGGCCGCCCTGGCACTGCCGCCGGTGCATGCGGTGCCGGTGCTGCTCGTCTCCATCCCCGGGCTGCTTATTCTGATCGGGCGCAGCGCATCCTGGCGCGGGGCCGCGCTGATCGGGCTGTTCTGGGGGTGGGGGCAGGGCATCGGCGGGCTCTACTGGATCACCTACGCCATCCTCACCGAGGTGGAGCGCTACTGGTGGCTGGTGCCCATCGCGGTGCCGGCGCTGGCGCTTCCCTTCGGCGCTTTCATCGCGATCCCGGCGGCGGCCGCGCGCCTCGCACCGCAAGGCGCCCCACGCCTGTTCGTGCTCGCCGGCGGCTGGGTGCTGGCCGAGCTGCTGCGCGGCGTGATCCCATTCGGCGGCTTCCCGTGGAACCTGATGGGCAGTGTCTGGGCCTTCGCAGCGCTGCCAGTCCAGTGCGCGGCCTTCGTCGGCGTGCACGGACTGTCGTTGGCGACCGTCCTGCTCGCGGGACTTCCCCTGCTCGGACGGCGCTGGGTGGCCGGCGGCGGCGCGGCACTGGCGGGCATCGCGGCCCTTGGCGCCCTGCGCCTGGCGCCGGCCGAGCAGCCGCCGCAGGATCTTCAGCTGCTGCTGGTGCAGGGCAATGTCGCCCAGGAGGTGAAGTGGCGCGAGGACCAGCGCGTGCCGATCTTCCGCCGGTACCTGGAACTCACCGTCGCGGGGCTGCAGACCTTGGAGGCAAGCGCGCCCGGCGCGCGCGTTGCCGTCATCTGGCCTGAAGCCGCGAGCCCATTCCGCCTCGCCGAGGATGAGCAGGCCCGCGCCGTCGCGGCCCAGGCGCTGCACGCGCGCGCGGTGCTGCTCGCCGGCGCCGTTACGGTCGAATGGAATGCCGACGACACACCCCGCCACCTTTACAACAGCCTGGTCGCGGTGACAGCGGACGGCGCGGTCGCGGGCCGATTCGACAAGGTCCACCTGGTTCCCTTCGGCGAATACATGCCGATGCGCGGGCTGATCCCGGTGCGCCTGGTGCAGGGCGCGGTCGATTTCAGCCGTGGCCCGGGACTCGTCGCGATGGCGCCGGCCGGGCTGCCGCCCTTCTCCGCGCTCATCTGCTACGAGGTCATCTACCCCGGCGCGGTGCTCGGGCCCGAGCGTCCGGCCTGGATCCTCAACGTCACCAACGACGCCTGGTTCGGCTATTCGGCCGGCCCCTACCAGCATCTGGCAGCGGCCCGGCTGCGAGCAGTCGAGGAGGGTCTTCCCGTCGCGCGCGCGGCCCAGACGGGCGTCTCGGCGGTCTATGATGCGCGCGGACGCGAGGTCGTGAAGCTGGGACTAGGCGCGATGGGCAGCGTCTCGACTTCGCTTCCCGCGGCGGGCGCCCCGACCTTGTTCGCGCGATTGGGAGTTGCAATCCCCGGCGCGCTCGCGTTTCTGGCAATGATGGCAGGATCGTTTCTCGGCTTGCGTCATCGCCAGAGGGGACTGTCAGCCATTGGGTGAGGCCAAATGCATCCATGAGCTGGCCGCGGACGCTCGCACCGCGTGTCTAAAATTTGAATTTATCGTAAAAGAGTTGACGCTTCGTGACCAATTCGCTACGAAACGGGTGGGCCTGCTGAGCGTTGCTCAACGCAGGCGTGTAAGTCCGCCTGTCAGCGAAGCGGTATTCCGTTAAATGAAGCGCGGTTCGTGAAATAGGACGGTCACCATATGCGAGGCGGAGCGGCAAACATGGTGGGTGACGAAACGGTGGAACGCGTGGAGCGCGAGCATCGCCCCAGCCCGATCGACGTTCACGTCGGCAGCCGCGTGCGTCTGCGCCGGACCCTGCTTGGCATGAGCCAGGAGAAGCTGGGTGAGGCGCTCGGCCTGACGTTCCAGCAGGTGCAGAAGTATGAACGTGGTGTGAATCGCATCGGAGCAAGTCGGCTGTTCGACCTCTCCCGCGTCCTCGATGTGCCGATCGGCTTCTTCTTCGACGACATGCACGGCGTGCCGGGCGGCCGCAGCACCCGCGCATCCGTCGCTGGATTCGCCGAGTCGCAGGACGGGTTCGACGACGACACGCTGCATCGGCGCGAAACGCTGGAGCTTGTCCGCGCCTATTACCGCATCACCGATCCCTCCGTGCGCAAGCGCGTCTTCGACCTGATCAAGACGCTATCGCCGCACGACTGATATCGTGCCGCAAGCACCGGGCGTGGCCACCAGCCGCTCGGCTTGCTCGACTGCCGGCGCTAGCGCATTCGAGCTCGCTGCCCGCTCGGCGGGCCGAGGTTCCAGGTAAGCGGCCCAAGCTAGATCCCGAGCAGCGCAGGCAGCTCGGTCATCGCTCCGAAGGGTTCCGCACCCATGGCGCTCAGCACCGCCGCCGGTGTCTCGCGCGCGAAGCCCAAAACGCGACAGCCAGCGGCGATGCCCGCACGGACGCCGGGGATGGAGTCTTCCACGACCACACAATCCGCCGGGGCCGCGCCGCAGGATGCCGCTGCCGCCCGGTAGATGTCCGGCCATGGCTTGGCACGTGGCACATCCTCATGGCTGAACACACGCGCTCCGAAGGCCGCCGAGAGTCCGAGGCCGTGCAGCTTCACCGCGAGTTCGACCCGCCCTGAATTTGACGCACAGGCCACCGGAACGCCCAACGCCACAAGGCGAAGCACCTCCTCGATAGCGCCCGGTATCGGGATGGTACGAAGCCTCATCGCCCGGGTGATGCTGCGCGACAGGTCCATGATCCAGTCCACTGGCAGGGGACCGATCCGTGCCTCGATCCGCGGCACCATGTCCGGCAGCGCCAAGCCCAGGAATTCATGCTGCGCCTCGGCCGCGGTGAGCGGCCAGCCGAGCGCGGTCAGCGACTCGGCCACGATGGCGTTCACCACCGCTTCGGAATCCGCCAGCACCCCGTCGCAGTCGAACAGGACCGCGGCAGGAATGCGCGTCATGCCGCCTGCGTGGCCGGCACCCGGGTTTCCACCTTGGCCTTCGCGTGCGGGCAATCGCCGAATGCCTTCGGACACTGCCGCGCGCCGGCGAAGGAGCACAGCGCGCGATCGCTCGCCTCCGCCCCGCGCACGAGCGCGGCTAGCGCACCGATGAAGGCAGGGTCCGAATTCTGGGCCGGCACCCGGAAATAGCCCGGCACGCCGAAATGCTCGGCCTCCTCGCGGTACTCGACGTCCAGTTCGACCAGTGTTTCCGAATGCTCGGACACGAATGCGATCGGGCAGACCAGAAGAGCGACCTTTTCCGCCCCCGCTCGCTCCAGCTCATCTTCGGTGGAAGGGCCGATCCACTTCTGCGGCGTCACGCGCGACTGGTAGCAGACGACGTGGTCCAGCTCCTCGATCTGGAGCTGGGAAACCACGGCGGCGACGGTCTGCTCCACCTGCCACTGGTACGGATCACCCGCCTTCACGATGCTCTCCGGAAGGCCGTGCGCGGAGAACAGCACGCGAAGCTTCACCTCCGGCGGCAGGCTCGCCCGCGCCTCGGCATAGGATTTCGTGACTGCGGCGGCCACACCAGCCGCAAAGCGCGGATCCGAGTGGTAGCAGCACAGCACCTGCGTGGGCACGGAGAGCCCGACCTTCGCCGCGGCGTCCCGCCAGGCAACGACGCTGCTTCCCGTCGTGGTGGTGGAGAATTGCGGGTAGAGCGGCAGCAGCAGCACGCGGTCCGGGCCCCACTCGTGCACCGCACGCGCGGTCTCCTCGCTCATCGGGTGCCAGTAGCGCATGGCGATGAAGCAACGCGCTTCCATCGCATCCTGCGCGAGAGCCTGTTGAAGCGCCTCGCCCTGCGCCTCGGTGAGTTCGCGCAGGGGCGAACGGCCGCCGATGATCGCGTAGTTCTCCTGCGCAGGCTTGGTGCGACGCCAGGCGATCAACCGCCCAAGCCATGGGCGGATGAAGCCCGGCACGCGCAGGATCGCGGGGTCGGT
>JAZKFA010000023.1:1979-15965 GCA_040386655.1 Pseudomonadota bacterium | reverse complement strand
GTCGGTGAACAGGTTCACCAGGAAGGGGCGCACGCTCTCGGGCGCGTCCGGGCCGCCGAGGTTCAGCAGCACGATGGCGAGGCGCGGGCGCGCGGCAAGGCGCGGTCCAGCATCGGGCAGGGCGTGGTCCATCCGGGCGGTGATCTCCTCCGCGACAGATGCGTCTGGCGCGGCGGGGTTCAAGCGTCGGCCACGGGGGCGAGGCCGGATGACTGGCCGCGCCGGCTCTGCCACAGCGCCACGAAGTCGATAGGCGTGAGCATCACCGGCGGGAATCCGCCATCCCGCGTCACGTCGGCCAGGATGTTGCGCGCGAAGGGGAACAGCAGTCGCGGGCATTCGACCAGCAGCACGGCTTCCATCACATCATCCGCGACGTTGACGGTGAAGATACCGCAATAGGCCAGTTCGATGATGAAGGCGGTGCGCCCATCGGAGAGCTTCGCGTCGGCGCGGACCTGGAACACCACCTCGAAGACAGGGTGTTCGTCCTGCAGCTTGCGCGCGTTGACGTCCAGCGCCACGTCCAGCCGTGGGTTTTCCTGCAGGTTGAGGAAGATGTCCGGCGCGCCGGGCACCTCGAAGGACAGATCCTTTGTGTACTGCAGGTTGAGCACCAGCGGGGCGGCCGGGACGGGGACGGTCCCATTGGGCTGGTCTGACATGGGCGCGATCCTCTGGCGGCGGCAAAGGGGCGACCTAACACGCCGGCAGGGAAAGGGGAACGCGCACTGCAGGGGGCCGCCGCGCAGCAGCAGATGTCGGCCAATCCCGTGCCCCGCGCCGTGCTGCCCGTTGCACTTGGTTTCGTGAGTGACATGTCGCTGTGACAAGGTGCCACTCTGATCACGCAGACCTTCGATGGAGAAGCCGCCATGCCCGTCATCAATCCCCGCCGATCCCTGCTTTTGCTGGCCGCCGCCTGGATCGGGGGTGTTCGGGGTGCGGCCGCGCAGGCCGTCGTGCCCGAGGCGCCGCTGCAGGGCACCGCGCAGGACGCCCCGCGCCGCCGCCGCATGGACCCGGAACGCCGTGCCCGCATGCAGCAGATGCGCGCCGAACTCAACGGCCATGTCGAGACGGCGCGCGCCGCCATCGCGAGGCGGCAGGCCGAGCCCGCGACGGAGGCGATCGAGCGCGCCGAGACCTTGCTGCTCAACAGCGCCAGCGCTCGCGCCGGCCGGCGGGCGGAGGCGAATGCCGGGCGCCAGGGCGGCGGACAGCGCGGCAGCCGAGCCCGGGCGGCACTCGCCACGGCGCGGACGGCGCTGGCGAGCCGCGACTTCGTCGGCGCGGAAGCGGCGCTTCGCCCCGTGGCGGCACGGCTTCAGGCGCCGTCGAGGCGTGGCTGAACATTACATCCCGCGGGCGCCGGCCCGTCCTCCGGCCGCCGGGCTCGCCGCAATGGCGGTTGTTCGGCCTTCTGCAAGCGCACGCTCCGAATGGTGGTCTTCCGGAGGTTGGCCACGGCCGCCCGATTCCAGTCGCGAGATCATTGGCGCGGTTTGATCAACCCGGCGCGGGCAACGCCGCGCGCGGGGCGCGGCTGCGCCCGGACAGACGCTCCAGGCTCACATAGACCGCAGGCGTCGTGTACAGCGTGATCACCTGCGCCAGCAGCATCCCTCCGATGATGGTGATGCCCAGCGGCTGGCGCAGCTCCGCGCCCGGCCCCGTCGCCAACGCCAGCGGCACGGCACCGAAGATACCAGCAAGCGTCGTCATCAGGATCGGCCGGAAGCGTTCGCGGCACGCCAGCAGGATTGCCTCCTCGCCATCGCCGCCCTGTTCGCGCTGATGCACGATCGCGAAGTCGATCATCATGATGGCGTTCTTCTTCACGATGCCCATCAGCAGGATGATGCCGATGAAGGCGATCAGGCTGAACGGCGTGTTGGTCGCGAGAAGCGCCAGCAAAGCGCCGATCCCGGCAGTGGGCAGCGTGGACAGGATCGTCAGCGGGTGCAGCAGGTTCTCGTACAGCATCCCGAGCGTGAGATAGATCACCACCAGCGCGGCCAGGATCAGCAGCGGCAGCCCCGACAGGAAGCCGCGGAACGCCGCCGCATTGCCCGCGAATTCGCCGCGCACCGAAGCCGGCATCTGGATCGCCAGAGCAGCGCGCTCGATCGCGGCGGAAGCTTCGCCCAGGCTTACGCCATCGGGCAGGTTGAAGCTGATGGTCGACGCCGCGAAGCTGCCCTGGTGCGTGACCGATCGCGGGGCGATGCCGCGCTCAAGCTTTACCACCGCGCCAAGCGGCACCTGGCCTGAACTGCCGGGGACGAAGATGCGCATCAGGTCCTCCGGCTGCTCCGTCAGGCGCGGGTCGACCTCGAGGATCACGCGGTACTGGTTGCGCGTGCGATAGATGGTCGAGACCTGGCGCTGGGCGAAGGCGTCGTTCAATGAATTCCCGACTGCGGAGACGTTGACGCCAAGTCGCGCCGCCGCCTCACGGTCGATGATCAGGCGCGAGACGAGGCCGGTGCGCTGCTGGTCTGAGGAGACGTCGGCCAGCTGCGGCACGGTGAGAAGCTGGCGCACCAGCGCTTCGCTCCAGCGTTGCAGCTCGTCGAGGTCGGAGGTGAGAAGCACGAACTGATAGCCGGCATTGGTCTGCCGGCCGCCCAGGTTGATGTCCGGCTGCACACGCAAGAATGTCTGGACACCCGTCACGGTCGCGAGCGGCGCACGCAGCCGGTTGACCACGTCGAAGCCGGTGACGCCCCGGCGCTCCTCCACCGGCTTGAGCGAGACCTGCAGGCGGATGCGCCCGGATGATCCGAAGAAGCCGCCGCCTCCCACCGAAGCCGTGACGCCGGCGACCGCGGGATCGGCGCGCAGCACCTCCATGATGCGGCGCTGGTACCCGACCATCGCCTGGAAGGACGTGTCCGGTTGCGCCTCGGCCGAGCCCACCAGCAGCCCCGCATCCTGGTCCGGGAAGAAAGCCTTGGGCACCACGGTGTAGAGGTAGACGGTACCCACGACGAGGCCGAGCGTGAGCACCAGCATCGCGCGCCGCCACCGCAGCGCGACCGCGAGGCTGCGCATATAGGCATCGACCAGCGCATCCACCCCGCGCTCGAACGCGCGCGAAACCCGCCCTGGTGGCGGCCGGCGCTCCCGCCCGAGATTGGCGGCGAGCATCGGGGTAATGGTGAGCGAGATCACTGCCGAGAGTGCGACGGCGACCGCCAGCGTCATCGCGAATTCATTGAAGATGCGCCCGATGACCCCGCCCAGGAACAACAGCGGAATGAACACCGCGATCAGCGACACGCTCATCGAGATGACCGTGAAGCCGATCTGGCGCACCGCGAGGATGGCAGCGGGGATCGGCTTCATCCCACGTTCGACCAGACGCGCCATGTTCTCGATCATCACAATGGCATCGTCTACGACAAAGCCCACCGAAATGGTCAGCGCCATGAGCGTGAGGTTGTTCAGCGAAAATCCTAGCAACCACATGATCGCAAGCGTGCCGAGCAGCGACAGCGGCACCGCGATTCCGGCGGCGAAGATCGCCGATGCGCGGCGCAGGAACAGCGCGACCACCAGCACCACCAGCACGATGGAGATGAGCAGCGCATTGCTCACCTCGTGCACGCTGGCGCGGATGGTCTGGGAGCGGTCGCGCACCAGGGTGATGTCGATGCCCGCGGGGATCCAGCGCATCACGTCCGGCACGCGCGCACGGATGCCGTCCACCACCTCCAGCACGTTCGCATCCGCCTGCTTGAAGACGGTGAGGATGATGGCTGGGCGGCCATTGTAGAGGCCGGATTGGCGCCGGTCCCGCGGACCATCCTCGACACGTGCGACGGAATCGAGCCGCACCATCGCGCCGTTCACGTGGCGGATAATGATTGCGCCGAATTCCTCCGGCGTGGACATCGGCCGGCCTGTGCTGATCGCGGCCGCCTGCTCGGGCCCGTCGATCAGGCCGGAGGGCTGGGTGACGTTGGCGCGCGTGATGGCGGCGCGGATCGCCTCGAACGAAACACCCGCGTTCGTGGCTGCCGCCGGGTCCACCGCGACGCGCACGGCAGGCTGCTCGGCGCCGGCGATGGAGACATTGGCGACACCCTCGACCTGCGTCAGACGCGGTCCGATGACGCTGTCGGCCACATCGTACATCTGCCCCGGGCTGAGCGTGTCCGACGTCATGGCCAGGATCAGCACCGGCTGGTCCGCGGGGTTCAATCGGCGGAAGCTTGGTGGTGCCACAAGCCCCGAGGGCAGGTCCTCCTGCGCGCCGTTGATCGCGGCCTGCACGTCCCGGGCGGCCGATTCGATGGAGCGGTTCAGGTCGAACTGCAGGATGATGACCGTGCTGCCGAGGCTCGACGTCGAGGTCATCTCGGTCACGCCGGCGATGGCGCCGAAGCGCCGCTCCAGCGGTGCTGCGACGGAGGAGGCCATGATGGCGGGGTCAGCACCCGGCTGGCTCGCGGTGACGGCGATGACCGGCACGTCCACGCGCGGCAGGGGTGCCACCGGCAGCGCGAAATACGCGACGAAACCGATCAGCGCGATGGCGATGCCGAGCAGCGAGGTGCCGATCGGCCGGGTGACGAAGGCGCCCATGCGCCTATTCCGCCGGCGCCGGCGGCGGATCGCCGCGCCGGACGAGGCCGACAGCGCGCTCACGGAGCCACTCCATCGCCAGGTAGATGACGGGCGTGGTGTAGAGCGTGATCACCTGGCTCAGCAGCAGCCCGCCGATGACGGAGACGCCCAGCGGAAGCCGCAGCTCCGACCCTGCCCCATGGCCGAGCACCAGCGGCACGGCACCCAGCAGGGCGGCAAGCGTCGTCATCATGATGGGCCGGAAGCGCAGCAGGCAGGCCTCGCGGATGGCGTCACGCGGGGACATGCCATGCTCGCGCTGCGCCTCCAGTGCAAAGTCGATCATCATGATCGCGTTTTTCTTCACGATGCCCATCAGCAGGATGATGCCGATGAGCCCGACCACCGAGAGATCCAATCCGCAGATCTCGAGTGCGAGCAGCGCGCCGATGCCGGCCGAGGGCAGCGTGGACAGGATGGTGATGGGGTGGATGACGCTCTCGTAGAGCATGCCCAGCACGATGTAGATCACCATGATCGCGGCGAGGATCAGCCAACCCTGGCCTTCGAGCGAGCGGGCGAATTCCGCCGCGTCACCACCGAAGCTGCCGGTCATGGTGTCGGGCATGCCGATGCGCGTCTCGGCACCGCGGATGGCGGTGATCGCACCGTCGAGTGACGCGCCGGCGCCGAGATTGAAGCTCAGCGTAACCGCCGGGAACTGGTTCTGCCGGGTCACCGTCAGCGGGCCCGGGACACGCGCAATGCCGGCAATCTCCGCGAGCGGAATCTGGTTGCTTCCGGACCCGTCCGTGCTGGCGGTCCCAGGGACACGCAGCGTGCCGATCACCGCGGGATCACCAGCCTGCGCAGGGTCCACCTCGATCACCACGCGATACTGGTTGGACTGGCCGTAGATTGTGGAGATCTGGCGCTGCCCGAACGCATCATAGAGCGTGTCGTTGATCGCCTGCATGGACACGCCGAGGCGCGCGGCGCGCGCGCGGTCGACATCGAGCGCGATGCGCAAGCCATCCTCTCGCTGGTCGGATGCCACGTCGCGCAGGTTCGGCAGGGCGCGCAATGCTTCGACGACCCGGGGCGCCCATTCCGTCAGCACCACGGCCGAACTGTCGGTGAGCGTGTACTGGTACTGCGTGCTGGACGGGCGCGTTCCGATCTGGATGTCCTGCACCGGCTGCAGATAGGCGATGATGCCGGGAATGGCAGCGAGGCGCGCGTTGAGCCGCGTGGTGATGGCCTCGATCCCGTCGCGCTCCCCGCGCGGCTTCAGCACCACGCTGATACGCCCACTGTTTTGCGCTGCGTTCAAGGTGCCGGCACCGACGACCGATGTGGTCGATGCGACGGCGGGGTCCGCGGACACTGCATCCACGGCGGCGCGCTGCAGCGTCTGCATGCGCTTGAACGACACGTCCTGCGGCGCCTCGACCGTGACGGTGATCAATCCGGTATCCTGCAACGGCAGGAAGCCCTTGGGCGCGATGACATAGAGCCAAACCGTCCCCGCGAGCGTGAGTGCCGCGACGCCCAGCATCAGCGCTTCCCGCCGCAGCGCCCAATCCAGGGTGCGCGCATAGCCGCGCAGCAGCGCATCAAAGCCGCGCTCGAACCCCCGGCTGAGGCGGCCGGGCCGCTCCTCCTCGGAAGGGCGCAGCAACAGCCCGCACATCATGGGCGTGAGCGTGAGCGAGACGAACATGGACACGACCACGGCGATGGTCAGCACCAGCGCGAATTCGCGGAACAGCCGCCCGACCACGCCTTCCATGAACAGCAGAGGGATGAACACCGCAACAAGCGAGACCGTTAGCGAGACGATGGTGAAGCCGATCTGCCGCGCGCCCTCATAGGCCGCCTGCAAGGGGCGCATGCCCTTCTCGACCAGGCGCACCACGTTCTCGATCATGACGATGGCGTCGTCGACGATGAAGCCGGTCGCGATGGTCAGGGCCATCAGAGACAGGTTGTCCATCGAGAAGCCGCACAGCGCCATGACCGCGAAGGTGCCGATGATGGACAGCGGCAGCGCCACGCCAGGAATGATGGTCGCGCGCAGCGTGCGCAGGAACAGGAAAATCACCGCAACAACGAGGCCCACTGCCAGCACGAGTGTGAGCTGGACCTCGAAGACGGAGGCGCGGATCGTCTCGGTGCGGTCGGCGACGATGGACAGGCGTACGCCGGCCGGAAGCGCGCGCTCCAGTGTCTCGATCTGCGCGCGCATCGCGGTGACGGTCTGAACGATGTTCGCCCCGGGCTGACGCTGGACGTCGATCAACACCGCGGGCCCGCCGCCGAACCATGCGGCGGAGAGGGTGTTCTCCAAATCCTCGACGGCGACGCCCACATCGCGCAACCGCACCGGTGCGGAATCGCGCCAGGCGAGGACGAGGTCCGCGAAGCCTTGCGCCGTCGTCACCTGATCGTTGGCCATCACCGCTGAGGCTTGTGCAGGTCCGTCGAGCGAGCCTTTCGCGCCGGCGACATTGGCGGCCGCGATCGCGGTGCGCACATCCTCCAGGCTGAGGCGATAGGCGGCCAGGCGCCGCGGATCCATCTGCAGCCGCACCGCCGGGCGCATGTTGCCCTGGACGCCGACGCGGCCCACTCCAGTGACCTGCGCAAGCCGCGGCGCGAGCAGCGTATCGACCACGTCGGACAGGCGCGAGACGGGCAGTGTTTCCGACGTGAGCGCGAGTGTCAGGATCGGGGGATCGGCGGGATTCACCTTCTGGTAGGTGGGCGGGTAGGGAAGGGTGGAGGGCAGCGTTCCCCGCGCCGCGTTGATCGCGGCCTGGACGTCCTGCGCCGCGTCGTCGATGCGCCGCGAAAGGCCGAACTGCAGCGTGATGCGGCTGACTGACGGCCCGCTTACGGACAGCATCTCGACCAGCCCGGGAATCTGCGCGAGCTGACGTTCGAGCGACGCCGTCACCAGCACCGCGACCGTATCCGGCGATGCGCCGGGCAGCTGCGTCGTGACCTGGATGGTCGGGAAATCCACCTCCGGCAGGGAGGACACCGGAAGGCGCATGTACCCGTAGATGCCAACCAGCAGCACCGCGATTCCAAGCAGCGCCGTCGCGATGGGCCTCGCGATGAAAGGCGCGGAGATGTTCACGGCCGCGCGGCACCCCCCGGCGGAGAACCGGCCGGGGCGGTGACTGAAGCCGGAGGGGCCGTACCGACGGCAGGCGCGACGGTATTGGCGCCGGGGGTGGCGGCTGCTCCAGCCGGCGGACCGCCTGCCGCAGCGCCAGGCCGGCCGCCGCCCTCCGCATTGCCGCCGCCCTGGCGCCGGCGCCCGCCGCCGCCGGCGGGGCGTGGCGGCGGCTGCACCGCTTCAGCCACTTGTACCGCGCTGCCCTGCGCGAGCCGCAGCGCGCCGGAGGTCACCACGGCCTCGCCCGGCCGCAGCCCGCGCATGGCCACGGCATCGGTGCCCTGCATGACGCCGAGCATGATAGGGCGCTGTTCCACCGTGGAATCCTCGCGCACGACAAACACGAAGGCGCCGTCTGGCCCGCGCTGCACCGCGACCAGCGGGATCACCGTCACGCCGCACAGCGTCGTCACCTGCATGCGTACATTGACGAAGGCACCCGGCCACAGCCGCTGGTCCTCGTTCGGGAACAGCGCCTTGAGACGGATGGTGCCCGTTGCCTGGTCCACCTGGTTGTCCACCGTCACCAGCGTGCCGGTGGGGTCCGCGGGTGGTGCGGCGCCATCGGGGCGCGGCAGCGCAGATTCAGCGAGACGAATGCTGACCGGCACCGGTCCGGCCGCGATCGCCTCGGTCACCTGCGGCAGGGTCTGCTGCGGGAGGGTGAAGTTCACCGCGATCGGACGCACCTGCGTCACCACCACGATGCCGGTGCTGCTGGTCTGCACGAAGTTGCCCACGTCCACCTGGCGCAGCCCCACGCGCCCGTCGATGGGCGAGCGGATTGTCGTGTAGTCCAGCTGAACGCGTGCCTGATCGATCGTCGCCTGGTCGTATTGCAGCTGCGCCTCCAGCTGCGCGACCGTCGCGCGCTGGGTGTCGAGCGTCTGCTGCGAGGCGCCGCTATTGCGCACCAGCTGCGTGTAGCGCGTGAGATCAAGCCGGGCGTTGGCCAGCTGCGCCTCACGCTGCGCGCGAGTCGCAATGGTCTGGTCGAGCGTCGCCTGGTAGCTGCGCGGATCAAGACGCACCAGCACGTCGCCGGCGCGCACATCCTGGCCCTCGCGGAACGCCACCTCGATGAGGCGCCCTGACACCTGGGGCACGATGGTGATGGTGTTGGACGCCTGCACGGTGCCCAGCGCATCGAGATAGATCGGAAGGTCGCGCGATGTGGCCGCGGCCGCGCTCACCGGTACCGGGGGGGCGCCGCGTCCACGCGGCCCGCCAGACGGCCCGAAACCGCCTGCCGGTGCCGCGGTCTGCGTCGCCGCGAAGGGCGGCCAGCCCTTCCACCAGGCCAGGCCCGCCCCTGCGCCGGCCAGCAGCAGCAGCACGAGCAGCACCCTGGGCCATCGCCGGCGGCGCGGTGTGGGCATGGTGACGACGGGGGCCAGCGGCTCCGGCGCACGCGGGACTTCGTTCATCGTGCGGTCCTTCCCTCGGGCAGGGTCCAGCCACCGCCGAGCGCGGTGAACAGGCTGGCCGCCGCCTGCAGGCGCTGTGTGAGCGCCGACGCCAGCGCGTCGCGTGCCGAGAACAGCGTCGACTGCGTGTTCAGCACCGTGAGCAGGTCGATCGTGCCGGCGCGCAGCTGCGCATCCGCGATTTCAAAGGCGCGCCGCGCCGCCGCTTCGCGCGCTTCCTGCAGCGCAACCAGCTCGGTCGTGCGGCGCAGCGCCGAGAGGGAGGTCTCGGTATCCTCGAAGGCGGAGAGGATCGAACGCCGGTAGCTTGCCAAATTCTCCTCCTGCACGCCGCGCGCCTGTTCGAGCTGGGCGCGGAGCGACCCACCATCGAATATGGGCTGCGTGATGCCGGCTGCGAGGTTGTAGAGCACCGAACCCGGCCGCAGCAGCGTCTCGAGCGCCAGGCTCGAGAGGCCGCCAGAACCCGTGAGCGTGATACGCGGGAACAAAGCCGCGCGCGCCGCCGTCACATCCGCATTACTGGCGGCGAGGGTTGCCTCCGCCAGCCGCACATCCGGACGGCGCAGCAGCAGTTCGGATGGCAGGCCGGCGCTGACCGCCGGCACCCGCACCCCACGCAGTGGCGGGCCTTCGCGCGGCAATGCTTCCGGCACGCCGCCGCTGAGGGTAGCCAGGGCAAAGCTGTTCTGCTCCGCACTCTGCTGGAGTGGTGGGGCAGTCGCGCGCACCTGTGCCACGACGACCTCCTGCTGGGCGACGTCGAGCCCGGTGGCGGTGCCGGCAGCCAGGCGCTGGCGCAGGATGCCCAGGATGTTCTCGGCGGCGGCAAGGTTCTCACGCTGGATCGCAAGCCGGGCGAGGGCGCCCAGATACGCGAAGTAACCATTCGCCACGGAGGATTGGGTGTTCAGCGTCACCACGCCGATGTTGTAGGCGTTGGCAACGGCGCTCGCCCGTGCGGCATCGAGCCGCGCCTGCAGCCGACCCCAGAAATCAATCTCCCAGCTCGCGCTGAGCGAGGCGCCGAAGGCGTTGCCGGCCTGCGCCGAGGATCCGGGATTGCGGTTGGTGCCGCGCCGTCGCTCGACCGAGCCATCGGCATCGACGAAGGGCAGCAGCCCCGCACCCGCGATGCGGGTCTGGGCATCGGCCTGGCGCAGCCGGGCGACGGCGATGGCGATGTCCTGGTTCGCCGCCATCGCCTGGCCCATCAGCCTGTCCAGCGTGGGTGCGCCAAAGCCGCGCCACCAGCTAGGGTCATCGGGCGGCGGGCCGGCCGCCCCGGCGGCCATGAGAAATTGCGCCGGCGGTGTGATTCCGCTGCCCGGGCGCGGCGTGCTCAGCGCGCAGCCGCCCAACGTTGCCGCGCTGGCAAGAAGCACGCCCCGTCGCGTGGCGGCATCGGTCATCGGCTGCGGCAAACGCGGTCCACTCCAAGGTCCCACCCAGGCGAGGTGGACGCCATGCTTGTTTTGCCCGGGGCGGCGGCGCGGGCCAGTATCTTAGTGAAACCCTGGGCCGCCGGATGGTTGCGCCATCGTCTCAATACAGGGTCCAGCCGCCATCCACCACCAGCGTCTGCCCGGTGATGTAGCGCCCGGCCTCCGATGCCAGCAGCAGCACCGGTCCCTCCAGGTCCTCAGCCAGCCCCATGCGGCCAGCTGGTATGCGCGCGACTGCGCGGTCGACGAATCCTGGCATCTGCTTCATTGCGGCGATGAAAGGCGTGTCCATCAGCCCCGGAGCGATCGCGTTTACCCGTACCTTGTGCGGCGCCCAGTCGACGGCCAACGCGCGGGAGAGATGGATCACCGCCGCCTTGCTCACGCAGTAGATGGGCCGCCCGGCCAGCGGGGTGATGCCGCCCTGGGAGGCGATGTTCACGATCGCCCCGCCGCCCGCCTCGATCATGTGCGCACCGAACGCCTGGTTCCACAGAAACAGCGCGCGGATGTTCACGCCCATAAGCGCGTCGAAATCCTCGGGTGTGGTCTCCAGTGCGGTCTTGCGCAGCGCGCGCCCTGCCGCGCAGAGCAGGACATCGACCCGGCCGCGCCAGGCTATGGCTTCACCCTTGCAGCGATCGAGGAAGGCAAGGTCGGCGACATCTCCGGGCAAAGCGAGCGCATCATGGCCTTCGGCGGCGAGGGCGGCGCGAAACGCCTCCAGCCCGGCCGCATCGCGGTCGACCAGCACGCTCGCCGCGCCCTGTCGCGCCATCGCGAGCGCCATGGCGCGCCCCAGTCCGCTCGCCGCGCCTGTCGTCACGGCCACCTTGCCTGCCAAGTCAAACCCGGATCCGTCTTTCATCAACCATCCCCTTGTCCACGGCGCGAGATCGCCGCCTGCGATCCGGTGCGCATTAAGCCGAGTTTCATGCTTCCCCCGTAAGCATGGCGATGGTTCGCGTCACGTGAGCCATGACGGAGGCCTTATGCAGACGGATCAGCCTTTGGTGACGGATGACGCCTGCGCCGCCACTTTGCGTGACCTTGCCCGCCATCGCCTGACGCCCAACGGGCGCAACTACAGCGTCTGGTACGAATACCATGAGGGCAAGAACTTCGCCCTGCGCCACCTGATCGACAAGCATATCGCGACCGGCGCTCCGATCGGCGAGATCGAGATGCTCGCGTTGCACGCGCGCTTCCTCTGCGACGGGCAGCAGGACCGGGTGCTGAGCGAGAACAGCATGCTTGCGCGGACCACGTTGCAGGAGGTGGTGCAACTGCTGACCCGTGCCGCGGCCGAGCACAGCCAGTCCGGCCAGGTCATCGCGGAGGCGGGGCGTTCGCTCGCCAGCGATTCCTCGCGGCTCTCGGCCGTCGTCAAGGCGCTGCTCGAGGAGACGGATGCGATGTCGCGGCGCGGAGAGGTCCTCGGTCGCCGGCTCGATTCCGCGACGCGCCAGATCAGCGGGCTGGAGCGGCGCCTGTCGCTCGCGCGGCACGAGGCGACGGTGGATCCGCTGACCGAACTGCTCAACCGCCGCGCCTTCGACTCGACCCTGCAGCGGCTGACGCAGCAGGCAAGCACGACGAAGGAGCCATTGGCCTTGCTGATGGTCGATGTGGACCGGTTCAAGACCATCAACGACACCTGGGGCCACCCGGTGGGTGATGCGGTGCTGCGCGTGGTTGCAAACAAGCTGCGCCAATCCTCTCGCGACAGCGATACGGTCGCCCGCTACGGAGGCGAGGAATTCGTCGTGCTGCTGCCGAAGACGCCGCTCGCTGAGGCGATGATGGTCGCCGACCGCGTCCGCCTGGCGGTGTGCGGTCGCAACCTGACACTGCGCGACACCGGCAAGGTGATTGGCACCGTCACCGTCTCGGCTGGCGTCGCCATGTACCGGCCGGGCGAATCGCTGACCGAATTCATCACCCGCGCGGATGAGGCGTTGATCCGCGCAAAGAAATCCGGCCGCAACCGCGTGATAACCGTGGAAAGCGCGATGGCCTGATCATCCTCCGGACGGCCGGCTCGCTGCCCGCGGCTAACGCCGACACGATCAGTCCCGACCGGCGAGCGCGGCCATCGCCGCGGCCTGGCCCGCGCCGCTCGCAGGGCCACCCAGCGCGCAGTCCGTCGCCGCGATCCCATCACCCGCCCCGTGCAGCCGCAGCGAGAGCAGGTTGGCGTAGAGTACTTCCAGCCGCGCCGCGCGCGCCGCGCTTGCGGCATCAAGCTTAAGCCGGCCCAGGGCACGCCCCCGCGCTACCGCGGCCAGGGCGCGCACCAGCAACGCCAAGGACAATGTATCCGCCACTGCTGCCCCACTGAGCGCCGGCAACTCGGCCATTCCGATGCGGCCTTCGCGCACCACCGGCGCGCTCGCCACGCCCAGCGCGGCAATCGCGCGGGCCAGCGCCGCCGACTCGCCCAGTTCCGCCAGCGCCATGATCACGGCCGCCTGGCAAGGTGCATCGCCGAACAGACCGATTTCCAGCCCATCGCCCAGCGCGGTGCGCTGTTCGAGCGCCAACAGGCGCGGCAGGGACGGAGCCTCGCCGAGCGCGCATTCGGCCAGCACCAGGAAGCCGGCATCCAGTGCGTCCAACGTCGGCTCCGCGTGGAGCCGGGCCAGAAGACGGTTCTGGAAGGCCGAGGCGCCGGGCAGGCCAGGGCATTGCGCCACGGCAAGCAGCGCGATGCCCTGCCCGCGCGCGCGTCCGTAATCCCAACCGCGCCGGACCGCTGCCGGATCGGGAGGATCGCAGTCGAGAAGGAGGCGGTCCTCGCTGACGGTTCCCCGCGCATCCGGGGTGTGGCGCAGCACCAGCCAATGCGCGGCACCATCCGGGCGCACGGCGAGCTTGGCATTCACCACCGAGCCCGGCGCGGCGGCACGCAGTTCGAGCCGCTGTCCGCCCGCGCCTGGCTGCCACAGTGCCACGGCGCCAAGAGCACCGTCGCGGAGCACCACCATGCCGGGTGCGAGGGCGACCGCGGTGCCGTCGACTGCGGCGTTGGTGAAGGAGCCTCCGTCGCTGATGCCGTCGCAGGCGGTGATCAGGCGCAATCGGTCTGGTGTCACTCCGGGCGCTGCATCGAACCGCACCGCGACGCGCAGCCAGGGCGACCCGGCGCTGATCTCATAGCTATAGGTCAGCTGGCCCACTGCGCGCGGCTTGCCGCCGAAGCGGCCGGGGGCGGCGATGGCGCTCACCTGCTCCAGCTGCACCACGCCGGGTGCGCGGGTGATGCGCGCCTCGGTGATCGCGTCCTCCACGTCAAGGCAATGGGAGCGGCGCCAGAGGCGAAATTCGATCATCGCTCCGCCGTGCTGGACGC
>JAZKFA010000023.1:0-1969 GCA_040386655.1 Pseudomonadota bacterium | reverse complement strand
AAGGCGGGTGGCGAGTGGCGGGCGGCCAATGGCACGGGCGAGGTCTCCGTCCGCTTCCATCGCCAGGAGGCATTCTGCAAGTTCGGCGGCGAGTCGAGGGTCCTCGCGGCGCAGCACCGGGTGCGCCAGGGCCTCGGCCGCAATGGCGGTTTCAAAGGCGGCGGCGGCAGGGTCGCCAGCATGTTCGGCGATGCCATGTTGGAGGGCACCGTCCTTTCCGATCGCGCGCACGAAGCAGCGCCGCAGATGTGCCAGCAGCGATGCCGCGACCGGCGCCGCCCGCACCCCGTGATCCGCCGTCAAAGCATTCGATCCCATGGCGCAACTCTCGCAGTCCCCGGGGTGGGAAGCCAGGGTGCCGTGTGCCCGGGCAAGCTCGGAGTAATTGGCGTCTGAATCGCGGCGGGAGTGACACAACGCGAGGTCGGCAAATAGCGCGTCGGTCGGGATGGCAGTGGATGCGACCTTGGCCTTCGCGGGCAGTGCCTTGGCGCAGACCAAGGCACCCGTTGCACCGCCCGCTGCGCCAGCGTCCACGGGTGAGCGCTTGGCCGTGCTACAAGCCCTGCTTGAGCGGATCGGCAGCTTTGCCCGCTCCGGCGCTCCGCGCCAGGACACCACATAGGGCGGTTGCCCGCCCGGCCGCATGAGCGCGGGCGAAGCGCCTACGCGCGCTGGCCTGCCCGGGCACGCATCGAGGCGACCCGTGCCGGAAGCCGGTGTGGCGTGAGCACCCACCACAGGGCCTTCGCACCCCGGCGCAGCGTTCGTCCCACGGGCTTGGGCAGATTGGCTATGACGCGGCGCGCCGGACGGGTCGCCCGCCAGAAAAGGCTCTGCTCAATCAAAGCCAGGCGCGCCACTGTGGCGTGCGCTTCGCTCAATCGCTCCTGCGTCTGCCCCAGGAGGTATTCCCGGCTGATGCCCTGGCCCAGGCGGCCGTACACGGAGCGGATCGCCTCAACCTGCGCGTGCTCCACGTCGAACAGCGGCTGAAGGGCGGCCTGCGCGTCGGGGCCCACCGCCAGCACGCCGAGCCCGTGGCCGTGCAGGAACTCGAAGGCCGGGTAGCGTGTGCTCAGCTCGGACCAGTAGCGCCAGACGCCGAAGTCGCCGGAGCGCACATTCGTGTCGTGGAACAGCACCACTGCGCGGCGGGACAGCTTTGGCAGCCAATCCTCGAAATCCTGCCGCACGTCTGCATAGGTATGGCGCCCGTCGATGTGTAGCAGGTCGATAGAGCCGTCGGCGAACTGGTCGAGCGCCTCATCAAAGCGGCAGCGCAAAAGGCGGGAGAAGTCAGCGTAGTGTGCATCGTTGCGGGTTGAGAGCTGGGTGAAAACCTCTTGGCCGTAGAAGCCTGCGTGCTCGTCGCCTTGCCAGGTGTCCACCGCGAAGGCGGTGGTGGGCAGGCGAAGCTGCCGGATGGCCTGGCAGAAGCCCATGTAGGAGAAGCCGTTATGGGTGCCGAGTTCGACCAGGATCTGCGGGCGCAGCGTCTCAATGAGCCAGAAAGCGAAGGGCCCGTGTTCGAGCCATGCAGATCTTACGACATGGTACGGCTGCCAGAACGATGCACCGCTGAGACAATTGGGCTGAGCGTTATTGAACGTGCCTGCGGAAAGCGGCAGGGCGGCACTTACGCTGAAGTTCACCTTCACCTTCACGTTAGAGCCTGCCTTATTGCTTCTGGCCGGTTGAGTAGCGTGGTACCGTCAAAATCCGTGAGACGATAGCAGAATTTTAACTCAAGCTAATAGTGCGTATCGTTCCGTGACAAAAAGATTCTGCATCGCCGTTGCTCACCTGGCGAGCTTGCCATCAGCCGGCAGTAGGTGACGGACTGGACGTGTCAAGTTGAGAAGGGCTGCGTCGTGCAGTTCAGCGTGGCCAGGATCGCTCGCGGCGAAGCAGTTCGGAGCGCTGCTCAGCTCTCCAGCTCGGAGTCCCAATAAAGGTAGTCGCGCCA
>JAZKFA010000022.1:0-7623 GCA_040386655.1 Pseudomonadota bacterium | reverse complement strand
CGCTGGAGTTCGAGGCGCTGCCGCCGCTCGACGCCATCCTTGTCACCCACAACCACTATGATCATTGCGACCTGCCGACTCTGCGGCGGCTGGCGGCGCGCGCGCAGACGCCGGTGTTGACCGGGCTGGGCAACGCGGCCCTGATCGCACCCACCGGGCTGGGGCCGGTGACGGAGCTGGACTGGTGGCAGTCCCATGTGCTGCCGGGTGGGGCGTGCATCACCTACACGCCTGCGCAGCATGGGTCCGCGCGGGGGCCGTTCGACCGCTGCCGGATGCTGTGGGGCGGCTTCTGCATCGAAGCCGGGGGCGGGCGCATCTTCGCCTCAGGCGACACGGCGTGGGGCGGGCATCTGGAGGCGATCGGCGACACGCTCGGGCCGTTCGACGCGGTGCTGCTGCCGATCGGCGCCTATGACCCGGAATGGTTCATGAGCAGCGTCCACATCACGCCCGAGCAGGCGGTGGCGGCGCACCACGCGCTGCGGGCGCGTATTTCGATCGCGATGCATTGGGGTGTGTTCCGCCTGTCCGGTGAGGCAATCGACGAGCCGCCCGCGCGGGTCCGCGCAGCGCGCGGGGAGGCGGATTTCCACACGCCGGAGTTCGGCGAAACGGTGATGGTGCGGCTCGGCTGAACGCAGTGGAAAAGCTGGCGTCGGACGCGGGTCTTGTTCTATGTTCGTGCTGTCTAAACGGCGCGGCTGCCCCGGCGATCCGCCCTGAGGATGCCGAAAAGCCGAATCACCGAAAATCTTACAAAATGCGCAGTGATCAGAAGCGCTTAGCTGGCTCCCGAAAGTAAGATTTTCTTACTTTCCTACCCGCGCGCGATCCGCTCCAGCCCGCCCATGTAGGGACGCAGAACCTCTGGCACGGTGACGCCGCCCTCGGCATCCTGGTGCGTCTCCAGCACCGCGATCAGCGCGCGGCCGACCGCGACGCCCGAGCCGTTGAGCGTGTGGACCAGCAGATTGTCCTTGCCGATCTTCACGCGCGCCTTCATCCGCCGCGCCTGGAAATCCCGCGTGTTGGAACAGGACGAAATCTCCCGCCACGCCTTCTGTCCGGGCAGCCAGACCTCAAGGTCGTAGGTGCGCGCGGCGGAGAAGCCGGTGTCGCCGGCGCACAGGAACACCCGCCGCCAGGTGAGGCCCAGCTCGGTCAGCACACGCTCGGCGCATTGGGTCATGCGCTCATGCTCGGCGTCGGACGCATCCGGGGCAACGACCGAGACCATCTCCACCTTGGTGAACTGGTGCTGGCGCAGCATGCCGCGCGTGTCGCGGCCGGCGCTGCCGGCTTCCGAGCGGAAGCAGGGGCTGAGGGCGGCAGCGCGGATCGGCAGGTCGGCGGGGGCCAGGATCTGGTCGCGGACCAGGTTGGTCAGCGGCACCTCCGCGGTCGGGATCAGGAAGCGGCCATCGGTGGTTGCGAAGAGGTCCTCGGCGAATTTGGGCAGCTGGCCGGTGCCGTACATGGTCGCGTCATTCACCAGCAGCGGGACGACGTGCTCGGTGTAGCCGTGCTCGCCCGTGTGCAGGTCGAGCATCCATTGCCCGAGCGCCCGTTCCAGCCTCGCCAGCGCGCCCTTCAGCACCACGAAACGTGAGCCGGAGATCTTCGCGGCCGTGGCGAAATCCATCAGGCCAAGCGCCTCACCGATTTCGAAATGCTCGCGCGCGGGGTGGTTGAAGCGGGCGGGTTCGCCATGGGTATGAAGGACGACGTTGGCGGTCTCGTCGGGGCCATCAGGGACATCGGCGTCGAGGATGTTGGGCAGCGATTCCAGCAGGCCCAGCACCTGCGCCTGCTGCGCCGGCAGCGCGGCCTCGGCGGAGGCGATCTCGGCGGCGACGGCGCGGCCGCGGGCTTCGAGCGCGGCGGTGTCCTCGCCGGCGCGCTTGGCCTGGCCGACCTTCTTGCCGATCTCGTTGCGCTCGGCCAGCAGCGCCTGCACGGTGGTCTGCGTCGCGCGCGTCTCGGCATCGAAGCCGGTGATCTCTGCGGCCGAGGGGGTCAGGCCACGCCGCTCCATCGCACGGTCGAACGCGTCAGGATCGGCGCGGATCGCGCGAATATCGTGCATTGTCTCTCACTCGTTCAAAGCGCACAGCGAACCGGACGCTACGCCTCGTCCTCTTTCTTCTTCTTCGTCATCCAGGTCGCGATCAGGATCGAGATTTCGTAGAGGAGGATCAACGGCACGGCGAGGCCGATCTGGCTGATGATGTCGGGCGGCGTCAGGATGGCGGCCGCGACGAACATGCCCACGATCGCGTAGCGGCGGCCCTTCTTCAGTGTCTCGACGCTGAGGATGTTCACCTTCACCAGAAGCGTCAGCAGCACCGGCAGCTGGAACGCGATCCCGAAGGCCAGGATCATGTGCATGACCAGGCTGAGGTATTCGCTGACCTTGGCCTCCAGCTGGATCGGCAGCACGCCGTCGCTCGCCGGCGTTTCGAAGGTGATGAAGAATTTCCAGGCCAGCGGGAAGATGAAGTAGTAGGCGAGCGCCGCGCCCAGCACGAACAGGAAGGGCGAGGCCACCAGGAAGGGCGCAATGGCGCGCTTCTCGCTGCGATACAATCCCGGTGCAACGAACAGCCACAGCTGCGTCGCCCAAATGGGAAAGCTGAAGAAGGTCGCACCGAAGAAGGCCACCTTGAGGTAGGTGAAGAAGGCCTCGTACAGCGCGGTGAAAATCATCCGCCGCTCGCCGGCGCCCTGCTGCATCAGGATGTCGGCCAGCGGCCGCGCGAGGAAGCCGTAAATTGCGGTCGAGAAATAATAGCAGACGGCGAAGGCCAGGCCGAAGGCGATGACCGAGTACAGCAGCCGCGTGCGCAGCTCCATGAGGTGCTCGATCAACGGCATCGGCTTGTCGTCGATCGGATCGTCCTGAACGGTGGACAAGGGGTCCTGTCCTTACGCTGAGTGTGAGCCCGGCGGCGGCGTGGCCCCCGGCGGGATGAAGGCGGGCGCGACCACCGGCTCGGGCGGCGGCGGCGGCTGCCACGGGGCGGGCGGCGGCGGGATGAAGGCCGGCGCCTCGCCGGTGGGCGCGGGCGGCGTCGGCGGCGGCGGCGTCCAAGAGGGCGGCGAGTCCTTCATCGGGTCGGAGAAGCTGTCGCGCAGCGTGCCGTCGCCATCCACCGCCTTGGTGAACTGGCCCTTGAGGTCGAAGCTGCGGATCTCGTTGATGGTGTTGCGCACGTCGTCGAGCTTGGCCTCGCGCACCAGCTCGTCGGCCTGCTGCTGGAACTGGCCGGCCATGCGCCGCAGCTTCTGGATGCCCTGCGCGATCCCGCGGATCGCCCCGGGCAGATCCTTCGGGCCGATGACGAGCAGCGCCACGACGGCAATCAGCGCAATTTCGGACCAGGCGAGGTCGAACATGGGCTCCCTTTCGCCCCCAGATTCAGGGCGCCGCACCCGTTAGCAGGAAGCCGCGCCATCGCATAGCAGGCCGCTGAGAAACGGGCGGAAACCGGCCACCCGGCCAGCCCTGTCCGTTCGTCAGACGCCCGCTATCTGGGGAGCCTCTGTGGGAAATACGAAGGCGCGCGTCGTATCGACCGTGACGGAAACGCGTTCGCCGCGCGCGAGGCCGGGGCCGGGCGGCATCCGCGCATGAATATGCAGCAATCCGCCGGCTCCATCGGGCAGCGCCATGTGCACCAAGGTGGTCGCACCAAGCAGGCGGGAGGCCTCGACCTCGGCGACCGCGCCGCCGGCTTCGGGCCCTGCGACGCGCACGCCTTCGGGGCGGATCAGCACCTCCACCGGCGTGCCGTCGGGGAAGCGGACGGCGGGGACGCGGCAGAGTGCGGTGACCGCTTCCCCGCTCATCACGCGCGCGGGCAGGCGATTCACCTCGCCCAGGAAGATGGCCACGAAGCGGTCGGCGGGGTTGAGGTACAGCGCGTCCGGCGTGCCGACCTGCACGATGCGCCCCTCCCGCATCAGGGCGATGCGGTCGCCCATGAACATCGCCTCCTCGGCGTCATGGGTGACGAGCATCGACGCGATGCCGGCTTCCTGCAGGACGTGCAGCGTGTCGTCGCGGACCTGTTCGCGCAGGCGGGCGTCGAGGCTCGCGAAGGCCTCGTCCAGCAGCAGCAATTGCGGCCGCGGGGCGAGTGCTCGGGCCAGTGCCACGCGCTGCTGCTGGCCGCCGGAGAGCATGTGCGGGAATGAGCCGGAGAAGCTTTCCAGCCCGACGCGCGCGAGCGCGTCCATCACCCGCCACACCCGTTCGCCCTTGGGCGAGAAGCGCAGGCCAAAGGCGACGTTCTCGGCCACGGTCAGATGCGGGAACAGCGCGTAATCCTGGAAGACGAAGCCGACATTGCGCCGCTCCGGCGGCACGTCCCTGCCCTGCCCCGCCATGACGGCGCCGCCGATCGACAGCTCGCCGCGCTGCACGCTCTCCAGCCCCGCGGCGAGACGCAGCAGCGTGGTCTTGCCGCAGCCGGATGGCCCGAGCAGGCACAGGATCTCGCCGGGTGCGACTTCGAGGTCGATGCCGCGCAGCACCGGCTTCGCACCGTAGGCGTGGTGGATGTCGCGGAAGTCCAGGCTCACGAGGGCGCGTTCAACGGCAGGGTCGGCGCCGTCTCGGTGCTTGCCAACTCCTCCCGCTTGGGCAGGTCGGAGAGTTGGCGGAGCGCGAATTTCTCCAGGAAGGCGGGCGTCGTGCCCCACAGCGCGGGCCGGCCCGGCGTCTCCCGCCTTCCCCGCGGCGCGATCAGGCCGAGTTCCAGCAGCGCCTCCAGGCTCGACTGCGAGAGCGGCGTGCCGCGGATCTCCTCGATCTCGCCGCGCGTGCAGGGCTGGTGGTAGGCGATGATGGCCAGCGCCTCCATCGCCGCGCGCGGCAGCCGCCGCGGCGCCTCGATGACCTTGGTCAGCCGTGCCGCGAGATCAGGCGCGGTGCGGAACACGATCCCGCCGCCGACTTCCGCCAGTTCCACCCCGCGCCCGGCGTAGCGCGCGGCGAGTGCATCCACCACGGCATCCACATCCGATCCTTCGGGCAGCAGACCCGCCATCTGGTCCCGCGTGACGGGTTTTTCGGAAGCGAAGACCAGCGCCTCCGCGATTCGCAGCGCCTCATCCATTCGCCAGTCCCCGTACCTCGATGGGTCCCCAGGCTGCGTCCTGGCGCAGTTCGACCATGCCGCCGCGCGCCATTTCCAGCCCGGCGATCAGGGTCGCGGCAACAGCGGCGCGGCGTTCCACCGGGTCGCCCCCTTCGGGCAGGAAGCGGCTGAGCACCTGCCAGGACGGGAGCTTGCCAACCATCGCCTGCAGCCGCGCGATCGCCTCCTGCACCGTCCACAGCCGGCGCTGGTTGGGCCGGTAGGGCCGGCGCGCCTGCGCCCGCCGCCGCGCGGCCACATAGGCCTGCAGCAGGGCTGGCAGGTCGGCAATCACGCCGGAGCGGTCGATGGTGGAGAAGGATTCCGGCGCGCCGCGGGCGAAGACGTCATTGCCGAGCCAGGGGCGCCGGTTCAGCCACAGTGCGGCGCGGCGCATCGCCTCGAGCGCTGCGAGCCGTTCGGTCAGGCGGGCGACCTGCGCCTCGGCATCCTCCTCCTCGCCCACGACTTCCTCGGGCGGCAGCAGCAGGCGCGATTTCAGCCAGGCGAGCCAGGCCGCCATCACCAGCCAATCCGCGGCGAGTTCCAGCCGCACCTCCTCGCGCGCGATCACCGCGAGGTACTGGTCCACGAGCGCGAGGATCGAGATTCGCGCGATGTCCACCTTCTGCGACCGCGCGAGTTCCAGCAGCAGGTCGAGGGGGCCGTCGAACCCCTCCAGGTGCAGGGTCAGCGTCTCACTCATTGCCGGTCATCCGCAGGACCAGGTGCAGCACCGGCCAGACGATGTTGGCGACGAACCAGTTCATCGGCTGCCAGGACGGGATGATCTGCGGCGCGATGAACAGCCCAAGCAGCACGATCAGGATGCCGTAGCGCTCCAGCCCCGCCACAGCCATCGCGGCACGGTAGGGCAGCAGCCCCACCAGAATCCGCCCGCCATCCAGCGGCGGCAGCGGGATCAGGTTGAACAAGCCCAGCACCAGGTTCGACAGCACCGACAGCGCGCAGAACCGCACGAGGTATTCGGCCAGCTGCTCGCCGGTCACCGCCTCGGCGGCGACCACGCCATGCACCGCGAAGCCGGCCAGCAGCGCCAGGAAGAAGTTCATCGCGGGACCGGCGGCGGCGACCAGCATCATGTCGCGGCGCGGGTGGCGCAGCCGCGCGAAATCCACCGGCACCGGCTTCGCCCAACCGAACATCGCCTGCACCGTGCCCATCGTCAGCAGCTGGCCCACAACCATCACGCCGGGGACCAGCAGCGTGCCCACCAGGTCCACGTGGCGCAGCGGGTTGAGGCTGATGCGGCCCATGCGCTCGGCCGTGTCGTCGCCCAGCGCACGCGCGGCATAGCCATGCGCCGCCTCATGGAGGGTGATGGCGAAGACGACCGCCACCACGGCGGCGACCAGTTCAGGCAGCCAATCGGGCATCACGCCGCGTCCCGGCCCGCAGCCGTCGGGTCCGCACCAACCGTGCCCGCCAGCACGGCCGCACCGGCGAAGAATTCCCGCTGCGCGATCGCGCGCGCCGCATCCATGCGCGCGCGCGACACGTCGCTCAGCAGCGGCGTCGTGCGCAGCAGCGCGGCACTCTCCTCCACCCGCCCACTGCAATGCAGCACCAGGTCGCAGCCCGCGCGGATCACCGCACCGGCCAGGTCATCCGAAGCCCCCGCGAGCGCACCCATCGCCACATCATCGGACACCAGCACACCCCCGAACCCCACCTGCCCGCGGATCACCCGCTCGATGATCCGCGCCGATACCGTCGCGGGAAACGCCTCGTCCCAGGCCGGGTACAACACATGCGCCGTCATCGCCCAGACGCCAGCCCCGCCATCATTGGCGCAGACCACGCGGAAGGGATGCAGGTCCGCCCCCAGCGCATCCACACCCGCATCAACGCGGGGCAATTCATGATGGCTGTCCGCCAGCGCACGCCCATGGCCAGGGATGTGCTTGACCACCGGCGTCACCCCAGCCGCAAGCAGCCCCTCAACCATCGCCAAACCCAGCCGCGCCACCTCGCGCGGGTCCTCGCCGAAAGACCGGTCGCCGATCACGTCATGCGCACCCGCCATCCGCACATCCAGCACCGGCGCACACACCACATCCAGTCCCGCCACCCGGCACACATTCCCCATCGCGCGGGCCGAGTCCCGCACCGCCGCCGCCGCCCCGCCCGCGAACGCAGCGGCCGCCGGAAACGCCGGCCAATGCGGGGGCCGCAACCGCGCCACCCGGCCGCCCTCCTGGTCAACCATCACCGGAGCCGACTCACCCAACACATCCCGGACCGCACCCACCAAGCCCGCCAACTGCGCCGGATCCACCACATTGCGACGGAACAAAATCACCCCCGCCGGCCGCAATGCACGCAGCACCTCACGCTCCTCGGCGGTGAGAACCGGGCCGGACAGGCCGATGACAGCGGCGCGGGTCAAGGCAGCAAGGCCAAGGGCTCTGCCCCTGGACCCCGCGAGGATCGTGTCGATCCTCGACCTCCATCTGTT
>JAZKFA010000021.1:0-5311 GCA_040386655.1 Pseudomonadota bacterium | reverse complement strand
CGGCGCCGCGCTGGACCGCGAGATCGAGGCGCGCCGCCTGCCCGGCTGCGTCGTCGCCATCGCACGGCACGGCAAGCTGATCCACGCCGCCGCCCATGGCGCGCTGGACCCCGAGAGCGGCCGTCCCATGCCCGCCGACGCGGTCTTCGCTATCGCATCCATGACCAAGCCCATCACCGGCGGCACCGCCCTGTCGCTGATGCAAGAAGGCCGGCTGCTGGCCACCGACCCGGTCGCCGACTACCTGCCGGCCTTCGCCAAGATCCGCGTCGCCGTCGAATCCCAGGCGATGCTGGCCGGATCGGGCGCACTGGAGACCCGGCCCGCCACCCAGACCATGACCGTGTTGGACGCGATGCGGCACACGACAGGCTTCGTCTATGGCGGCGCGGGTCGGGGCACCACGTCGGTGCATGCCTCCTACCCCGGCGGGTCCGGCCAGCTGCAGGAGGGTCCGACCTCCGAGCAGGCGGAGGCGATGCTCGCCGGGCTGGCGTTGCGGCACGAACCCGGCACCGTCTGGGAATACGGCTTCTCCACCGACGTGCTGGGCCTGGTGGTCGAGCGCGCGTCGGGGATGCGCCTCGGCGATGCCATGCGCGCGCGCATCACCGGACCGCTGGGCATGAGCGAGACCTCGCAGACGCTGGACCCTGCGCGGCTGGAACGCTTTGCCAAGCCCTTCGCTAAGGACCCGCTGACAGGGGCAGCTCAGAAGGTGCCGCACTACACCACGCAGCCCGCGATGGATCCGGGCGGCACGGGGCTGACCTCAACCGCCTCGGACTACCTGCGCTACGCGCAGATGCTGCTCGACCGCGGCCGCTGGGGTGGGGAGCAGTTGCTTGCCCCGCGCATCGTGGACTGGATGGCGTCGGACCATTTGGGCGATGGCGTGCGCAACACAATCAGCAGCTTCGATGCCTCGCTCGCGGGCTATGGCTTCGGCGCGACGGTGGCTGTCCGCACGCGTCCCGGCGTCGCCGGGCTGCTCGGCAAGCCCGGTCTGTTCGGCTGGTCCGGCGTCTACGGGACGAATTTCTGGGTGGACCCCGCCTCGGGCCTGGCCGTGGTGTTCATGGCCCATGCGCCGGGCGAATTGCGCAAGCGCTACCGCCGGCTGGTCAACGCCCTCGTCTACCAGGCGTTGGAAGACTAGCCGCCAGGACGGCGGAGCCGCAGGGGAGACAAGACACCATGGATCGTCGCGCCATCATCGCCGGGGCCACCGTGCTGGCCGTCGCCGGGGCCGCCCAGGCCCAGGCACCGGCCACGCCGCCGAAAACTTTTGTTCTGGTGCATGGCGCCTGGGAGGCGGCTGGATCTGGAAGCTCACGGCCGACGGCCTGCGCCAGAAGGGCCACCGCGTCTTCACCCCGACGCAGACGGGCCTGGGCGAGCGCCGCCGCCTGATGGCGCGCACCATCTCGATCGACACCTTCGTCGACGACATCGCCGGCGTGCTGGAGGCGGAGGAGCTGACCGACGTAATCCTGGTCGGCCACTCCTTCGGCGGCTTCGCGGTCACCGGCGTGGCCGACCGCATGCCCGAGCGGATCCGGCACCTCGTCTACCTCGACGCGCTGCTGCCGGAGAATGGGGAGACCGCGTTTTCCATCTTGCCGCCGGGGATCGAGGCCGCCCGACGGCAGACGGTGAATGAGCAGGGCGGCGGCGTGGCGCTGCCGGTCCCGCCGCTATCCGCCTTCCCGCTGCCTGACGATATCAAGCAGTGGTTCGGGCGCCGGCTCGCGCCGCACCCCTTCGGAACCTACGACACGCCGATCAGGCTCAAGGCGGCACCGGGTGCAGGGCGGCCGGTGACCTATGTGTCCTATACGAATCCGGCCCTGGCCTCGATCGAGCCGAGCCGCGTGCGGGCGCGGGCCAAGCAGGGGCCGAACTGGCGCTTCATGGAACTGGACGTACCGCACGACGCGCAGGCCGCGGTGCCCGCGCGGATCATCGCGCTGCTTGAAGGCATGTAGGAGAAGGCACGCTGCGCGCGAACGCAGCGTGCCTGATCCCTGTACCGCTTAGCGGTTCGGCGTCACCGTCTGGCCGGGCTGAACAGGCGAGTTGCCGCTGTTCGTCTCGGTCTGGGGCGAGGGGTTGCGCCCCGGCGCCGGTGCGAAACCCGTGCCGGTGCCGGTCTGCGCGGCCGGTGCCCCGCTGGTGACGGCGCGGTTGTTGCGCGGGTAGTTGCCGGAGGTGTTCGTCCCCATCCGACGATCATAGGCGCGCTGCTCGGCCGTGCCGCGAAGGGCGCGGGCGGGACGGGTCGTCTGACGGGGATTGGCGCCGGAGGTGTTGGTGCCAGCGACGCGATCCACGGCGCGCTCCACCGCGGTGCCGGGCGGGTTGCCCGGCATGCCATCGGACTGAGCAGGGTATGCGCCGGAGGTGTTGGTTCCCGCGACGCGATCGACAGCGCGCCCTGCTGCGGTCCCCGGGGGATCGCTGCGGGAATCTGCGCAGCCCGCGACGAGGGTGAGGCTGGCGAAGGCGATCGGTGCGAATAGGCGAAGAGGCGTTCTCATAGGATTTCCTTTCGGCCCTTGGACGTTTGGCCTTGAGGAAAACGCAACGTGACCTCGGATGGTTTCGCTAGGAGTTGAATACTCATCCGATGTGGTTTTGGGCGGGGCGGCTTCCCGACCCGCGCAGCAGCCGATCAGTCGCCGAGCTTGGAGAAATTCCGCCGCACGGCCCGTCGCGCAGGGGCCAACGCTGCCGCCTGCACATGCGCCGGCGAGGCACCTCGCAGCGCCGCCCGCCCCGCTGCGAAGGCCCCCTCCGTGAACGCACGCTGCTTTTCCGCCGCCATCCCGGCGAGAGTCTTCGCCGCCTGGGGGTCGGAGAAGAGCTGCGCGCCGCGCGTCATGAACACCATCCCCGCACTCCATGCGAACAGGCCCATGGACCAAGGGGAAGGCACGCGTGATTTTTTTGCCATGCGCGGAGTGTGGCGACGCGAACGGCTGGTGCCCAGGCGGCCTGCGCGCGAAAGCCACTGATTCGGGCCCAAATCGGTGCCGCTCGCGTGGGATTGAACCTTCCGACCCAGTGGAAGCAAGACAGGAGCATCTTTGTCGCGAGCACGAGATCCAGGCGGATCGCTCGCGCTTTACGGCGACTCCGCGAAGCCGCGCACGATGCCGGCGGACAGCGCCATGGCGGCCGGGCTGCCGGCCACGCCGCGGCTCTGCAGCAGCTCGATCCCCATCGCCGGCAGCGGCGGCATGCCATCGCCCGCGCCCAGCCAGGCGAGGCCGTCGGGCAGCGGCGCGGTCGTGCTGACCGTCACACCCAGCCCCGCGAGGGCAAGGGCGAAGCAGCCCACCTGGGTCGCGCTGTTGTAGGTGACGCGCGAGGCGCGCCCGGTGGCGTTCAGCGCGTCGAGCGCGGCCTGGCGCCAGGTGCAGCCATCCTGCGCGAGCACCAGCGGCAGCGGGTCGCGCCGGTGCGTGCCGTGCCGGACGCTGCCGACCCAGCGCAGCGGTCCGCGCCACACCTCCTGCCCGATCCAGCCCGGCGCTGCGTGGCCTTCGGTCAACAGGGCGAGGTCGAGCAGCCCGGCATCCAGCTGCCGCGCCAGGGCCTCGGAGTTGAAGCAAACCACTTCCACTTCGACGGCGGGATGGGTCTCGGCGAAGTCGGCGAGGATGCCGGGCATCCAGCGCAGCGCGTAGTCGTCGGGCACCCCGAGGCGCACATGGCCCACGAGTGCCGGTTCCCAGAAGCCCGAGACGATCTGGTCGTTCAGCGCCAGTACCTGCCGCGCGCGTTCGAGCAGCCAGGCGCCGTGCGGGGTGGGCGATAAACCCTTGCCGGAGCGGACCAGCAGCGGCTTGCCGAGAAATTCCTCCAACCGCTTGATCTGCATCGAGACGGCGGATTGCGTGCGCCCGACACGCGCGGCGGCGCGGGTGACGGAACCGCCCTCGGCGATGAGCACGAAGGCGCGCAGCAGGTCGGGGTTGAGGCCGGGCGGAATGGCGAGCATGAAAATCAATATATCTGATGTCTCAGCTCAATACTATGCATTTCCCTTATGTCTAGCGCGGCGGCAGAGTATCTCCTGCATCAACCCCAAGGAGGACACGATGTCTGGCTTGATCCTGACCCGCCGCATGGCCACCACCACCCGCCCGAACGCGCTGGGCGTCTTCGCGCGCGCGCTGGTCCAGGCCTTCCGCGTGGCCTCGACGCGCCAGGACCTCGCGGGGATGGATGACCGGATGCTGCGCGACATCGGCATCACGCGCATCGACGCGCTGCGCGAGGCGGCGCGGAAGCCTTGGGACCAGACGCCCACACGGCGCGATTGACCTGGGGCTGCCTGGGGAGTATAGGTATATAGTCCTTTAAGACGAGTCTTTCCGGCGCCCGGCAACGTGGCGCCGGATCTGTTTCCAGGGAGCGGCGCGGATGGGTGCCGAAAAGCCGAAATGCCGATCTTCTTACTTTTTCTCCAGCAGTATCAGCGGCTTCGCGGCAATCGCCGGTGAAGGCTGAAAGTAAGAATTTCTTACTTGCCTAGGCCGCATCGTGGAAGATCACCCCTAGCGTTTGCCGCGCACCCCAGGTCACGCGGCTGACGCCATGGCGCAGCTTGACCCGGTAGGGGCCGCGCGTGCCCTGCACCGGGCGCTCGGCGACTGCGAAGATCACCGCCTCTCCCTGGGCGAGGGAGACGACCTCGGCGCGGGACTGCATGCGTGGGCGCTGCTCGGTCAGTACGAATTCGCCGCCACCGAACTCCGCGCCGGGTGCGGAGAGCAGGATGGCGAGCTGGAGCGGGAAGACCTCGGCTCCGTAGAGGTCCTGGTGCAGGCAGTTGTAGTCGCCCGCACCGTAGCGAAGCAGCAGCGGCGTGGGTTTCCCCTGCCCCGCCTGATGGCAGCGGGCGAGGTACTCGGCGTGGGTGTCTGGGAAATCCCGCCCGGTCCAGCGCCGCGCGATGGGAGCAAGGTGCGGCCAGAAGCCAGTGCGCAGGCTGGCGACCAGCGGAGGCAGGGGGTTGGCGAAATACTGGTACTCGCCGCGCCCGAAGCCGTGCCGCGCCATCACCACGCGGCTGCGGAAACGGCTGGGTTCGTCATAGAGCGCGATCAGTGCGGCGCACTGATCGGGGCTCAGCAGCTTCCCGGTATTGGCGGCGCCATAGGCGTCGAGGTCGGCCTCGATGCGTGGCCAGTCCAGCGTGTCGATCATCCCGGCATTGGAGCACAGGATCGCCCTGCGCACCCTCCGGCGATTGCGCCGGCGCGGGGCGCTGCTAGCCTTGCCCGAACGCGAGGGGAAACGC
>JAZKFA010000020.1:0-6363 GCA_040386655.1 Pseudomonadota bacterium | reverse complement strand
GCCCCTCCGCCGGATTCCAGACGGTCGACCAGACGAAGGACACGCCGAACTGGCGGAGTGCGGGCAGGCCGCCGACGAACAGCGTGATGATGATGCCGCCCAACAGCAGCAGCACCAGCACGCCGGCGCCGCGGCACATCCATTCGAAGATCATGTCGCCCATGCGGCCGGAGCTTCGGCGCTCGGCGGCGGCAGGCGGCGGGACGGTGCCGATGACGGCTTGGCTCAAGGCGGAAGACTCCAGCTTGGTAGGCGGATCAGGGCAGAGGCGCGCGGCAGGGGCGGCGCGCCACGCGACTCGGTCTCAGGCGGTCCAGATTGCCTCGCCCGCCGGGTTCTTTACCTGAGCGCGCCAGGCCGCGCGGATGCGGTCATGCACGGCTGATGGCAGCGGCATGTATTCCAGCTGCGTCGCCGCCGCCGCGCCGTTCTTGTAGGCCCAGTCGAAGAACCGCATCGTGTTCAGGCTGCCCGCGACCTTGTCGGTGGCCGGGTTGGTCGGCAGCAGGATGAAGGTGGGCGAGACGATCGGCCACACGGTCGCGCCGGGCAGGTCAATCAGGTCGGCCGCGAAGCCCGGCACGTCCCAGTTGGCGACGTCGGCCGCGGCCTGGAAGGCGGCCATGTCGGGCGTGATGAAGGCGCCGGACTTGTTGCGCAGCTGCGTCGTGACCAGGCGGTTCACCGTCGCGTAGGCGTTCTCGGTGTAGCCGATCGCACCCGGCGTCTGGCGGACGGTGTTGGACACGCCCTCATTGCCGCGCGCGCCGTTGCCGGCTGGCCAGGAGATGGCGGTGCCCGCACCGGGGCCGGCCTTCCACGCCTCGGAGACACGGCTGAGATAGGTCGTGAACACGAAGGTCGTCCCCGACCCATCCGCCCGATAGGTGGGCGAGACCGGCAGGTTCGGAATGCGCAGGCCCTGGTTCTGCTCGGCGATGCGCGGGTCGTTCCAGCGCGTGAGACGGCCGAGGAAGATGTCCGCTACCAACTCCGGCGTCAGCTTCAGCGCGTTGTCCGCCACGCCCGGCAGGTTCACGATCAGCACGACCGAGCCCATCACGGTGGGGAATTGCAGCAGGCTGCGCTCGGTCAGCTGCGCCGTGGCGACGGGCGCATCCGAGGCGCCGAAATCCACGGTGCGGTTGGTGATCTGGTTGATCCCGCCGCCCGACCCGATCGACTGGTAGTTCAGAGTGACGCCGGCACCCGCGCGCGCGGCCTGGCCCCAGCGCTCGTAGATGGGGCGGGGGAAGGTGGCGCCGGCGCCGGTGATCGTCACCGTCTGCGACAGGGCAGGGCGGGCGAGGGCGCTCAAGCCAAGCAGGGGGACGCCCGAGGCGAGAAGAAGGCTGCGGCGGTTCATGATGGCATCTCCGGTCGGGGGCGCGCCCTGGGCGCGTCCGGTTCGCGGGGCAGTGTTTAGGCTTCGGTTAAGACCCCGGGATTGCAGAACGATGAAGCTTCGATGACAGCCGGGCGGATGAATGGGCGCTTTGTCACTGGACGCCTTGCCTCTCGTCCGAGTTAATGCGAGGCATTCTCATCAACTTCTGAGACCGCCATGCCCTTCGTCGCCGCCGCCTTCGACAGCTTTCTCATCCTGCTCCGCGAAGGGCTGGAAGCCGTGCTGGTGCTGGCCGCGCTGGCCGCCTTCCTCCGCCGCGCGGCACCCGAGCGGCTGGGTGCGCTGGGCACCGGCGCTGCGGCCGGCATCCTCGCGAGCCTGCTCGCCGCGGCCGCCTATGCCACCTGGCGGGACGGCATGCATGACGACCGCGTGGAAGGCGTGGTCTGCTTCGCCGCCGCGGGGCTGATGCTCTGGACCGGCGGCTGGCTCGCGCGGCGCGCCGATCCGCGGGCCTGGCAGGCAGCCCTTGCGGGTCAGGCACAGCGCGCGCTGCGCTCGGGGCGCGTCGCCCGGGCAGTGGCGGGCATCGGCTTCCTTGCGGTGTTCCGCGAAGGGGCGGAGACGGTGCTGTTCCTAGGTGCCGCCGGGGCCGAGCGGGCCGGCGCCTGGCCGGTCGTGGTGGCCGCTGCCGTCGCCGCGCTGGCGTTGTACGTGATCTGGCGCCTGGTGGCGCAGGCCACCCGCCGGCTGCCGCTGCGCCCCCTGTTCCTGGGAACCTCCCTGCTGCTGCTGGTCCTCGCGCTGCGCATCGCCGCCCAGGGGCTGGGCGAGTTCCAGGAACAGGCGCTGGCCCCCTTCACCCCGGCGAACCTGCCGGAGGTGCTGGAATGGCTGGGCTTCGCGCCGTCCTGGGAAGGGCTCGCGCTGCAGGGCGCGCTCGCCCTCGTCGCCCTGGTGGCGTGCTGGCCGCGCCGCCGCCAGGTCGCACTCGCCGCCGAGTAGGCCTTAGCGGTACCAGCCGGGCTTGCGCTTCTGCTGGAAGGCGGCGAGCCCCTCCTGCCCCTCGGGCGAGGCGCGCTGCGTCCAGCTCTCATGCGCAAGCAGGCTCATCTGCCGCGCATCGAGCTTCAGGCCGTTCGCGCCCAGGAAGCTGTCCTTCGTCATCGCGATAGCGCTTGGCGAGGACAGCATCGTCTCATCCAGGATGTGCGCGAGCCGCGCCTCGATGGCGTCCGCGGCCACCACCTCATGCACAAGGCCGATGCGCTGGGCCTCCTCGGCGCCGAAGCGCTCGCCGGTCAGAGCATAGCGCCGCGTCTGCCGCAGGCCGAGCGCGTGGACCATGTGCGTGGAGATCGGTGTGGGAGCCACACCCACGCGGACCTCGGTGATGCCGAACAGCGCGTCCGGCGCGGCCAGCGCCACGTCCACGCAGCACACCATCCCGATCCCGCCGCCGAAGCAGGCGCCATGGATCAGCGCAAAGGTCGGGCGGTGGAATTCATTGAGCAGCTGCATCGCGCGCGTGGTGCCCATCGACGCCCGGTACGCCTGCTCGGGCGTGTACTGCGCGGCGACCGCGAGCCAGTCGAGATCCGCCCCCGCCTGGAAATGCTTGCCCGCGCCGCGCAGCACCAGGGCGCGTACCTCCGGCTTCTGCGCCAGCGATTCGAGGCCGGCGATCAGCGCGTCCAGCAGGTCCTCGTTATAGGCATTGCCCTTGTGCGGCCGGTTCAGCGTCGCGGTCGCGATGCCGCGGTCATCGATGGTGAGAAGGACGGGGCTCTCGGTGACCATGGCATGTCTCCCTTGGCGATTTTCCCTGATGTGCCATGTCTCGCAGGGGATGACGATGGGGGCTGCGATGCGGCGGCGAGCGGTTCTGGGCGCGGCGGGTGCCGCGATGGCGAGGACCGCACGCGCGCAGCGGCCCGAGGTGGACCTGCTGCTCGTCCTCGCCGTCGACGCCTCCGGCTCCATCGATGCCGATGAATTCCGCCTCCAGCGCGAGGGCCTGGCCGAAGCCGTGGCCCACCCCGCCGTACTCGCCGCCATCCGCTCTCAGCCGCGGGGCGCGATCGGCATCGCCATGGTCGAATGGGGCACGCCGGGCGGCGCGGAAACCGTGATGGCCTGGGAGATCCTGCGCGACGGCACGAGTGCCGCGCGCGTCGCCCATCTGCTTCGGACCGTCCCGCGGAGCGCGCAGAGCTACAACGCCATCGGTGATGCCATCGCGCATGCCCAGGCGCTGATCGAGGCGGCACCCTGGACCGCGGCCGAACGTGTCATCGATGTCTCCGGCGACGGGCCGGATATGCGCTCCTTCACGCCAGCACCGACCGCCCGCGATGCCGCCGTCGCGGCGGGGATCGTGGTGAACGGCCTGGCGATCGAGCTGTCACCGGTTACGCGCTTCGGCGAAACGCTCGGCGAGCATTTCCGCCGCAACGTGATCGGCGGACCCGGCGCCTTCGTGGTGACCGCGACTGACCGGCGCGACTTCGCCCGCGCGATGCGGACCAAGCTGGTGCGCGAGATCAGCTGAGGGGAGGACGGGCGTCGCCTCAGTTCGTCCGGCGCGGCGCGGTTGTCGCGGGCGGCGTCGTCGTGGCCGGTGCCGTCGGCGCGCGGCCCGCGGCACCGGACACCGGCGGCGTGGTCGCCGCCGCACCCGCACCAGCCGCCGGCGCGGCCGGGCGGGTCGACAGGCAGCTGCGCATGAACTCCTGCCGCGGCTCACCGGTCAGGCTGCGCGTGCGCGCCGTCGCGTTGCAGTCGCGCATGCGCTGCTGCTGGGCCAGCTGCGCCGGGCTCGGCGTGCGCGCGGCCGGTGCCTCGGCGGCCGGCGGCGTGGTGGCGGCGGGCGCGCTCGGCGCCACCGGCGCACGCTGGGTCCCGGTGGTCTGGGCCATGGCAGGCAGCGCAAGACCGGCGAGGATCAGGGCGGCAAGGACCGGACGTGTCATCGCATGTCTCCGTTTTGGGCAGCACCGGGGCCTGATTGCCCGCGAACTATGCGAGGAAGTCTATGACCTGGCCTCGAAGCGTCCCAGTGACGACTTCGCAACCCGCGCCGGCGGGTCCAGGCTCCCTCCAACCGACCGGAGGAGACAGCCGCCATGGACACCGATGCAATGGAAACCGCGATCGCGGAATGGACCGGCGTCGCCGTGCCCAACACCGCCGCGCGCGTCGGCCTCGCCGACCACCTGGCCCTCATCGCGGCCTTCGCCGCACTGCGTGGCACCCTCGCCTTCGAGGATGAACCCTCCAGCTTCGAAGCCGCGCTCCGCGACGAGGCGTTGGGCGACGAGCAGGAGCCCCGCGCATGAGCGCGCTCAATGAACTCTCGATGACGGACCTCGCCGGCGCGATCGCGCGCGGGGAGGCGACCTCGCTTGCCGCCACCCAGGCGTGCCTGGCGAAGATCGATGCCGCGAACCCCACGCTCAACGCCTTCATCCGCCTCGACCGCACCGAGGCGCTGGAAGCCGCCGAAGCCGCGGACAAGCAGCGCGCATCGGGTGCCACGCTCGGCCCGCTGCACGGCGTGCCGATGGCGCACAAGGACATGTATTATCGGGAGGGTCGCGTCTCCACCTGCGGCTCCCGCATCCGCAAGGACTTCGTCGCACCCAAGACCGCGACCGTGCTCGAACGCCTCGACGCCGCGGGCGCCATCGACCTCGGCACGCTGAACATGGCGGAGTTCGCACAGAACCCCACCGGGCATAACCGCGAATTCGGCGACGCTCACAACCCGTGGAACCCGCCCTTCTGCACAGGCGGGTCCTCCTCCGGCTCCGGCGTCGCGGTCGCGGCGCGCATGGTCCATGCGGCCCTGGGCTCCGACACCGGCGGCTCCATCCGCCTTCCCGCGAGCCTCTGCGGTGTCACCGGCATCAAGGGCACCCAGACGCGCGTGTCCCGCGCCGGCGTCATGCCGCTGTCCTTCTCGATGGACAATGTCGGCCCACTCACGCGCACCGCGCGCGACGCCGCGCGCTTCATGACCGTCATCGCCGGCCACGACCCGCGCGACCCGACCAGCGCGCCCGAAGCCGTCCCCGACTACGAAGCCGCCCTCACCGGCGACATCCGCGGCCTGCGCATCGCCGTCCCCCAGGAATGGTTCTTCGATGGCGCCGACGACGTCGTCGTCACCGCCTTCGAAGCCGCCCTCGAATCCCTCAAGGCCCGCGGTGCCATCGTCACGCGCCTCTCAGCCCCCTCGCTCAACGCCGTCGCCACCTGCGTCGCCGTCGTCAGCCGCGTCGAGGGCGCCACCATCCACGCCAACTGGATGCGGCAGCGCAGCGGCGACTACGCCACCCACCTCTCCGCCCGCATCTATGGCGGCTACGCCCTTCCCGCGACCTACTACGTCGAAGCCCTCGCGCACCGCGGCCCCCTCCTGCGCCAGTTCTGCGCCGAAGCCCTGACCGGCCACGACATCGTCGCCACCCCAACCCTCCGCACCCGAGTCCCCACCCTCGCCGAAACCGACATCGACGCCGACGCCGCCAACTGGCACCGCTTCATGGCCGTCTCCGCCAACACCCGACCCTTCAACTACCTGGGCCTGCCCACCATCAGCATCCCCTGCGGCTTCGACGAACGCGGCCTGCCCATCGGCCTCCAACTCGCCGCCCGACCCTTCGCCGAAAGCCGCATCCTGCAAGCCGCCGATGCCTTCCAACAGGAGACCGACTGGCACGCACGGGTGCCGGGGTGAGGGCAGGCGAGGCGAGGGGCTCCGCCCCCTCGACCCCCGCCGGGGATCGCGCCGATCCCCGGACCCCGGCATGCGTTGGTCCTGGGCTGGTTGAGGGCTGTGCTTGCTGAATGCGTCTGGTTGGGGAGGGGCGCAGGTCACTCCAGCGTCACGGGAGATCCCTCGATGCGCCCCTCCCCAACCAGACACGCCTCCGGCGAGTACATCCTCACCAAGACCAAGAACCAACAGATGGAGGTCGAGGATCGACACGATCCTCGCGGGGTCCAGGGGC
>JAZKFA010000019.1:2315-5811 GCA_040386655.1 Pseudomonadota bacterium | reverse complement strand
GGCAGCGCGAAGTTCGCTCATGGTCTTGAAGAAGCGTGTGTTGGTCACAACCCCCTTGAGCTTGTAAAGCGTCGTATCTGTGCCCGTGACGTCCAGGATGACGTAGAAGTCGAGGGGCCGGAGATAGGTAGCGCTGCCCGGTGCTCGGGTCGGTGTAGCCGTTCGGGCCCATATAGGGCAGCACCACGCGCTGCCCCGTGCGCGGGTCGGTGTAGGTGGACTGGCCCTGCATCACCCGGCCCTGCTCCCGCTGCCCCTCCCGGTAGCGCTCATTGTATTCGCCCTGCGCGCGGCCGCGATCCTCCTCCGCACGGCGCAGCGCCTCTCGCCGGGCCTGCTCCTCGCGCTGGTTGCGGCCTTCGCTCTCGCGGTAGCGGCGCATGCCCTCGGGCGAGAAATTCGCCGTCGCGGCGCATTGGTAGGCGAAGTTCGCGAAGGACATTTGCCCGCCGCGCTGCTGGAAGGCGCGGTAATGCGCCTGGCATTCGGGGTCCTGCATGGCGCGCGCGATGGCCTGCTGCTGGGCCTGCTGCATCTGCCAGGTCAGCTGCGCGTCGTCGCGCCGCGCCTGGTCGAGCAGCGCGCCGAAATCGGGTCCGATATCATAGCCGCGGTACATGGTCTGAGCGGCGGCCGGTGCCGCGGCAAGACCGGCCAGCAAGACCACGACACACCGCATGGCAGCATCTCCTGAACCCACCGGTGCAGCCTAGGCGAAGCGGAGGCACCCCGCCAGTTGATTTCGATAACGTTCCGTTCAGCCATCAAGCCGCACGTTCGCCACCCGCGCCACCTCGCGCCACTTGGCGATCTCCGCGGTGAGGAACTGCGTGTGCTCGGCCGGCGTCTGCGGGTCGGTGATCATCCCCAGCTCGGCGATGCGCGCCATGACCGGCGCCTCCCGCAGGATCGCGACCACGTCCGCGTTGATCTTGCGCAGGATGTCCGGCGGCGTGCCGGCGGGGGCGACCAGCCCGGACCAGCCCGCGGCCTCATAGCCGTTCAGGCGCTCGGTGATGGCGGGTGTGTCGGGCAACTGCGCGACGCGGGTCCGCATGGTCACGGCGATCGCTCGGGCACGGCCACCGCGGATATGCGGCAGCGCGGATGCGACGGAATCGAACATCACCGGGATATTGCCCGCGATCAGGTCCGTCACCGCCGGCCCGCTTCCCCGATAGTGCACGATGTTGAGCTGGATGCCGGCTTGGTGCGCGAACATCTCCGCCGCCATGTGCTGCGAGGTCGCGGGGCCGGCCGAGGCCACGTCGATCTTGCCGGGCTCCGCCCGCGCCTTCGCCAGCAGCGCGTCGAGATCCTGCGCGACGAAAGAGGGATGCGCGATGATCATGAGCGGCACCATCGCGACGTTGGTGATCGACGCGAAGTCGCGCAGCGGGTCGTAGGGCAGCCGCTGGATGACGCCCGGGTTGATCCCCAGCGTGCCGGAGGTGCCATTGATCAGCGTGTAGCCATCCGCCACAGACCGCGCGCCCGCTTCCAGCGCCGGTACACCGGCGCCGCCGGCCCGGTTCTCCACCACCACGCGCTGCGGCCAGCGCCGCGATAGCTCGTCGGCGATAAGGCGGGTGACGATGTCGGCGGCCTGCCCCGGTGGAAACGGGACGATGATGCGCACGGGCCGGTTCGGATAGTCCGCCTGGGCGCGGGCTGCGCCCGGCAGCAGGGCTCCGGCTGCGAGCAGCGTGCGGCGAGCGATCATCGGCGAACCTCCCTGGCATCGGGCGCGCGGCGATACTCCCCGGCGACCATGATTTTCTTCATCTGGCGGCGGGACGATAATGCGCCAGCCGCCGCACTGCCAGCACGCAGAGCCGCTAAGGCCCGGCCGCCACGCCCGCAGCGCGCGCCAGCGCCACGATCGCAGCCTGCCCGCGAAGCGACGGCACCGCGCCATCGCTCGTGCAGGCGAGCGCACCGGCCGCGAGCGCCAGGGGCATCGCCGCCTCCAGCGCCAGGCCCTCGGCCAGCGAGGCGGCGAGGCAGCCGACGAAGGCATCGCCCGCGCCGGTGGTGTCCCTCACCCTCACGGCGCAGGCCGGCCAGCTCCGCAGTGTGCCATCGCGTGCGACGAGGGTCGCACCCGCCGCGCCGCGGGTCACGATGACGCCCATCGCATGGCGCGCGGCGAGCAAGGGGATGTGGCCACCCATCGCCAGGGCCTCGCCGGCATTGACCACCAGCAGGTCGGTCAGAACCAGCAGCGCCTCGGGCACAGGACCGGCGGGCGCCGCATTCAGGACCGTGCGGGCACCCGCTGCGCGGGCCGCGTGGAACCCGGCGAGGATCGCCGGCTCCGGCACCTCCCGCTGCGCCAGGACCAGGCGCGGCATGGTGGTGCGCACTGCGGCCTCGACATGAGCCGGCGAGAGGGCGGCGTTCGCACCGAGCACGATCGCGATGCAATTCTCCCCTGCGGCATCGACGAAGATCACCGCCTGCCCTGTCGTCTCCATGCTGTCCTCGATCATCGCCGTGATGCCCTCGCTCGCCCACAAGGCGCGCGCCGCCTGACCGCCCGCATCAGCGCCGAGGGAGGCCACCATCACCACGTCAGCCCCGCAGCGCGCCGCCTGCACCGCCTGGTTGCTGCCTTTCCCGCCGTCGAATTGCGCCATGCCGCGTGCCGGCACGGTCTCGCCCGGCGCGGGCAGATGGGCGAGGGAGAACACCCAGTCGCGGTTGTAGGACCCGATCACCATCAGCGTCATCGCGCGTCCCCCGGGTTGCGTCATCGCGCCAACACCCTAACCTCTCCCGCAACGCAGCGAACCATTCGAGAGCCCCCTCATGCCCGATACCAACCTGGCCGACCCCACCCTGCTGAAGTTCGGCATCGGCCAGCCGGTGAAACGCCAGGAGGACCCGCATCTGCTGCGCGGCGAGGGCCGCTACACCGACGACATGTCTGTCTCGGGCCAGGCCTGGTGCGTGATGGTGCGCAGCCCCTACGCGCATGGCGTGATCAAGGCCATCAACACCGACGCCGCCCGCGCCATGCCCGGCGTGCTGCTCGTGCTCACAGGCAAGGACCTGGTCGAGGCCGGCTACGGCCCGATGCGCTGCGCCCTGCCGCTGAAGAACCGGGACGGTTCGCCGCTGCGCAACATCGAGCGCCCCTCGTTGGCCACCGACAAGGTGCGCTTCGTGGGCGACCCCGTCGCCTTCGTCGTCGCCGAGACGCGCCTGGCCGCCCGCGACGCCGCCGAGGCGGTGGAGCTGGATATCGAGAGCCTGGATTCCGTCACCTTGGCCTCCGCCGCAGCCGCACCCGGTGCGCCGCAACTCTATAACCACATCCCCGGCAACGAGGTGCTGGATTTCCAGTACGGCGACAAGGAGAAGACGGCCGCCGCCTTCGCCGCCGCCGCCCATGTGACGAAGCTATCCATCCGCAACAACCGCCTGGTCGTCTGCGCGATGGAGCCGCGCAGCGCTATCGGCGAATACGAGGCCGGGACCGGCCGTTACACCC
>JAZKFA010000019.1:0-2303 GCA_040386655.1 Pseudomonadota bacterium | reverse complement strand
AAGGCCTCCGCCTACCCCGAATACCTGTGCTGCCTGCACGCGGCGAAGCTGCTGGGGCGCGCGGTGAAGTGGACGGATGACCGCTCCGGCGCCTTCGTCTCCGACCAGCATGGACGCGACCATGAGGTGCAGGCCGAACTGGCACTGGATGCCGAGGGCAAGTTCCTCGCGGTGCGGCTGACCAGCTTCGCCAACATGGGCGGCTATCTCGCAACCGTCGCGCCGCTGATGGGCACGGGCAATTTCGTGAAGAACGTGCAGTCCAACTACGCGACCCCCCTGATCGAGGTTGCGACGCGGTGCATGGTGACGAACACCACGCCCGTCTCGGCCTATCGCGGCGCCGGCCGCCCCGAGGGCAACTACTTCATGGAGCGGCTGATCGAGACCGCCGCGCGCGAGACCGGGCGCGATGCGGTTGCCCTGCGCAAGCTCAATCACATCAGGCCTGACCAGTTCCCCTACGCGACGGCCTCCGGGTCCACCTATGACGGCGGCGATTTCTCCGCCCTGCTCGACTCCGCTTTGGAGGCCGCCGACTGGGCCGGCTATCCCGCGCGCCTCGCGGCGAGCAAGGCCGCAGGCAAGCTGCGCGGGCGCGGCATCGGCAACTTCCTCGAATGCACCGCGCCGCCCTCCAAGGAACAGGGCGAGTTGCGCTTCGAGAAGGACGGCACGGTGAAGATCATCACCGGCACGCTCGACTATGGGCAGGGCCATTGGAGCGCCTTCGCGCAGGTGCTGCACTCCCGCCTCGGCGTGCCGTTCGAGAGCATCCGCCTGCAGCAGGGCGATTCCGACGAGCTGATCGCCGGCGGCGGCACCGGCGGGTCGAAGTCGCTGATGGCCTCGGGGGCCGCGATCGTCGAGGCGTCCGACCTGGTCATCGAGAAGGGACGCACCGCGAGCGCGCAGATCCTCGAAGCCGCGCCGGTGGACATCGAGTTCTCGAATGGGCGCTTTACGATCGCCGGCACCGACCGCGGCATCGACATCATGGACCTCGCCGGCAAGCTGCGCGATGCGGAGGGCATCTCGGCGCTCAACGTCCGCCACGTGTTCGACCAGGCGCCGATGGCCTTCCCGAACGGGTGCCACGTCTGCGAAGTCGAGATCGACCCGGAGACCGGCATCGTGACCTTCGACCGCTACCTCGCGGTCAACGATTTCGGCGTCATCGTAAATCCCATGCTCGTCGCCGGGCAGGCGCATGGCGGGATCGTGCAGGGCATTGGCCAGGCGCTGCACGAACGCGTTGCCTATTCCGAGGACGGCCAGCTCATGACAGGCACCTACATGGATTACGGGCTGCCGCGCGCCGATGACCTGCCGAGCTTCGGCTTCCTCAGCCACCCGGTGCCGGCGAAGACCAACCCGCTCGGGGCCAAGGGCTGCGGCGAGGCGGGGTGCGCTGGGTCGCTGCCGGCTGTCATGAACGCGATCTCCGATGCGCTTGGGGGGCAGCATATTGACATGCCCGCGACGCCGGAGCGGATCTGGGAAGTGCTGAACCAGTAAGCACCGGGGGAAGGAATTCCCCCGGACCCCTTTCTTTTATTTTTGGCTACGGGTGCGGGCTGCGTAGGCGGCGCCGCCAAACTCGCGCAAGCTCCCGCAAACACGGGAGGAAACAATGATGCACCGCCGTACACTCGGGCTCGCCATGCCCGCGCTGGCCCTCGCCCCAACAGCCAGCGCGCAGGCGCCGTGGCCCAGTCGGCCGCTGCGCATGATCATCCCCTGGCCGCCGGGGCAGGCGACGGACCTGATCGGACGGCTCGTCGCCGCCCATCTGTCCGAGCGACTCGGGCAGCCGGTGGTGCCGGACAACAGGCCGGGGGCGACTGGCATGATCGGAACCGACCTGGTCGCCAAGGCGCCGCCCGATGGCTACACGCTGCTCTCGGCCTCCGGCGGCCCCATCACCTTCGCGCCCCTGGTCCAGCGCACGCCCTACGAGCCCGAGCGCGACCTGTCGCCGATCATCACCTTCGGCGTCTCGCCCTACCTGCTCGTCGTGCGGCGGGACTTCCCGGCAACCAATGGCCGCGAATTCCTGGCGCGCCTGAGGGCGGAGCCGGGCAAGTACACCTTCTGCTCCTCGGGCACGGGCGGCACCCAGCACTTGGTCTGCGCGGTGTTCAATGCGATGGCTGGGGTGAACGTCCTGCACGTGCCGTACCAGGGCAGCGGTGCGGCCATGGCCTCCCTGCTCAACGGCACGGTCGACTTCGGCATGGAGACGCCGGCGGGCGCCAATGCGCTTGTGCAGCAGGGCTCGATCCGCGCGCTCGGGCAGAGCC
>JAZKFA010000018.1:0-3114 GCA_040386655.1 Pseudomonadota bacterium | reverse complement strand
CCAGCGTCGCCAATAGCCCCGCCATCAGGCGGCCGCGCTCGGCGAGGCTGTCCACTTCGATATGCTCGTTCAACGTGTGGGCATCGGCGCCGCGCACGCCCAGGCCGTCGAGAGTGGGGATTCCCATCGCGCCGGTAAAATTACCGTCGGAGCCGCCGCCGGCGCTGGCGTGGGGCAGTTCCTTGCCCATCGCTTGCGCAAGCCCACGGGCTTTTTCATACAGCGCGAGCGTGCCGGCATCGGGACCCACCACATTGCCCTCGGTAAACATTGTGCGGCCGATGCGCCCGTTCACCGGTGCGGTGATGACCGTGTAGTCGAGGCTGATCTGGGCCACGCGCAGCCCAGCCTGCGCGCTCAGCAGCTGGGCATTACCGGTGCGCTCGGCCGCGATCGCGTCATCCAGGCGGGACTGCGTGCCCGTGCTGGTGCGCACCAACTCGCGCGCGCGGTCGAGGCTGATGCGCGTGTTGATGAGCGTGGCCTGCGCCGAGGCGACCGAGGCCTGCTGGCGTTCCAGCTCGGCTTCGAAGGGCGCACGTTCCAGCCGGTAGAGCACCTGTCCGCGCTGCACCTCCTGGCCTTCGCGGAACGCGATCTCCTGGATGAAGCCGGAGACGCGGGCGCGGATGGCGACGCGCTCGATCGCCTCGATGCGGCCCACGAATTCCGAGGTCTCGGTGATCGGGCGACGGTCGGCGGTGACGATCCCGACGGCGGGCGGGCCTTGCGGGCCGAACTGCGCGAGCGCCTGGCCGGTCGCGATGATCAGGAACATCGCTGCGCCAACGGCAGCACGGGGGAAGCGCGTCATGCGGTCTCGTCTCCGGATCACGCACGGGCATGTCGCGTCATGCTGCGTTGCGTCAAGCGTCCTTACACGGAATGCCGGCCCGGTGCATGCTCGCGACGTCGTGAGTGTTGGCCTTGCCGCAGGGCTGGTGCGCGCGCAGTCTGCCGGGATGCATTTTCCACCGCCCGTGACCCTCGCCCCTCGCCTGTTTTCCGCCCTGCCGGCAAGCTTCCGCACGCCGCGGCACACGAGCTGGAGCGCGTCCAACCGCGGTGGCCTCGCGATCGACAGCTTCCTCGAGGGGCCGTGCTTCGATGCGGCCGGGCGGCTGCTGGTCACCGATATTCCCAATGGCCGCATCTTCATCATTGGCAGCCCCACGGCATGGGAGCTGCTGGCGGAATATGATGGCTGGCCGAATGGCATGGCCCTGGCCCCCGGCGGTGCGCTGACGATCACCGACTACCGCCACGGGCTGCTGACGCTGGACCCCGCGACGGGCGCGATCGCGCCGCTGCTGGAGACGCTGCTGAGCGAGGGGTTCCGCGGGCTCAACGACTGCACATATGCCGCCGATGGCGCCGTGCTGTTCACCGACCAGGGCCAGACCGGTCTGCAGGACCCGAGCGGGCGTGTGCATCGCCTGCATCCCGATGGGCGGATCGACACGCTGATCAGCAACGGACCGAGCCCGAACGGCATCGCCCTCAACCGCGCCGGCACGCATGCCTATGTGGCGATGACGCGGGCCAGCGAGATCTGGCGCCTGCCGCTGCGCGCCGATGCGCAGGTGGGCAAGGCCAACCTGTTCTTCCGCACGCCCGCGGGAATTTCGGGGCCGGATGGCATGGCGGTGGATGGGCATGACCGGCTGTTCATCTGCAACCCGGGCCATGGCCTGGTCTGGGGCGTGGATGCGCATGGCGTGGCGAAATTCGTCATCGACTGCACGGGGTTCGGGCGGTCGCCGACGAATTGCTGCTTCGCGCCGGACGGTACGACGCTGCTGATCACTGAGAGCGCGTCGGGGCGTGTCCTGGCGGCGGAGATTCCGGCAGGGTAGGCGCAGCGCCGGCGACAGAATGGGGGAATGAATTCCCCCAAACCCCCTTCTTTTATTTTTTGTGAATGGGAGCGGCTGTGAAGGCGGCTCTATCCGCCCGGTGCGCCCTGCGTGTTCACGTAGACCGCATAGAGCGACTTGCTCGCCGGCATGAACGGCCGGTTGCGGAAGCGCCCGCCGAAAGCAAGGTTCGCGCAGCGTTCGGGCAGGCGGATATGGCCGATCGCACCGCCATCCTTGTTGAGGATTCGCACGCCATCCAGCTCCGCGGTCCCCATGCCCCAGCCGCACCAGAGGTTGCCGTCCACATCCACCCGGAACCCGTCCGGCGTCTCGCCGTCGCGGCACTGGTGAAAGATGCGGTTGTTCGACAGCCGTCCGGTCGCGCCATCGACGTCGAAGACCCGGATCACCCGCGGCGTGGCCGCGGCTTCAACCACATACAGCCTGCTCTCGTCGGGGCTGAAGGCGAGGCCGTTCGGACGGCCGATATCGGTGCTGGCCAACGTGATCTGCCCGGTGCGGCCATCGACGCGGTAGATGTTGGTCGGCAGCTCCGGGGAGGCCATCTCGCCTTCATAGAAGCCGAGGATGCCGAAGGGCGGGTCGGTGAACCAGATGCTCTCGTCGGACTTCACCACCACGTCGTTGGGGCTGTTCAGGCGCTTGCCCTCGAAGCGGTCGGCGATGACGGTGATCGAGCCGTCATGCTCCGTTCGCGTGACGCGGCGCGTCAGGTGCTCGCAGGTGACCAGGCGGCCCTGCCGATCACGCGTGTTGCCGTTCGAATTATTCGAGGGATTGCGGAAGACGTCGACGCGGTTCGTGCTTTCCGACCAGCGCAGCATGCGGTTGTTCGGGATGTCGGACCAGATGAGGCAGCGCTGGTCGCCGAACCAGGCCGGCCCCTCGCTCCAGCGCGCGCCGGTCCAGAGTCGCTCCACGCTCGCGAGGCCGATGCGATAGCGGTTGAAGGACGGGTCAAGCGCGATGATGTTCGCGTCCGGATAGCGCTCCACCGGCTGCGCAAGCGCGGGCGCGGCCAGGGTGATCAGTCCAGCGGCGGCGCCGAGCGCCCCGCGACGGGTCGAGTGCATGTGTCTCTCCTCCTCGGCCTCTTCGCGGGCCCGGAGGGGAGGCTAGCACGCGGATCGCTCAGTTCCGGAAGATCTTGCCCGGGTTGAGGATTCCCTTGGGATCGAGGCTCGCCTTGATGCCGCGCATCACCGCCAGCGCCTCCGCGCCATGCTCCTGTTCG
>JAZKFA010000017.1:0-13034 GCA_040386655.1 Pseudomonadota bacterium | reverse complement strand
TGGAGACGCAGCGCACGTCCTGGTTGAAGCAAGGCATTGGTGGGGCGACATACCTGCAGGGCAGTTCAACCCAGAAATGCCGCCGCCGCCGCGTGAAGTCCAGAAAGCCGAGCGGCTTGAGGCTTCACGCCGTCGTGAGGAACGCTTCCTCTTTATTGCAATCCCCGGGATCAGCGTTGGCCAGGCGCGGTGTGGTCGCGGGTCTGGCACCATCCTCGGCCACCCTGATCCGGTGCTCGACCATAGCCAGGGCTTGTTCCACCCGGTCGGGCACGACGTGGTGCGCCATGTGACCGATGCCCGGGACAATCTCCAGCATGCTGCCGGGGATCGCCGCATGCAGCCGCTGCGCCTGCCGATGCAGGACGATCTTGTCGCCGCCTCCGGCCATGATGAACACGGGCATGGTCAGCTTGCCGTAATGTGGCCGCAGGGCCAGCACCGCGGGGATCATCAGCGTGCCGTCGACCGAGGTCGCGCGTATCTGCGATGGCCTCAGCGCCATCGCGTCTGAGTATTCCGCCTCGAAGCGCTCCGTCGGCCGCTTGGGGGAGAACATCACGCGCTTGACGGCCGGCATCAGCAGGCGGCCCAGCAAGGGTGCAAGCGTGTAGCGCAGGATGTCGCCCAGGATCGGGATCGCTCCAATCGCAACCAGCACGACATCCGGCCGGAGGCTCCAGAAGTAATAGCCGGACACCAGCACAAGCCCCCCCGTCTGCGCCGGCTGCCGCGCAGCCATGGCGAGCGCGACGATCGCACCCAGGGAGTGGCCGACGATGATCGGGCGCTCGGCGCCCAGGCGCCGCAGCGCGTGCTGCAGCAGCGCCGCCTGCTCCTCCACGTCGAAGACGCGGCCGCGCGGCCGGTCGGAGTGGCCGCATCCCGGACGGTCGAAGGTGATGACCCGGTGGGTACGGCGGATGCGCTGAGCGACGCCGCTGGTGGCAAAGTCGGAACCGCTGACGACGTTGCCGTGAACCAGCACGACGGCCTGCCCCTCACCCTCATCGGTGTAGTGCAGGCGCACGCCATCGACGTCGATGAAGGCACCCTGGGGGGGATGGCGCCTCTCCGCACGCCGCGCCAGCGCGTGGTTGATGATGGCGATCCCGCCGAGCGCGACCAGGGCTGCCGCAAGCGGGTGCCGGGCGACAAGGCGCCTGGCAGCTGAGAACTGGGTCAAGACGGGTCTCCTGTGATGGTCGGCTAGGCGCTTGGCCACCCGCGGCGGTGGCGGCAACCTGCCATCGACGGCCTTTGGCCGGCGCCATCTTAGAAAGCACCGCGGCTAGCCAGGTTGCCGCAAGGGCGCTGCCGAAGCCGTTCGCGGGAAACCGGTCCATAGCGGTGCGATCACCCCGCACGTGATTGTGCAGCGCAACGAGCCGCCGATAGGGTGCCGCCCGCATGCGCGGAGGCTTAGGAACGGCGATGGCGGTGGAATACTCCAGGTTGGACCCGGGGCGCGTGCTGCGGCCGGGTTTCGGGGAGGTGTGCAACCGGCCATGCAAGCGGATTGTTCGGACGCGTTGATGCGTCCTGATGTGGCTGCACACCGCGCGGGGTACGGACACGCCGCGCTCCTGGCCGGCGCCTTGATCCTCCTCATCGGCAACCTCTTCATCGAGGGGCGGGCGCCGATGAAGGACGACGTGGCGTGGCTGATCCACGTGGCGCAGTCCTGGCTGGATGGCGGCCAGCCCTACGTCACCGAGATCGAGGTCAATCCGCCCCCGATCATCTGGTTCTCCGCCTTCGCGGTATGGCTCGCGCGACGGCTCGGGGCATCGGTCAGCTTCGTCTATCCGGGACTGGTCTCCGCGGTGTTCACGCTGGTTGCGTGGTGGGTCGCGTCCCTGCTTGCGCGGCGCGAGGTGTTCCGTCCGGCAGCGGCGGTGTTCCTCATCACGCTGGCGGTGCTGCTGTTCATCCCCGCGGCGGAGTTCGGCCAGCGCGAGCACCTGATTGCCGCACTCGCCCTTCCGTGGATCGTATGGCGCGCCGCCACAGGCAACGGATCCACGCTGGATGCACGCGAGGGTTTCGCCGCGGGCCTGCTCGCTGGTGTGTGCTGCGCGCTGAAGCCGCTGTTCGTCATCCCCTTCCTCCTGGTCGAGCTAGCGATGTGGCGGCGCGATGGGCGCATCGGCTGGCCCGGCATGGCTGGTGCCGTGGTCTCGGGCGTGACTCTCGCGCTGCTCTCGCTGGTCGCGCATCCGGCCTACCTCGCCGAGGTCGTGCCGCTGGCGATGTCGCATTACCGCGTGCCGTTCCAGCTTGCGCTGCTGTTGCCGCCGGGGACACTGCTCCTGGGTGCCGCTCTGGGTGCGGCATTGGTGCTTTGGTGGCTGCGCCGGCATGAGCTGCGGCACGCGGGCCTCATCCTGGCGCTGCTGGTGTTCGCCATCGGCGCGATGGTCAACTACTTCATCCCCGGGCGAGGGTGGTTCTACCACCGCATCCCCGCGACGGTGGCGACGGTACTGGCGCTCGCCGCGATGTGCGTGCTGCTGCCGGTCCCCGTCCTCGCCCGCGCGGGCGTGGCGGCGATGCTTCTGGCACTCGCCGGACAGGCCGGGGGGCGCTACGTCCCGCGCGTCGCCATCGCGACCGGGTTGGCACCAGCCGATGTGCACCAGATCGCCGCCATCGCTCGCGAGCACCATGCAACCGGACTCATGGCTTTCTCCGGCACACTGGGGCGTGGGTTCCCGGTGGTGGAGCTGAGCCATACGCGGTGGTCATCGCGCTTCGCCTCGATGTGGGCGGTACGCAGCGAATTGTTGGACGAGCTGGCCCATCCCGGCGTGTCGGGGCCGACCGTGGCGCGGCGCTGGGTGGTGGATGACTTCCTTGCCGCCTGCCCCGACATCGTGGTGGTCGATCGCGTCGATGGCATGGACTACCCCGCGGCGCTGTCCAGCTTCGATGCCGCCTTCGCCCGTGCCTGGTCCGGCTACCGGCCGATCGCAGCGCCTCCGGGCGTGCAGATGTACCATCGCCCGCCGGAGGCACCGCCCTGCGGCACGCCCGACCACGACGCGCCCGGCTCACCCGCCTCGATCGCGGCCGCCGCGCGCCACTGGGCCGGCTCCGGGCGCTAGGCCTCAGCCCGGGGCGGGCGAGGCTTCCCAACCATCCGCGCGCAAGGCGGCGATCAGCGGCGCGGTGTCGGGAGCGGCGACAGTGACCTCCCGCCGCTCCAGGTCGATGGTGACATCGGCACCCGGCGCTGCCGCGCCGAGCGTTGCCACAACGCCTTTGGCACAGCCGCCGCAGGTCATGTTGGGGATCGCGATCTTCGCCATAGGGGTGGCTCCTTCATCACCATGCGTCTCAGGTAAGGGACGCGGCTATTCGGCCATCCTAGAACATTCCTCGGCGCAACGGCGGCATGCTTCCGCGCAAGCCCGCATCGCATCGTCCGCTTGCGGGTGGCTGGTGCAGCTCGACTCGCAGTCCCGACAGATGCTGGCGCATTCGCGGCAGAGATGCCTGTGATGCCGCGACTCACGGATCATGAAGTCCGCGCTTACGGCGCAGATCTGCGCGCAATCCATCATGATGCGGATATGTCCCGCCTCGGCGTGGTGTCCCCCGAGGGTGAGGCAATGCCCGATGGTCGCGAGGCAGGTCCGGTGGCAATCGAGGCAGGCCCGGATGCAGTCATCCATGGCGTGGATTCCGTGGTGCATCGTTGCTCTCCGCTCGCTCGGTTTCCTCCTCGGCTGAAAACCACGCATGACGGGATGCGTTGCGCGGTACCGCCGTCACGAACCGAGGCGGAACGTCACCCTCAGTCCTTGAGCGACTTCGCCATTCGGTCCGCCCATTCCTTGCCGGCATCACCGCCCCACAGCAGCCAGGCGATGAACCCCGCCGAGGGATCATCGTCGGAATCCCAGCTATGCGTCTTCGTGCCCTTGTCGACTTCATGGCGTGCGAAATAGCTGTGGATGGACTTCACGTCGGCCTCATCCAGCGGCTGCCGCTCGATGAGTTGCTGCGCGCGGCGCACCCCGACCTCGGTGCCACCGCGATTGAACTTTTCCCGCAGGCGCAGCCCGCGCTTGGCGGCCGCGGCCATTTCCGCTGTCGGGCGCATATCGGCCATGGTGACTACTCCTTGGTCAGCGCATCCGGCTTGTGTGCCGCCCGCGCGCCCTTTTTCGTCTCGACGATCAACTGGGGGTTCTCGGGTGAGGCGGCGACGGTGTGGCCCTTGATCTGGGTGCGCTCCTTCACTTCCTCGATAACCTTGCCGTGGGCGGTGCCGCCGTGGCTTTTCCAGCTCACCGCGTCGCCCGCCTTGAGTTTCTTGGCCATGTCGGTCGCTCCTTCCGTTCCGAAGGGGTGGAACGCCCCGGGGCACCTATCGTTGGCTCGAAATGGCGTGACCTGCTCAGCCGAGGGGGCCGGTCCGGTACAGCGTCACCCGCAGCCCGCCATGCGGCACCGGCGCGGTGATGGGCAGAAAGGCGAGCCCCGTGGCGCGGGCGAGCGCCGGCTCGCTGGTGATGATCCCCGCCCGCCAGCCGGCAAAGCGCCGCGTGAGCACCTGCCCCAGCGCGCGATACAACGGCAGCACGTCCGCGCCATGGCCCAGTCGATTGCCAAAGGGCGGGTTCAGGATGACCAGGCCGGGCGCGCCGGCGGGTGGCTCCGCATCGGAAATGGCGCAGTGGCGGAACTGCACCATGGCCCCCACGCCCGCGCGATCCGCATTGGCGCGGCTCATCGCGATGGCGCCGGCATCGCGGTCGCTGCCCAGGCAGGGCGGTGCGGGCGGCGCCTCCCGCCGAACCGCCCGCATCGCCTCCCAGGCCTCGCGGTTGAAGGTGACGAGACGCTCGAAGGCAAAGGCACGGTTGCGACCGGGATTGAGCCGCGCGGCCATCTCGGCCGCCTCGATGACGAAGGTGCCCGAGCCGCACATGGGGTCGACCAGCGGCTCCGTCCCGTCATAGCCGCACTGACGCAGGAACAGCGCGGCCATCGTCTCGCGCATCGGCGCGGCGTTGACCGCCTGCTTGTAGCCGCGCTTGTGCAGCGGCTCGCCGGACGTATCGACGCTGATGGTGCAGAGATCGTGCTCGATCCGCACGCGCACCAGCACGCCGTCATCTTCGGATTGCGGTGCGCCCAATTCCTCGCGGATCGCGGTTGCGATGCGCTGCGCGGCCGCGCCCGAGTGATAGATGCGCGAGCTGGCGCAGGACGCCTCGACGCGGAATGGCACATCCTTGCGCAGCACGTCGGACCAGGGAATGCGTCTTGCGCGCGCATCGAGCTGCGCGAGGTGGGTGACGTGAAAGGCATCGATGCGCGCCAGCACGCGCCCGGCGCCGCGCAGCCAGAGATTTGCGCGCCACACATCCGGCCATCCGCCGCGCGTGACCACGCCGCCGGGTACGGGTTTTGGCTGGCGGAAGCCCTTGGTGCGCACCTCCTCGCACAGGATCGGCTCCAGCCCGGGCGCGGTCGAGAGGAAGATGTCGAAGGGTTCGGTCATGCCGGGCGGCGATAGCACAGGAACGGGCACGGGGATGCGGCTGGCATGCAAACTGCTTATATCAGCCCTACTTCGCCGGGTGCCGCGGCGCACCCGGCGATGAAAACCAGCCTGCTTTGGAAACCAAAGAGGGCGGCCATTGCTTATTCGGCGAGATGCCGGTCCCGACCGATCAGCCATCGCCATCGTGAAGGACCCATCCATGCGCATCGCCGCCGGCTGCCAGATCACCTATGACTGCCCCCAGGCCACGCCCATGCTGCTGATGGTCAACCCGCACCCCTCGCGCGAGCCCGACCTGATCGGCCCGGCGCAGGAGAGCTTCAACCCCCCGGTGCCGGCGCGCCACTACATCGACAGCTTCGGCAATCGCTGCACGCGCATCGTCGCCCCGCCCGGGCGCTTCACCATCTCGACCAGCATCGAGGTGCGCGATCCCGGCACGCCCGACGTCATCATGCCCGCCGCCTGGCAGCGCCCGATCGAAGGGCTTCCGGACGAGTTCCTCGTCTACCTGCTCGGCAGCCGCTACTGCGACACGGACCGCCTGTCCGACACCGCCTGGGCGATGTTCGGTACCGGCGTGCGCGGCTGGACGATGGTCCAGGCGATCTGTGACTTCGTGCACAACCACATCACCTTCGGCTACGAACATGCGCGCGCCACGCGCACCGCCTTCGAAGCCTTCGAGGAGAAGCGCGGCGTCTGCCGCGATTATGCCCACCTGGCTATCACGCTGTGCCGCTGCCTCAACATCCCCGCGCGCTACTGCACCGGCTACCTCGGCGACATGGGGACCGAGCCCCCCTACGGCCCGATGGATTTCGCCGCCTGGTTCGAGGTCTACCTCGACGACCGCTGGCACACCTTCGACGCACGCAACAACACCCCCCGCATCGGGCGCATCCTGATGGCGCGCGGGCGCGACGCGACGGACGTCGCCATCGTGACCACCTTCGGCCCCTGCGTGCTGTCTGGTTTCGAGGTCCGTACCGACGAGGTGCCGGGCTGACCCAGCCGGACCCAGATCCACCGGCGGCGACCACCGAGAACGCCCACGGCGCCTCACCGGTCGTGCTCGTCTGCGAGCACGCGTCCAACCACATCCCCCCTCGTTATGCCGGGCTGGGCCTGCCGCCGGCCGAGCTGCAGCGCCACATCGCCTGGGACATCGGCACGGCGGCGCTGTCTCGGCGGCTCTCGGCGCTGCTTGATGCGCCCTTGATCCTCTCCGGTGCGTCCCGCCTGCTGATCGACTGCAACCGCCCACCGGGCGTGCCGAGCTCCATCCCGATCGTGAGCGAGGCGACGGTCATCCCGGGCAACCAGGGCATCAGCGCGGCGGAGGCGGCGTTGCGGCGCGCGGCCTTCTTCGATCCATTCGAGGCGGCGGTGACGCGCCTGCTCGATGCCCGCCTCGCGGCTGGGCGGCCCACGGTGATCCTGGGCATCCACAGCTTCACGCCGGTCTATCTGGGCCGGCGTCGGGTTTGGCAGGCAGGCGTGCTTTACCTCCAGGCCATCGAGTTCGGCGCCCGACTGCGCGACGCGCTGCGCGAAGATGCCACCCTGACCATCGGCGACAACGAGCCCTACCAAGTGAACCTGGAGGAGGACTACACGGTGCCCGTCCATGGCGACGCGCGCGGCATTCCCACCGCACTGATCGAGGTGCGGCAGGACCTGCTCGCTGATGCCGCGGGCATCGAGGCCTGGGCGCAGCGCCTAGCCGCCATATTGGCGCGGCCAGCCTTCGTCTGATTTTAGTGCCTCCAAGCGGCTCCGCCGGCTTGCCTCTCGCCGGACATCCGGCGTTCGCCCATTCGGGCTCGCGGAGCGCGCCCCGGGCGCGCCCCGTTGGTCTGCGTCAATCGCCCGTCGCGGGCGCCACCTTGTCCTGCGTCTTGGTGTCGAAGTCGCTGGCCTCGTGGCGTTCCCAAAGCTGGGTCGCCGGGTCGCCCTGGCGGCGGTTCACCATGCGGCCGCGCTTCACGGCAGGCCGCGCATGGATCGCATCCGCCCAGCGGATGACGTTGGTGTAGCTCTGCACGTCGAGGAACTCGGCGGCGCCGTAGTTCCAGCCCTTCACCAGCCCGCCATACCAGGGCCAGACCGCCATGTCGGCGATGGTGTAATCCGCGCCGCCAAGGAATTCATGCTCCGCCAGGCGACGGTCGAGCACGTCCAGCTGGCGCTTCACCTCCATCGCGAAGCGGTCGATCGGGTATTCCATCTTGGACGGCGCATAGGCATAGAAATGCCCGAAGCCGCCGCCGAGATAGGGCGCGCTGCCCATCTGCCAGAACAGCCAGGACAGGCACTCGGCGCGCTTGGCCGGCTCGGTCGGCAGGAAGGCGCCGAACTTCTCGGCCAGGTACATCAGGATGGCGCCTGATTCAAAGACGCGGATCGGCGTCGGGCCGCTACGGTCCATCAGCGCGGGAATCTTCGAATTCGGATTCACCTCGACGAAGCCGGAGCCGAACTGCTCGCCTTCATGAATGAGGATGAGCCAGGCATCGTATTCGGCACCGGTGTGGCCGGCGGCCAGCAACTCCTCCAGCATCACCGTCACCTTCACGCCATTGGGCGTGCCCAGCGAATAGAGCTGCAACGGGTGGCGGCCGACTGGCAGTTCCTTGTCATGCGTGGGACCAGAGATGGGGCGGTTGATGTTGGCGAAGCGGCCGCCGCTCGGCTTGTTCCAGACCCAGACTTTCGGCGGGGTGTATTCGGTGCTGTCGCTCAAGGGGGTAGCTCCTGACGGGGGATCGATGGACCAGCATGTGGCGCGTCGCGCACCGCTGTCTACGCGTCGGTCGTCCCCGGCGCGAACAGCGCCTCCACATCCAGCGCGCGCGGCGAGAGGTGTTGTGTGAGCGACCAGCGGCACACCGCCTCCAGCGACGCGCGGTTGGTCGGCACGCCGTGACTCCAGAGATCCGGCCCCAGCACGACCTTCGTCTCTGCCCAGGCCTGCTCGAGCCAGGGCAGCATGGTCGGCGCGAAGGAGGCGGCGATGGCCTGCTCCATCTCCGCGAGGGCGATGGCGCGGGCGGCGTGGAAGGCATCCAGCAGGCGGCGTGCGAGGCCCGGGTCGCGTGCCAGCACGTCACGGCGGATGCCGATCACATGCATGATCGGGTGCATGCCCGTGCGCCGATGCCAGGCGATCTCCGCGGCCTTGGCGTCGGGGAACAGGCGCGCGATGCGCGTATCGCCGGCGGCGAAGGCGGCGGGCGGGCTCGGCGAGACGATGGCGTCGATCTCGCCGGCCAGCAGCGCGGCGTTGAGCGTGGCACCCGCGGGCAGCGGTGCCACGTCCATGTGCGGCGGCAGCACCAGCGGGAGGCGTTCCTTGCGCCCCGCGGCATTGGTACCGGCGGTGCGCCAGGCGATGCGGTCCGTCGCGACGCCATGATCATCGGCAAGAATACCGCGCACCCAAAGGCCGAGCGTCATCTGGTATTCCGGGATGCCGACGCGGCGGCCTTCCAGCGCGCCCGGCCCATCGATCCCCGCGCCCACGCGGACATAGATCGCGTTGTGCCGGAAGGCGCGCGAGACGAAGGCGGGGATTGCGACATAGGGGCTCTCGTCGCGGCCGAGCTGCATCAGGTAAGAGCTGAGCGACAGCTCGCTCACATCGAATTCCGCCCTGTTGTGGGCGCGCGGAAAGCTCTCCTCGGACGGCAGCGGGATCGGCAGCAGTTCGGTACCCTCGACGCGCACGCGGCCATCGATCAGCGGGCGGACGCGGTCATAGGGAAAGCAGGCGAAGGTGACGCGTGCCATCAGTCGCCCCGGATGCCGGCGCGGCCGATCAGCACGCGGAAGCGCTCCATCTCGTCGCGGATCAGCTGGCCAAAGGCGGCCGGGGTGCGCGGCGCGGGATCCGCCCCTTCGAGCGTCAGGCGCTCGCGCAGCTCCGCATCGCTGAGGATGGAATTCACCACAGCGTTGATGCGCTCGATGATGACGGCCGGCGTCGCGGCCGGTGCCACCAGCCCATGCCACTGCACCAGCGCGAATCCCGGCAGCGCATCCGACGCGGCGGGAATGCCCGGAAGCACGGCCGAGGGCTGCGCTGAGGAGACACTGAGCGCGTTCAGGCGCCCCTCCCGCACATGCGGCAGCACCACCGGCGCACCGGCGAAGCTCGCGGCAACGCGGCCGGCGAGCAGGTCTGCCAGCATCTGCCCATTGCCGCGATAGGGCACGTGGACCAGCTCGATGCCGGCCTGGTCGGCGAACGCCGCCATGGTGATGTGCGAGGCCGCACCATTGCCCGCGGTGCCATAGGTGATGGTGCCCGGCGCCGCCTTCGCCTTCTCGATGAATTCCGCCGTGCTGCGCACCCCCAGCGAGGGATGGACGGTCAGCACCGAAGGCAGCGTGGCGACCAGCGCGACGGGTGCGAAGTCGCGCACGGGGTCATAGGTGATCTGCGGATAGATCCAGGGATTCACCGCCAGCGTGCCGATATGCCCCCACATCAGCGTGTGGCCATCGGGTGCGGCGCGCGCCACCGCCGTGGCCCCCACGATTCCGCCCGCGCCGCCGCGATTCTCGACCACCACCGGGTGCCCACTGAGTGCGGCCTGCAGCTTCTGCGCGATGGGACGCGCGAGCAGGTCGTTCGACCCGCCCGGCGGAAACGGCACGAGGACGGAGACCGGGCGCTGCGGCCAGGCGCTGCCCTGCGCGCTTGCGCGGCGCAGGATGACCCGCGCGGCGAGAATGCCGGTAACGAGGCTGCGGCGCGGAATCACAGCGAAACTCTCCTGTTCAACGCTGCCCCAGCAGCTTCCACACGCCATCGGAGGCCATCACCAGCCGCTCGCCCACCAGCAGCTCCCCACGAATGAACGCGACCGAGCGCGCGAGGCGCTCCAGCTTGGGGACGCATTCGACGAACTCGCCCAATCGCGCCGGCGAGACGAAGCGGTTGTTCAGTTGGATGGTGGAGACGGGCTTCCGCCCCGCCGCCTCCCACACGGACATGCCGAGAATGTCGTCCATGAAGGTCATCAGCATGCCGCCATGCACGACGCCGCCGATGTTGAGGTGGCGTTCCTCGGGGATAAAGCCGTAGCGCCAGGCGCCTTCGAACTGCTTGCCGAAAAAGGTGCCGACATGCACCGGAAAGCCGCGTCCGGGCATGGGGGACCAGCCATGGGCCAGGGGATCGAAGGCGGCGTCGGACATGGGCGGAAGCCTCGCGGAGCGGATGGGACGGACGCCGCGCGCGCGGCAATCCCACCCGCATAGGCCAGCGCTGGCGCGCCGCCAACCGGGCAGCCTTGTGCGCTGCCGGGCGCGGTGCTTGCCTCGCCGTCAAGCGCCACTGCGCAAGGGAGACTTCGATGATCGAGAACCGCCAGGTCGAGGCCCAGCCCGGACTGGTCTTCGACATCTCCGTCGCCGGTCCGGCCGACGGGACGCTGGTGCTGATGCTGCATGGCTTCGCGGTGTCGCGGCACCTGTACGATGAGCAGCTGCCCGCGCTGGGTGCCGCCGGCTACCGCGCCGCCGCACCCAACCAGCGCGGCTATTCGCCCGGTGCACGGCCGGACCCCGCGCGCTTCGCGCTGTACGACATCGAGCTGCTGCTGGAGGATGCGATGGCATTCGTCGCCGCACTCGGCCATGCGGAGCGGCGCTTCCACCTCGTCGGGCATGACTGGGGCGGCAGCCTGTCGTGGGAGCTCGCCGCGCGGCATCCGGACCGAATCGCCTCGCTGACCATGCTGTCCCGCCCGCACCCCGGCGCCTTCGCGCGCGCCCTGCGCGACGACCCGGAGCAGCCCACGCGCTCCCAGCACCACAAGGCCTTCCTCGCGCCCGACGCGGTGCCGAAGCTGCTGGCCGATGATGCGCGGTGGCTGCGCACTCGCCACGCCGCGAACGGCATACCCGCCGCCGCAACCGAAAAGCACCTGAGCGTGATCGGCACGCCGGACGCGATGGAGGCCGCACTCGCCTGGTACCGCGCGCGGGGGACGGTGCATCGTCCGATCGGCGCCATCACCGTGCCCACCCTGTTCATCTGGGGTGACGCCGACGACACGGTCGGGCGCATGGCCGCGGAGGGCACCGGCGAATTCATCGACGCGCCCTACCGGTTCGAGGTGCTGCCCGGCGTCGGCCACTACGCAGCCGACCAGCAGCCCGAGCGCGTCAATGAATTGCTGCTGGCGCATCTGGCCGCACATCCCGCCTGATCGCACGACGGTTGGTTCAGCAATGTTCCTGTCCCGGCGCGGCAACCTTCCTCAGGGAAAGGCGTTGCCCCGGGGAACCCCAGGAGTGTTTTGCAATGAACAGCATCGTGTACATCGTCGGCGCCGTCGTCATCGTCATCGCCATCCTGAGCTTCCTCGGGCTGCGCTGACCTTCGCGCCGGGCCCCTAACCGGGCTCGGCCGAAAAGCGCCGCTTGAGAAGTCTCAAGGTGAAGCTGGTGCGCGTGTGGCGGATGCCGGGCAGCCGGTAGATCTTCTCGCGCAGCAGCCGCTCATACCCGGCAGTACCACCGACCGCGAGCTTGACGACGTAGTCGTACTCGCCGGTGACCAGCCAGGCTTCCAGCACCTCCGGCATCGCCGCCACCGCTTCCTCGAAGCGGCGGAGGATGGTGTCGTCGTGTTTTTCCATCTGTATTTCCAGGAACACCGTGTCAGGCAGGCCCAACGCCGCCTGATCCAGCAGCGCGTGGTAGCCCTGGATGACGCCCGCCTGCTCCAGCCGCTTTACCCGCGCCCAGCAAGGTGAGGCGGACAGGCCAGCCTTCTCCGCAAGCTCCGCATTGCTCTGCCGCGCGTCGTCCGCGAGCGCGCGGAGGATTTTTCTGTCGATGGTGTCCATCACGGAAGAATGTGCCAAAGCTTCGGCGGTGCACAATGGAATTCGGCAGGATTTTCGCTCGACCCGGGTCTAGTCTTCTGCCTTAAGCAGGAGGCCCCTTCCATGGGCAGCATTCCCCGCATCGACGCCACGCTGGACGAACGCTTTGAAGCACGCGGCGCCGAGCCGGTCCTGTTGACCGGCATCCAGGCGCTGGTCCGCCTGCCGCTGCTGCGGCGGGAGCTGGACGCGGCAGCCGGGCTCGACACCGCGGGTTTCATCGCCGGGTATCGCGGCTCCCCGCTCGGTGGCTACGACAAGGAGCTGGCGAAGCAGAAGGCGCGCATGGACGCCGCCCGCATCGTGGTGCGGCCCGGGCTGAACGAGGACCTCGCCGCGACCGCCGTCTGGGGCAGCCAGATGCCGGGGCTGCGCGAGCGCGCGAAGCACCAGGGCGTCTTCGGCATCTGGTACGGCAAGGCGCCGGGTGTTGATCGCAGCGGCGACGCCATCCGCCATGCGAACAGCGCGGGCGTTTCGACCTACGGCGGCGTGCTCGCGCTCGCGGGGGACGACCCGACCGCGAAGTCCTCCACCATCACCTCGGGGTCCGAACACTTCTTCATCGACCTAGAGATCCCGATGCTGGACCCCTCGGACATCGCGGAGGTGCT
>JAZKFA010000016.1:0-21105 GCA_040386655.1 Pseudomonadota bacterium | reverse complement strand
CGCCAGCGAGGCGTCAGTCGTCGTAGGGCGCTTCGAACGGCACGTCGCCCTCGAGCGTGATCCGGCGCATCACGCGGCGGAAGCCTTCGACAGCGGCGGGCCCGGCCTCGCGGTAGGCGGCCATGACCGTCTCGCGCTGGCGCTCGAACAGTCGGCGCTCCAGCACTTGGCCGCGCTCTGTCAGCGTCAGCAGGCGCTGGCGGCGATCGGCCGCGCCGGCGGTCTGGACCACATAGCCCTCCTCGATCATCGGTTGCAGCACGCGCCCGAGCGACTGCTTGGTGATCGCGAGGATCGCGAGCAGGTCGCCGACCGTGATTCCGGGGCGGCGGCCGACGAAATGCAAGACCCGATGATGCGCGCGGCCCATGCCCAACTCGGCCAAGATGGCGTCCGCACCGGCGGTGAAGTCGCGGTAGCCGAAGAACAGCAGATCCTGGGCGAGGCGCAGCTCCTCCTCGCGTAGGAACAGCAGGTTGCGTCCCGCGGCGGGGTTGCCCGGCTTGTCGGTCGCCTCCGCGCCGAGCCCCTTGGTATCCGGGGCGGCGGCGCGGCGCGCCAGCTCCTGGTCAGCAGCGGCCATCCGCGTGTCCCTCCCGTGCCGGCCGCATGGCAGATCTGCGACGTAAATGGGTCAGTATCATTGACGCAAACCGGCGGCTCATTCTAATCTCCAGTCATCAGGCGCATCATTGTTGCGCATGATGGGTGGGTGATGATGTTTTCCGAAAGGCGACGAGAGGCCCCTGGCCGCGTCGCCCCCGGGCAGACATCCGCACACGCCGGGAGTATAGCGACAGAAACGCAAGGAAGGATCACCCCATGGCCCTCGTGCCCTTCGACGACCGCGACGGATGGATCTGGCAGGACGGCGCGATGGTCCCGTGGCGCGACGCCAAGCTGCACGTCCTGACGCATGCGCTGCACTACGGCTCCGCTGTGTTCGAGGGCGAGCGCTGCTATGGCGGCCACATCTTCAAGCTGCGCGAGCACACCAACCGCCTCGCCGCCTCGGCGAAGATCCTGGGCTTCACCCTGCCCTGGTCCGCCGATGAGATCGACGCCGCCTGCATCGCCACCCTCGCCGCCAACAACCTCACCGATGCCTATGTGCGCCCGATCGCCTGGCGTGGGCCGGAGGAGATGGGCGTCGCGGCCAAGAACACCAAGATCCACATGGCGATCGCCTGCTGGGAATGGGGTGCCTATTTCGGCGTGGACCAGCGCATGGCCGGCGTGCGCCTGTCGATGGCGCCGTGGAAGCGCCCCCACCCGGAAACCGCGCCCACCGCGTCCAAGGCCGCGGGCCTGTACATGATCGGCACCCTGTCCAAGCACGCCGCGATGGATGCCGGCTACGACGACGCGCTGATGCTCGACTGGAAGGGCGACGTGGCCGAGGCCACCGGGGCCAACGTGTTCCTGGTGATCGACGGGGAGATCCACACGCCAGTGCCGGACAACTTCCTCGACGGCATCACCCGGCGCACCGTCATGGGCCTTGCGCGCACGCGGCAGATGAAGGTGGTGGAGCGCATCATCCCCGAGAGCGATCTCGCGCGCGCGACCGAGATATTCCTCTGCGGCACGGCGGCCGAAGTCACCCCCGTGCGCGAGATCGCGGGCCGTGGCTACACGCCCGGCGAGATCACCCGCACGCTGATGACCGACTATTCCGCGTTGGTGCACATGACGCCCGAGGAGGTCGCCAAGCGCGCCGCGTGAGCGAGCCCGTCCGCGGCGTCGTTCACGTGATCCCCGCTCGGCCGGAGGAACGGCCGGCGGCGCCGGTCGACTTCACCCTCGCGGTCGACCTCGACGAGCGGTCGGTGCTCTACCCCGCGGGGAAAAGCGTGACGCGGGTGAATTTGAGCGCGGTCGCCGGCGGCCTCGCCTTCGACGCCGTCTTCGCCTTCAACGAGGCGCGGGCGGCATCGCGCTTCCTGGTTCTGACGCCCGGGGATTCCAGGGAATTCGGCCGCCGGCTGGTCGACGCCGTCTACCAGGCACGCCCGCAGAACGCGATCACCGAGACCATGCGTATCGGCATCACGGTGCACACCAACGGGTTCCACCTGCAGATCGGCGACGTCGCGGCACCGATCGAGCTTTATGTGGGCCTCGCTTCCATCTGGCGCTTCACCCAGACGGTGCTGCGCGCGGTGGATCGGCTCACCCCTGTCGTCTCGCACTGAGTGCTGACGACGGGCTGAGCGGCGCTCAGCCTTCGCCGATGCTGAAGCGAGCCTCGCCGGCATCCGGCACAAGAGCCAGCGTCCCGCCGGTCTCCGCCGCATAATCCGCCAGCAGCGCCGGCGCGCCACGTAGCGCGTCCACCACGCGCGGTGCGGCGTGCAGCGTGAGCCGCGCGCCCGGACGATGACGCGCCTCGCGCGCGGCGGCACGCAGCGCGGCGAGTGCTACCGGCAACGGCCCGGCCATCGCCTCATGCAGCGGCGCGTGAATGCGGGCGCGCTGCACCTCGATCAGGCCAAGCCCCGTCAGGCCCACCAGCCGCGCCAGCGGATCGAGCGCCGCGGTGAAGGCGGGCACCAATGCCGCGCGCTGCTTCGCGGCCAGGCCCGCCGCGTCGATCAGGATCGCGCCCGCCATGTCGCGCAGCCGAATCTGACGCGCGACTTCGGCGAGCGCATCCGCGTTCACCGCCGGTCCCAGCGGGCCGGAATCGATGTCGATGGCGACCAGCGCGGGCGTCGGGTGGATGGAGATACTGGCCCCACCAGGCAGCGCCACATCCTGCCCGCAGGCTTCCTCGAACGCCGCCTCGACACCGTCGTCGAACACCGGCGTCTCGCTGAAATGCGCGCGCAGGCTGGCGGCGAGCGGGCGGCTGTCGGTGCGCACCGCGGCCTTGTACCTGGCGGCCAGGCGCAGGGCAGGGTGCGGCGCGCGCCACAGCAATGCCGGCGCGGGCCCGTTGAGCCGCGCCTCCTCTTCGGAAACCTTTGCCGTCAGGCGTGGCCCCTTCGCACCCTGCGCGGCGCGGGTGATCCGCATCGGCAGCAGCATGCCCTCCGACCGCGCGGATTTCTCCAGGTGCTTCGCTTCGCTGTCTGGCAGGAAGCCCGTGGCCCCATCCGGCAGCGCGCAGAAGCTGCCGGCAAGCGGTGCGGCATGAGTAAGGATTCGCGCGAGCACCAGGTCACCCACGCCATCGGGGCTGTGCGGGCGATGGATGCGGAACTCGGCCGGGCGGCCGTTCTCCAGCAGCGCGATCCGGTGCTCCCCAGGACCGGCCGAGACCAGGATCTCGCGGCTCATGGCCGCAGCCATCCGGCGCCGCGCAGCAGCTGCGCCGTCTCGAACAGCGGCAGGCCAACGACGTTGGAATGCGAGCCCGAGAGGAAGCGGCAGAAGGCTTCGGCACTACCCTGGATGGCGTAGCCGCCGGCCTTGCCGCGCCATTCCTCGCCGGCGATGTAGTGCGCGATCTGCTGCCCGGTCAGGCGCTGGAAGGCGAGGGTGGTTTCCACCAGCCGCTTCAGCCGCCGCCCATCGGGCAGCGCCAGGACCACGCCGGTGATGACGCGGTGCCGCCGCCCCGAAAGCAGGGTCAGGAAGGCCTCGGCCTGTGCCGCATCCTCGGGCTTGCCCAGGATCCGTCGGCCGACGGCGACCACCGTATCGGCGGCGAGCGTCAGGGTATCGGGCATGGCGGCGGCCTCGGCCTTGGTCAGCGCGAGTCGCGCGGCCAGCAGGCGCGGCAGCTCTGCGGCGCGGGGTGTCTCGTCGATGTCGGTGGCGGCGACGCGGTCGGGCACGATGCCAAGCCGGGCCAGCAGTTCCAGGCGACGCGGGCTCGCCGAGGCGAGCACCAGCGGCGGTCGCATCAGGCGTGGCTCACTTGAACCGACCCACTCTTACTTGAACCGGAACGTGATGCGGCCCTTGGTGAGGTCGTAGGGCGTCATCTCCACGTTCACACGGTCCCCCGCGAGCACGCGGATGCGGTTCTTGCGCATTTTACCGGAGGTGTGGGCGAGCACCATGTGCTCATTGTCGAGTTTGACGCGGAACATGGCATTGGGGAGAAGCTCAACGACTTGGCCGCTGAATTCGATCATATCTTCTTTTGACATCGGTCCTCTTGTGCTGGAGCGGGCGGAACATGCTCGCGCACCGTGGCAGGGTCAAGTTTTGCACCGGAACGTGCGGGTCACCCCCGCGCGCGCGGCACGGCGGGGGCGAGCACCGGCACCTGGTCCACGCTGGGCGGGGCACTCGCCCAGGGGAAGCCGCCGCGGGCGCGGGCAAAGCCATTGTCGAACAGCGCGCGCATGTAGGGCTGGTGGAAAGGCGTGGTGTACTCCGTCTCGAAGTCGCGCCCGATGAAGGCCAGGCGGAAGGCCAGCCCGTCGCGCTCCGCATTCGCCCAGATGCGGAAGGTGTCGTTGAACCCGCTGGACGCGATCATGGTCGAGATGGCGCGCCCGGCGATGGAGACCGTCCGCCGCTGCACCGGCGCCCAGTCCGCATCGAGCCGCGCATTGCGGATGACGTAGACGGAACCGGGGCGTACCTCCCGCCCGCGGCGGATCGCCTCGCGCCGGCGGCGCGTCAGTGCGGCCGGGTAGAGGAAGGCCTGGTTCCCCGCGCCGCCATCCACATGCATCTCCTGGTGGCGGACGCCGTCGGCCTCGACATCGATCATGACAGGCGGGAAGGCGCCGGGAATGGCGGCGGAGGCGACCAGCAACCGACGGACCAGCTGCAGCGCGCCGGGATGCCCGCTCGACGCGATCGCGCCGATATTCCACACGATCGGCAGCTGCGCGTCGAGGTCGGTGGTGCCGATCAGCAGCATCCGCCCCTGGCCATAGGAGGTGGCGATCGCGGCCAGCATCGTCGCATCCATGTAGCGGGAGACGGTGTTGAGCAGCGGCAGCGTGTCGGTCAGCGCATCGTCGAAAATGGCCGCGAAGATGCTGCGCCGGATCGCCACGTCGGCGATGGTGATGTCGGTGTAGACCTCCTTCAGCGCGTCGTCGTAGGCGGGCCCGAGAAAGGCGAAGGGCGCGGTCAGCGCGCCGGTCGAGACACCCGTCACCAGGTCGAATTCCGGCCGTGTGCCTTGCTGCGTCCAACCGCACAGCAGCCCCGCCCCGAAGGCGCCGTCCTCCCCGCCGCCGGAAATCGCCAGCATGTTGATCGGCGGCAGCGGTGCGTCCGCGGCAAGGCCCAGATGCGCATGGCGGCGGATGCCCGCGGCGGCCGCCTCACGTTCATAGGGGGCGACGCCGGCCTCGGGCCGGAACCGCTCATTGGGCAGGCCGAGGACGGTGGCGTTCACGCCGCGCCCGCGCGGCACGGCGTCCAGGCGCGGGGGGATGGAACAGGCGGTCGCACTCAGGCCAAGGGCGGCGCCGAGCAGGGCGCGGCGGGCAGGGGCGTCGGACAAGGCAGCGATCCTGGAGGGAAGGCGGCAGGATAGAAGCCCGGTCCACGCTGCGCCATCGGCGTTTGACGCGCGTCAATGCAAGCGGTGCCGCGCCGGCGCAGGGTGCGGCATCGCCCGGGGGACCGCCCCCGGGGAGGCACGGGAGAAGCAGAATGAAAGCCAAGGAACTGATGTCGCGGGCGATCGTCTTCGCCCAGCCTGACATGCCGGTCGCGGCACTGGCCGAGATGATCGCCGCGCGCGGGATTTCCGCAGTGCCGATCGTGGAGGAGGACGGCACCCCCGTCGGCATCGTGACCGAGGGCGACCTGATCCGCCGCCTGGCCGATGAACCCCCCGGGCCGATGCGCTGGTTCTTCGGCCTGTTCGGCAGTTCGCAATCGATGGTGGAGCGCTACGTGAAGGCGCATGGCGCCGTCGCAGCGGATGTCATGACCCGCACGCTGGTCACGGTGGGCGAGGACGCACCCGCCGAGGAGGTGGCCCGCGCGATGGAAAAGCACCACGTCCGCCGCGTCCTGGTGCTGCGCGACGGCAAGCTCACCGGCCTCGTCAGCCGCGCCGACCTGCTGCGCGCCCTGCTGCGCCCGGCCCAGGCCCCTGCCGCTGCCCGGGATGACCGTGCGATCCTTCAAGGCGTGCTGGATGCAATGCGCGCCCAGCCCTGGACGGACACCTACTGGGTGTACCCCGGCGTGCATGATGGCCTGGTGACGCTGTACGGCTTCGCCCGCACGCCCGCGATGCGTATCGCGTTGAAGCTTCTGGTGAAGGAGGTGCCAGGGGTGAAGGACGTGAAGGACGCGATGGAGGACATGCCCCTTCTCGCGCAGTTCTCGGCCTGAGCAGCAATCGGGGGGCGGCCCGCCCCCCAAGCCGGCCTCAGGCGCGGCGCGGTGCGCCCATGGCCGCGAGCAGCGCGCGGAACGCCGCGATGGCGGACTCGGCATCGAGTGCCGGGTCCGTCTCCAGCCCCTGCTTCTCGCTCACGCTGCGGCGGGTGACCTGCCAGCCGCCGTCTTCCTCATCCTCGCGCGCGATCCAAGCGAGCATGGCGATGCCCGTGCCGCGGCGGTGCGAGAGGTAGCGGAACACCTTCACGGCGCGGTTGCGCTGGTCGCCGCCCACCTTGGGCGACCCATCCGCGGCCGCGAGCTTGTGCGGCGCCGAGGTCTGCGGGGGCGGCGAGAGGTCGAATTCCAACGAAATCGCCGCGGCCGCCTCGGTCAGCGCGGCCACCGCGCGGGTCGTCGCCGTCTCCGGCTTCGGGCCGGCGGCGCGGAACCCAGGGCGCGGCGGCAGCGCGAGCAGGGCAGCCTTGACCGCCTCCTGCATGGCCGAAGCCGCGTCATGGTGTTTCGATCGCTTGGCGTCGCCCAGGATGCGCTCGGCATTCTGCGCCAGGGTTTCGAGTTCCTTGCGGCTCTTCGTGGAAATATCCATTAGGTCATATTCACCATGATCGTTTTCTTGTGCGTGAAGTGTTCGAGCATGGCTTCGAGCGATGCTTCCTTGCCCAAACCGCTCGACTTCACGCCCCCATAGCTGAGATTGGCCTGAACCACCAAATTCTGGTTGATCTGGACAAGCCCGGCCTCAAGCCGATGAGCAAGATCAAGGCCGATCTTGAGATTGTTCGTCCACAGGCTCGCCGCAAGCCCGTACTCGCTGTCATTCGCCTCCGAGAGAACCGATTCCGCATCATCGAAGGGCTGGATGACCGTCACCGGCCCAAAAATCTCCTCCCGCACCAGGCGCGATGCACCGGTGAGGCCCGTGAAGATCACGGGCTGGATGAACAGGCCCTTCTTCAGCGCGGGGTCGGTGGGCATGGCGGAGCAGACATGGGCGGTCGCACCCGGCGTGGCGGTGCCTTCGGCGATGTAGGCGCGGACCTTCTCCATCTGGCCGGGGCTCACGATGGTGCCGATGTCGGTGGCTTCGTCCAGCGGGTCGCCCATGACCATCTTGTCCACGGCCTGCTTCATCTCGGCCACGAAGCGGTCGAAGATGGGTCGCTCGACATAGATGCGGCTCGCCGCCGTGCAGGACTGCCCCTGGCGGGTGAAGCGCATCGAGGTGAGCGCGCCGGCGACGGTCTTGTCGAAGTTGCAATCGGCGAAGACGATCATCGGCGACTTGCCGCCGAGTTCCAGCGTCAGCGGGATCAACTTCTCCGCCGCCGTGCGGGCGACGATCTTCCCGGTCTCGACGCTGCCGGTGAAGGTGATCTTGCGCACCAGCGGGTGTTCGACCAACGGCGCCCCGCACTCGGGCCCGAAGCCGGAGAGCATGTTGAACACGCCAGGTGGGAGGATGCGGTTGAGCAGCTCGCAGATGCGCAGCACGGCGAGCGGGGCTTCCTCGGCCGACTTCACCACCACGGCATTCCCGGCCACCAGCGCGGGCGCGATCTTCAGCGCCATCAGCAGCATCGGCACGTTCCAGGGGATGATGGCACCGACCACGCCGAGCGGTTCGCGCACGGTCACGGACAGCACGTCGGGCGCGAAGGGCACGCTCTCGCCCTTCAGCTCACCGCCCAGGCCGCCGAAGAATTCGAAGATGTCGGCGACGACATTGGCCTCGACGCGGCTTTCGGTGCGCAGCGCCTTGCCGGTCTCGAGCGCGATCAGGCGGCCGAGCTCATCGGCATGGGCCTTGAGCAGGGCTGCGCACTGGTAGACCAGCGCGCCGCGCTTGCGCGCTGGCACCTTGGCCCAGAGCTTCTGCGCGACGGCGGCGTTCTGGACGGCGGCATCGACGTCGGCCGCATCGCCCATGGCCGCGGTCGCGACCTCGGCCCCGGTCGCGGGATTCACCACGGGGAAGGTCTTGCCGCTGCGCGAAGGGGCGAAGCGGCCGCCGATCATGTGCACGCCGGCCAGCGCGGTCGCGAGCGCGAAGGGGTCGGCGCTGGGCGCCTCGGGGGTCGTGCGGGGCGTATCGAGCATGGGTTGGTCCTCCCGTGGTAGGTCGGGCGGACCATGCGTCCGGGCGCGCGCGGGGGCAAGGAGCAGCGGTCATGAAGGATGACCGCTGCCGCTATATTGCGCCCTCAGGCGCCAGGCGCCGCCGCCGGCGGCTTGGCTCGCCGGACTGTCGGCGTTCGCCCATTCGGGCTTGCGGTGCGCGCGAAAAGCGCGCGCCCCAATGGGCTGCCATCAACCCCCGGGCTGATCCCTTGTCTTGTGCCCTCAGCGCTTCGCGCTGTAGGGCCGGATCGCCAGGCTCGCCCTGGGATAGTCGAGCATGAGCTGCCGCTGCTCGGCGGTGTTGGTCCAATCGCCATAGCGGGTGAAGCCGCGCGCCTTGTCGTGGGCCACGAAGATGCGCGGGGACTGCGCATCGAAGAGATGCGGCAGCATGACCCGGCGGAAGAAGTACAGCGTCTCCACCCGCGCGGACTGGGCGATGATGGCTGCGACGAAGGTGCCGTGGCCGGAGATGATGCGCCGCGCGCCGAAGATGGCGGCCGTGTCCTCGCGCAGCGTGCCGCTCTGCATGGTGCAGGGAATGCCAGCGGCCAGGAGGTGCGCCTCAAGCGCGTCGATGGTCGGGTTGGCGCGGTCCTCATGCACAATTATGACGCGCTCGACCAGCCTTTCGCTCGCCGCGTGCTCGAGTGCCGCGACGTAGTAGGACAGCGGCGGCTGCACATACCCGACATGGCCGCCCACGCCCTCGAAGACGTCGCCGGAGCGGATATGCACCACCACCGTGCCGGCATCGAGCGCGCCATCCTCGAGCCCCGGCAGCAGGATCGGCCGGACGGCGTCGCGCAGGATGGCGGCCAGGCGCTTGTGGTCGCGTTCCACCGCTGCCGGCACGTAGTGGCCGTAGTAGAAGCGCGACATCATGAGGAAGGCGTTCTCCCCGGTCTCGGCCTTGCGGACCAGGATCTCGATGTTACCGTAGCGGAAGCGTTCCGGCACACCGAACGTGCCCCTGAAATCATCCACGCTGAGATAGACGCGACGGATCCCGTGGTGCTGCGCGAACAGGATGGCGTTCATGGTGCCGATGATGCGGTTGCCCAGGCGCCCGATGCGCAGCGTCTGGATGGCATCGATTTCACCGAAGGCGGCGCCGGGAAAGAAGGTCAGCCGGTCGCCGTCATACTGCCGCAGCGCCTCCTCGGCCGTCCCAAAAGGTGCGACGCGCTCATCGAAGGCGCGCTGCAGGTCCACCTCCTCCACCCGCGGCTGCGCGCCGACCTTGCCTTCCGGGGCGAAGACCTGCACCAGCTGCAGGTGCAGCGCGGAGCGGGGCTGGCGCACGGAAAGGCGGAGGGCGCGGATGGCCGGCTGCCCGGCACCCCGGCGCAACCGCACCGACAGCGGCGCGCCCGACGCCAGGTCCCCGAATTCCTGCGCGACATCGGCGTGCGGCGTCCAGGCCACGCCATCCTCGGAGGACTCGACCACGAGCGGTAGCGCCCGGCTGCGGAGATTCTCCTGCTTCGCATTGCTCCGCTGTGCCCGGTTGAAGACCACCAGCAGCAGGTCGCGATGCGCGTCACCAAGATCGATCGTCCACCACGGGTTCGCCTCGAATTCCGTATGGATCGCGAAATCCGCCTTGCGCGGCGGGTCGACCAGCGCGGCGGCCCCGCCAAGGTGCGACCAGCGCGAGAGCGTGCTCTGCGCGCAGGCTTTGCCCGGCGCGATGTTCACCCAGCCGGCGAGGTCGAATCCGCCATCCAGGCGTATCTCGATGCCGGAGGCCGGGCCCCCGCTCATGGCGTGGCACCCTGGGCGGGCGGGGCGGCGATCTCGGGGATGGGAGGCATCGCGCGGACGATGCGGCGGCGGGCGGGCTTCGGCAAGCGCATGGCAGCGCCGCTTCAGGGCCCTGCGCATGGACAGCCGCCGATGGGGTGCTTATGGCTGGCCGCGCCACCAGCATTGACGAGACAAGCGCATGACCCAAACCCAGGGCCCCCTCGCCGGGCTTCGCGTCCTCGACCTCACCCGCGTGCTCGCGGGGCCGACCTGCACCCAGATGCTGGGCGACCTCGGCGCCGAGATCATCAAGATCGAGCGGCCCGAGGCCGGCGACGACACGCGCGGCTTCGCCCCGCCCGTCTGGCCGGGCACGACCGAGAGCGCCTACTTCCTCGGCGTGAACCGAAACAAGCAGTCGGTCACGCTCGACATCGCCAAGCCCGAGGGCCAGGCGATCATCCACAAGCTGCTCGCTAGCTGCGACATCCTGGTCGAGAACTTCAAGGTCGGCGCACTGGCGAAGTACGGCCTGGGCTGGGAACAGCTGAGCAAGCAGTATCCGGCGCTGATCTATTGCTCCATCACCGGCTTCGGCCAGACCGGCCCCTACGCGCCGCGCCCGGGCTATGACGCGCTGATCCAGGCGATGGGCGGCGTGATGTCCCTGACGGGCGAGCCGAACGGCGCGCCGCAGAAGGTGGGCGTGCCCGTCGCGGACCTGTTCGCGGGGCTGTACGGCTGCATCGGCGTGCTGGCTGCGGTGAACCATCGCCACGCGACGGGGCAGGGCCAGCAGGTCGACATCGGGATGCTGGACACGCATGTCGCCTGGCTCGCGAACCAGGGGATGAATTACCTCGCGACCGGCGAGAACCCGCCGCGGCTGGGCAACCAGCACCCCAACATCTCGCCCTACCAGGAATTCCCTACCAAGGACGGCTACATCATCCTCGCCGTGGGCAATGACCCGACCTTCCTGCGCTTCTGCCAAACGGTGGGACGCGAGGACATCGCGGCCGACGAGCGCTTCGCCACCAACGCAACGCGGGTGGCCAACCGCGACCTCGTGACCGCGACGCTGACGCCGGTGATGCAGACGCGCACGACGACGGAATGGGTGGGCATCCTCGAAGCCGCCAAGATCGGCTGCGGGCCGATCAACACGCTGAAGGACGTCTTCGCCGACCCGCACGTGGTGGCGCGCGAATGCGTGGTGGAGATGGAGCACGGCAGCGGCAAGACGGTGAAGGTCATCGCCAATCCGGTGCGCCTGTCGGCGACGCCGCCCAGCTACCGCTCCGCGCCGCCGGTGCTCGGCGAGCACACCGACAGCGTGCTCACCGGCCTTGGCCTGACCGCCGACGAGATCGCCGCACTGCGCACGAACGGGGTGGTCTGATCGTGCGACGTGGCGCGCTCCGCTGGCTGGCCACGACCGGGTTCCACACCATGCGCTGGGTGGAGTGGGGCCCGGAGGATGGCGCGCCGGTGATGTGCGTCCATGGGCTGACCCGCAACGGGCGCGATTTCGATATCCTCGCCCAGGCGCTCGCCGCCGAAGGCCGGCGCGTGATCTGCCCCGACCTGCCCGGCCGCGGCGGCAGCGACTGGCTGCCGGAGGCGGGGCTGTACCAGCCGCCAACCTATGTCGTCGCGCTCGGCCATCTGCTCGCGCGCATCGACGCGCCCTGGATCGACTGGGTCGGCACCTCCCTGGGCGGCATCTGCGGCATGCTGGCCGCGATCATCCCCGGCCATCCCGTGCGGCGCATGGTGCTGAACGATGTCGGCGCCCTCATCCCCAAGCACTCGCTCGAGCGCATCCGCGACTATGTTGGCACCGAAGGCGTCTTCCCCGACATTGCGGCGCTGGAGGTTTATCTGCGCCGCGTCCACGGCAGCTTCGGCGCACTGAGCGACAGCGAGTGGCGCCACCTGGCCGAACACTCCGCCCGCGCCTGCGAAGGCGGCGTGGCGCTGCACTACGACCCCGCAATCGCGCGCCCGATGCAGGACGGCCCGATCGAGGCGCTGGACCTCTGGGCGCTGTGGGAGGCGATCACCCTGCCCGTCCTCCTCATCCGCGGGGCCGAGAGCGACCTGCTGCCGGCCGATGTCGCGGCACGCATGGCCGACCGAGCCGGCGTGCGCCTTGCCGAAGTGCGCAACTGCGGCCACGCGCCCGCCCTGATGGCGCCTGACCAGGTCGAACTGGTGGCAAGCTTCCTGCGCGGCTGATGGATTGATAGCGACACTCTTTAAAGGCCGGCGTGTTCCGCTGAGTGATGCGGCGTGTCTTTCATACGTTATAAACTTGGTCTACTGCGCCGCAACGCAGTGCTTAGAACTGAAGCGGTATCGGTCGCTCTACCCCATTTCGCCAGACGTCGGCCACGATCGTTGTATTTGGCTGGACCAGTCGTAGTCTGCGCTGCATGTCATCAGCGCTGGTCACGGGTTGCCCATCAAAAGTCAGAATGATGTCGTCATTCATCAAACCTGCAGAATTGGCTACGCCACCAGGGAAAACCTCCAACACTATTAAACCTCCCGGAGTCCGAAGGTTACGCGCCGCGGCTTCCTGACTAGAAACCACGTTAACCCGAACACGCATGTTCCGCCGGGCGTTTGGGGTCGGCGCGGTGGAAGATGGCGAAAGGCTCTCGGTCTGAATAGCGCTAGCCGTCAACGGAGCTGGCGCCCTGCTCGCTACACGCCAACCCCGAGAAATCATACAGTCATTGTAGTTTTCATTTTGCTGAATGGCATTTGAAATTTCTCCGGCGACAACAGCGCCGGCCATTGCGCCTGCTACAAAGCGGGGAGAACCTGCAGCACCTGCTGCGTAGCCTTGCCGACCACTTCGGGCGAAGATGCGGCACCGTGCTGCCTCCGGCTCGAAGTCAGCAGCCAGCATCCCAGGCCCCGGCACAAAGTCATGGTTCACGCATCCGCCGAGCGATATCCCTGCCATCAATAGAAGCGCGCTGCAAAGACTCTTTCGGTTCGGCCTCCAATGGCCGCATGGGTTTGCTGAAAGCTTCCGCACAGAAATTTCTTGCACCGATAGACGCCCTCGATCCGGTCAACGAATGACTTCAGCCATTTCAACGACGTTAGTCAACCGAAACCGTCCGTTCCAGACACCCTTACCAATGCAAATTTAATCTCTTGAGCGAGGCTCCCAGCACTAGTGTTGCCTGGCTCGTCACGAATATGTATCCGACGCAAGCAGGCGTGGCCTGGATTGAGCAGAAGAGGTGCTCGCTCAGCGGCGCCGCACCCGCGCCCGCATATCGGCGCAGCGCGGGTCCTCGCCGATGCCCAGCTCGATCGTCGGCAGGATCGCCAGGGGCAGCGCCGCGAAGCCCAGGCCCACCGCAAGCCCGCCACGCACGCCAAGCTCCACCACCTCGGGCGTGACGGAGGGGTTGGCGAAGGTCCCGGTCAGCAGCAGTGCCGTGGGCAGCGCACCGATTGTGAAGCGTTTCGATTCCGAGCGCAGGCGCATATCCAGCCGCTCATCGGACAGCCGCACCGTGCCGGTGCCCGAGATCAGCGCGTCCTCCGTCTCCAGCATCGCCGCGCGCGTCTGCAGCACGCCGCGGCGCATGACCATGTCAGCGACGAAGCAGCGCAGCTCCGTCCGGTCCGGCAATCCCAGGCCCGACAGCAGCGCATTGCCCAGCCGCAGTCCGGAGAGATCCACGATGAAGGCGCTGAGATTGCCCCCCGCGGTGGAAAGGAACAGCGTCCCGTCGCCGCGCGCCATCAGCTCGGCGAGCGAGCGCCCGGTCGAGGTGATGCGCGCCCGCCCGTTCAGCGCGCCGCCGCCCCGCGTTCCGGCTGCGCGCATCAGACGTCCGATATCCACCTGCTGGATCTCGAGGTCGGCCACGGCCTCGACCGTGCCGCCCTGCTGCGGGGTCAGCACCAGATTGCCGGCCAGCGCGCCCTGGCCGATGCCGAAGCGGAGCGGCCGCAGGGTCGCGACGCCGCCGATGAGCTCGAGCGAGACGCGCAGGTTGTCGAGCGGCGTGCGGTCGCCAAGGATTTGCGCGGCCTCGTATTGCAGGTGGACGTTGGCGGCCTCGAACTTGGGGATGTTGACCGGCGCGTTCGGCAGCACGCGACCGGAGCTGGGCCGATCCTCGCGCAGCGGCCCCTCCCGCCCCGGCTGGCCGCCGATGAAGCCAGCGAGGTCGCGCAAGTCCACGCGGTTCGACCGCAAATTCGCCGTCACGTCGGGCACGGCGCCGTGCGGGTTGATGGTGACGTCGCCGCCGATGTCGCTGCGCCCGACCACGCCCTCGATACCGGTGAAGTGGTAGCGCGCCTCGGTGTAGTCGAGCCGGCCCGTCACCCGGTAGCGCGGCGTCTGCGGGATCGGCACGCCGGTCAGCGGCGTGAGGAGGCCCATGTCCGGCCCCTCGAGGGTCAGTTGCACGTCCGCGTTGGTCATCGCGAGAGGATTGCGCAGCCGGCCCTCGATGGTCGCCTCGGTCGGGCCGTTCTGGATGGTGAGTGCGACCGGCCAGGGCCGCTCGGTATCGCCGAGTGCGACGACGCTGCCGCCGATCAGGCTCGCGGTCAGCGGCTGGCCGGCATAGGTGCCCTGCGCCTCCGCGGTCAGCACCACGCCGGCGGTCGGCAGTTCGCGGGTCTCGAAGGTGGCGGTGGCGTCGCCGCCCAGGCCTTCATGGACGAAACGCGCGGTGGTGTCGGCGACACGCACCTCGGCAAGCCGGAAGCGGCGTTCCTCGGGCGTGGCGTTGGTCGCGACAGGGGCGGGCTCCTCGGCTACGCGGGCCAGGTTGGAGGTGCCATCGGCGCGCACGCGGGCCTGGATGTCGCCGCCACGTAGTTCGACCATGGGAAGGACGATGCCCTCGCCGCGCCACCAGGCGCCCACGTCGAAGCGGATGATCACCTCGCGCAGGCGCGCGAACGGTGGTTCGGCGTCGAAGCCCGGCGGATTGGCCACGACGACGTCGCGCAGCCGCACCTTGATCACGCGCCCGAGCGACGCGCCGAGGCCGCCGATCGTCACGGGCTGCCCGAGTGCGGCCGTCGCGCGCCGCTCGACCATGGGAATGAACAAGGACCAGGAGAACAGCACCGCGAGTAGGCCGAGTGCCACCACCGGCACGCCCACCCACACCATCCATCGCCTGAACCGCATGGGACCCAACTCCAGTGAAGTTGGATCATAACGCCCTCGGAGGCGGGCGGGTTGCTTGTGCCGAATGCGCGCCCACGCCGGGCAGCGGACAATGCGTACGACGTCAGCCGGCGCTACGGCGTCCGCCCGTGTACGCTGCCGCCACGCGCCGCAGCGCGTCGAGCGCGGCCTGCGGCTGTCCTGCTTGGGGATGATGATGGCGGTGGCGCTGCCAGTCATGAGAAAGAGGTGCGTCGGGGCTTCCTCGACACTGAGGATGGCGTCCCAGGCGTAATGAGTCGTTATCTTGCTGCCGGTGACGGTCAGGCCCGCGGCATTGGCCTCCAGCCGCCTGCGCCCGACGACGCTATCGCCTGGGACGCGGCCGTACAGCGTGCGGATCTGCTGGCGTATCGACCGAGGCGCCAGCAATTCTTTACCGAGGGGTACCGAGAAGACGGCGGCGACCGGAATGCCAAACATATACGGCAGCATGTGGCTGTTCAGCGCAGCACGGAATGCATCGGCGCCAAGAACGACAAAATAGATTAGGGGAATCGAGGCGACCACCGCGGCGAGCCTCACTGCGTTAAACCGCCACCGCTCCGCGCGACGGCCGCTCGTGCGATCATTGTGCAGGCTGAAGCGTGCGAGGTCCTCAGGGCTTGTTTCGAAGGCAAGGTGCACCGTCGCGGGTAGCGGGCCTTGAGGCGTTATGGTCATGCCGTCCTCAGCGCAGGTAGGGCGGCACGGTCGCGCGTTCGGGGTGGAAACGCCCGATCTTCGCGAGGAACTTCTGCGCGAAGGTCAGCGCGCCCGGCGGCGGGGCCGGCAGCGGCGGCAACTCGCTCACCTGGAGGCCGTGGCGCACCCGCCGCGCCTGCACCAGGCGCCACCAGGCCCTCGCCTTCTGATGCGTATCCTCGGCATGGCGGTAGCCGAGCATGGCCTCCACCTCGGCGCGCTGGGCGCGCAAGGCATCGACGTCGCGCGGGTCCCCGGCCGACATCGGCGGCTCCCAGGGGCGCGTGAATCCCGGCTGCATGTTGCGCCCCCGCCGGCGCTCCTCCTCGTCGAGGAGGCTAGCCACGGCGAATGACCTCGGCTGCCTCCACGGCGAAGTAGGTGAGCACGCCGGCGCAGCCCGCGCGCTTGAAAGCGAGCAGGCTTTCCATCATTGCGCGCTCGCGGTCGATCCAGCCGCGGTCGGCCGCCCCCGCGATCATCGCGTACTCGCCGGACACCTGGTAGGCGAAGGTGGGCACCGAGAAGGTGTCGTGGACGCGGCGGATGATGTCGAGATAGGGCATCCCCGGCTTGACCATGACCATGTCCGCGCCCTCGGCGATGTCCATCGCCACCTCCCGCAGCGCCTCGTCGGAATTGGCCGGGTCCATCTGGTAGGTCTTCTTGTCCCCGCGCAGGGCCTTGCCCGAGCCCACCGCATCGCGGAACGGACCGTAGAAGGCGGAGGCATACTTCGCCGCATAGGACATGATGCGCGTGTGGATCAGCCCCTTCGCATCAAGGGCGGCGCGGATGCGCGCGACGCGGCCATCCATCATGTCCGACGGAGCGATGATGTCGATGCCCGCCTCGGCCTGGATCACCGACTGCGTCGCGAGGATCTCCAGCGTGTCGTCGTTCGCCACGTAGTCGCCGCGGATCACGCCGTCGTGCCCGTGGTCGGTGTAGGGATCAAGCGCGACGTCGCCCACGAGGCCGAGTTCGGGGAATTCGCGCTTGAGCAGGCGCGCGGCGTGGCACATCAGGTTCTCGGGGTTGGTCGCCTCGGTGCCCTCGGCATCCTTGATCCCGGGCGGCGTCATCGGGAACAGCGCGAGCGCGGGAATGCCGAGCTTCGCCGCGTGTTCCACATGCCCGGCCAGCCGGTCGAGCGTCACTCGCGCAACGCCCGGCATCGACGCCACGGGGGAGGTGATGCCCTCGCCATCCATGATGAAGATCGGCCAGATGAGGTCGCCGGTCGTGAGCGTGTTCTCGGCGGTCAGACGCCGGGTCCAGGCGTCGGTGCGGTTGCGCCGAAGACGGGTGTTCGGAAAGCTTGCTGTCGTCATCCCTCAGGCCCCAATCGCGGCATCGAGCGCCTGGGCCAGGTCGGCCAGGATGTCGTCGATATGCTCGATGCCGATCGACAGCCTCACATAGCCGGGTGTCACACCCGATGCCAGTTGCCCTGCCGCATCGAGCTGGCTGTGCGTGGTCGTAGCCGGATGGATGGCCAGGCTGCGGGCGTCGCCGATGTTCGCCACGTGGTAGAACAGCTGCAGCGCCTCGATGAAGGCGCGCCCGGCCGCTGCCCCCGCCTTCAGCTCGAAGCCGAGCAACGCGCCGTAGCCGCCGCGTAGCGCGGCATCGGCGCGGCGCTTGGCCTCCCCGGTTTGGACGGAGGGGTGGATGACCCGCTCCACCGCGGGGTGCGAGGACAGGAAGGCGGCCACCCGCAGCGCGTTGGCGCAGTGCCGCTCCATGCGCAGCGGCAGCGTCTCCAGCCCCTGGAGCGTGAGAAAGGCGTTGAACGGGGCCATCGGCGCGCCGAGGTCGCGCAGGATGCAGGTCCGCGCCCGAATGATGTAGGCGACCGGCCCCATCGGCTTGGTTGCCTGGGTCCAGACTGCGCCGTGGTAGCTCGGGTCGGGGTGGTTGAGCGTGGGGAAGCGATCACCGCCGGCTCCCCAGTCGAAATTGCCGCCATCGATGATGATGCCGCCGATCGAGGTGCCGTGCCCGCCGATGAACTTCGTCGTCGAATGCATGACCACCGCCGCACCCAGGGCGAGCGGCTTGCACAGGATGGGGGCCGCGGTGTTGTCCATGATCAGCGGGATGCCCATCCGCCGCCCGATGGCCGCGACCTCCGCGATGGGGAAGACCTGCAGCTTTGGGTTTGGCAGCGTCTCCGCGTACCAGGCCCGCGTGCGGTCATCCGAGGCGCGGGCGAACCCCTCGGGGTCGGCGGGGTCCACGAAGCGGACCTCGACGCCCATTTGCTTCAGCGTGTTGGAAAACAGGTTCCACGTCCCGCCATACAGGTCGGTGGAGCTGACGATGTTGTCGCCAGGCTGGGTCAGGTTGAGAATGGAAAACGACGTCGCCGCCTGCCCAGACCCGACCGCGAGCGCCGCGATGCCGCCTTCCAGCGCGGCTAGGCGCTTTTCCAGCACGTCGACCGTGGGGTTCATGATGCGGGTGTAGATGAAGCCCATCTCGGCCAGTCCGAACAGGCGCTCGGCATGGCCGGTGTCCTGGAACTGGAAGCTGGTGGTCTGGTGGATCGGCACCGCGACGGACCCCGTCGCGGGATCGGCGCGCCAGCCGGCATGGAGGACCTGGGTTTCGGGATTGTCCGACATGGTTTCGCTCCGCTCGTTTGCGCGCGATGGTAGGCGGGTGGGGCGGGGGCGCCAAGCGCGGCGTGCAATCGCGCGTCGCGCCACCGGACGGGAGAGGAATTGACCATGCGCGGGCTGATCCTGGCGATGCTGCTGCTCTCGGCCTGTACGGCGGGGGCACAGGGACCGCTCACGCTGGGGCCTGGGGACCTGCTGATCCCTGGACCGGACGGGGTGCAGCTGCGCGCCCGGCTGATCCCGGTGGAGGATGGCAGGCGGGGCGTCCCGGTCCTGGCCTTCCATGGCTGCGGCGGCATTGGCGGGCCCGATCGCGCCATCCGCCTTCCGCCGCGGGAGCGCGACTGGGCGGACCGGCTGCACGCGCTGGGCCACCCTGTGGTGTTCGTGGACAGCTTCGGCAGCCGTGGCCGGCGGGAGGCGTGCCAGGGCGGCAGCCTCGGCGTCGAGCCCGAGACCATCCGCCGCGCGGATGCCTATGCCGCGGCCGCCTGGGCGGCAGCACAGCCCTGGGCCGCACCTGGGGGCGTCGTGCTGTTGGGCTGGTCCCATGGCGGTTCCACCGTGACGGCCGCCGCCGCCGGCCCGCCGCCGGGTCTGATCCGCGGCGTCGTCGGCTTCTATCCAGGATGCTTCCGGCTGCGTCAGACGGTCATCTGGCAGCCCGGCGTGCCGGTGCTGATGCTGCTGGGCGCGGCCGATGACTGGACCCCCGCGCGCCATTGCGAGGCTCTCGCCGCCCGTGACACGGCGCAGGTGCGCGTGGAGGTCTTCCCCGGCGCTCATCACGGCTTCGACGCACCCGGCGGGGAGGTCCGGCAACTTACCGGCCTCGCCAGCACCGCGCGCGGCGGCGGGGTGGCAACGATCGGCCCAAACCCCGCTGCTCGGGAAGCCGTCCGCGCCATCGTTCCGGCCTTCATCGCGGGGCTGCCCCCCGCCCGCTAGGGGCATTCACGGCGAGGGAGGCTTTGTCTGGCGCGGCGGGTGCGTGATAAACCCGCGCATGGACACGAGTCTCCCCATCGCCTTCGGCGCCGACCATGCCGGCGTCGGCCTCAAGGACCTGCTGCGCGATGCGCAGACCGCGCCCGTGCTGGACCTCGGCACGAACGGGCCGGACAGCGTCGACTACCCCGAATTCGGCGTCGCCGTGGCCGAGGCGGTGGCCTCCGGCCGTGCGCGGCTCGGCGTGGTGGTCTGCGGTTCCGGCATCGGCATCTCCATCGCGGCCAACCGCAACCCCGCGATCCGCTGCGCCCTGGTGCACGACGTGACGGGCGCGCGACTGGCGCGGGAGCATAACGACGCCAATATCATCGCCTTCGGCGCCCGCATGACCGGGGCCGAGGTGGCGCTGGAGGCGCTGCGCGTTTTCCTCGAGACCCCCTATCTCGGCGGCCGCCATTCCAGGCGCGTCGCCATGCTGAGCCCCGAATGGACCGAAACACCATGAACGAGCACGCCCCCGCCTTCACCCATGCCCGCTTCTTCCAGGCCTCGCTCGCCGAGACCGACCCCGCGATCTTCGCCGCCGTGGGCCAGGAGCTGGCGCGCCAGCAGGACGGAGTGGAGCTGATCGCGTCCGAGAACATCGTCTCCCGCGCCGTGCTCGAGGCGCAGGGTTCGGTCCTGACGAACAAGTACGCGGAGGGCTATCCCGGCCGGCGCTACTATGGCGGCTGCGAGGCAGTCGACATCGCCGAGACGCTGGCCATCGAGCGCGCCTGCCAGCTCTTCGGCTGCGGCTTCGCCAACGTGCAGCCCCATTCGGGCGCCCAGGCAAACCAAGCCGTGTTCATGGCCCTGCTGCAGCCCGGCGACACCTTCATGGGCCTGGATCTCGCGGCCGGTGGGCACCTCACCCACGGCGCGCCGGCCAACCAGTCCGGCAAGTGGTTCAAGGTGGTGCCCTACACTGTCAGGCGCGAGGACAGCATCATCGACATGGACGAGGTCGCGCGCATCGCCCGCGAGTCCCGCCCCAAGCTGATCATCGCCGGCGGGTCCGCCTATTCGCGCATCTGGGACTTCAAGCGTTTCCGTGAGATCGCGGATGAGGTCGGCGCCTACTTCATGGTGGACATGGCGCATTTCGCGGGGCTGGTTGCCGGTGGCGCGCATCCCTCGCCCATCCCGCATGCGCATGTCGTCACGACGACTACGCACAAGACCCTGCGCGGTCCACGCGGCGGGATGATCCTCACCAATGACGAGGCGCTTGCGAAGAAGTTTAACTCCGCCGTCTTCCCGGGCCTCCAGGGCGGACCGCTGATGCATGTGATCGCCGCCAAGGCGGTGGCCTTCGGCGAGGCGCTGAAGCCTGAATTCCGCGCCTATGCCCGCCAGGTCGTGAAGAACGCCCAGGCGCTCGCCACGGCCTTGCAGGAGCAGGGATTGGATATCGTCGCAGGCGGCACCGACAAT
>JAZKFA010000015.1:0-4099 GCA_040386655.1 Pseudomonadota bacterium | reverse complement strand
AGCCCGGATGGCCGAACGCCGCTAATGCGGCGAGCCAAGCGCGCGGAGCGCGCCCGGCGCATGAGGGCACAAAAAGACTCTAACCTTCTCCGTCATCCTTCATGACGGAGAAGGTTAGAGCTTCACCCGCAGCAGCGCCCCCAGCTCACCCACGATGCCGCGCCGGAAGGCCAGCACGCAGGCCACGAAGATCACGCCCTGGATGACCGTGACCCAGGCACCCCATTCAGCCAGGTAGTTCTGCATCGTCACGATGACGGCCGCGCCGATCACCGGCCCGAACACGGTGCCGAGGCCGCCCACCAGCGTCATCAGCACCACCTCGCCCGACATGGACCAGTGCACGTCGGTCAGCGTCGCGATGCCGAAGACCAGCGACTTCGTCGCCCCTGCCACGCCCGCCAGGCCGGCGGAGAGGATGAAGGCCAGCAGCTTGTAGTCATCGGTGCGGTAGCCGAGCGAAGTCGCGCGCGGCTCATTCTCCTTGATCGCCTTCATCACCATGCCGAATGGCGAATGGACGATGCGATGGACCAGCAGGAAGCCGAGGACAAAGACCACCGCCACCACCCAGTACATCGACAGGTCGGCGCTGAGGTCGAAGACGCCGAACAGCTTGCCACGCGGGATCGCCTGGATACCGTCCTCACCGCCGGTGAACGGCGCCTGGACGCAGACGAAATAGACCAGCTGCGACAGGGCCAGCGTGATCATCGCGAAGTAGATGCCCTGGCGGCGGATGGCGACCCATCCGAACACCGCGCCAAGCCCGGCGCCGACCGCGCCACCCAGCAGGATGGCCAGCTCCGGCGGCACGCCCATGACCTTGGCAGCATGGCCTGCGATATAGCCGCCCATGCCGAAATAGGCCGCGTGGCCGAAGCTCAGCAGGCCGACATAGCCGATCAGCAGGTTGAAGGCGCAGGCGAACAGTCCGAAGCACAGCAGCTTCATGAGGAATACCGGGTACAGACCCGCGAAGGGTGCCACCACCAGGAAGACCACCATGACGATGAAGGCCACGCGCTGTGCGCGGGAGAAGCCCCACAGGCTGCCATCCCCCACGGGGGTGGGGATGACGCCGATGCCGGGTGCAGTGGTTTCCGAGGCCATTACGCGGTCCTCCCGAACAGGCCGGCGGGTCGCGCCAGCAGGACGATGATCATGATGACGAAGATGACGGTCGCCGAGGCCTCCGGGTAGAACACCTTGGTGAGCCCCTCGACGATCCCCAATCCGAAGCCGGTAATGACCGAGCCCAGGATGGACCCCATCCCCCCAATCACCACCACCGCGAAGACCACGATGATGAGGTTCGACCCCATCTGCGGATTGACCGAGTAGATCGGCGCCGCCAGCACCCCGCCCAAGGCAGCCAAGGCCACGCCCGCGCCATAGGTCAGCGTAACCATGCGCGGCACGTTGATGCCGAAGGCCTGCACCAGGGCCGGGTTCTCCGTCGCCGCGCGCAGGTAGGCGCCGAGGCGTGTCTTCTCGATCACGAGCCATGTCGCGAGGCACACCGTGAAGGCGAAGACCACCACCCAGCCGCGATAGACCGGCATAAACATGAAGCCGAGGTCCCAGGCACCGGACAGTTCAGGCGGGATGCGGTACGGCAGGCCCGAGGACCCGAACTCATTGCGGAACACGCCCTCGATCACCAGGCCCACGCCGAAGGTCAGCAAGAGCCCATAGAGATGGTCGAGCTTGTAGAGCCGACTGATCATCAGCTTTTCCAGCACGATCCCCGTCGCGCCGATGATGATGGGCACTAGGATCAGCGCGAACCAGTAGTTCACCCCGAACCAGTTGAGCAGCATCCAGGCCGCGAATGCGCCCATCATGAACTGCGCGCCGTGTGTGAAGTTGATGACGTTCAGCAGCCCGAAGATGACCGCGAGGCCGAGCGAGAGCATGGCGTAGAAGGCGCCGTTGATCAGGCCCAACAGGAGCTGCCCGAACAGCAGGGGCAGCGGGATGCCGAAGAATTCGTCCATCGCGGGTCGTCCTCAGAGAATTAGCAGTCCGGGGGGAACGCATTCCCCCCGGACGCTTGTGATCGTCGCGGAGACTAGCTCCGCACCAGCGGGCAATTGCCCTCGGCGATCGGCCGGAAGGCCTCCTCGGCGGGGGTGGTCTGGAGCAGCTTGTAGTAGTCCCACGGCGCGCGGCTCTCATTGGGCGCCTTCACCTCGAACAGGTAGGAGGGGCAGAGCTTGCGCCCATCGGGGCGGATGGTGCCGGCGCCGAAGGCGTCATCGTCGCAGGGCATCGCCTTCATGCGGTTGATGACCTCCACGCCGGACGCCTTGGCCGCGGCCACGCCCATGTCCTTGACGGCCTTGAGGTAGTGCAGGGTCGCCGAGTAATTCGCGATCGAAGCCATGTTCGGCTTGGTGTCGCGCATGCGCGGCTGGAGCCGCGTGGTCACGGCGCGCGTGCGGTCGTTGAGATCCCAGTAGAAGCTCTCGGTCAGGATCAGCCCCTGCGCCGTCTGCAGCCCCAGCGCATGCACGTCGGGGAGGAACATCAGCAAGGCAGCGAGCTTCACGCCACGCCGGGTGATGCCGAATTCCGCCGCCTGCTTGACCGAGTTGATGGTGTCCGCACCGGCATTGGCGAGGCCGATGACCTTTGCGCGCGACGACTGCGCCTGCACCAGGAAGGATGAGAAATCCGACGTTGCCGGGAACGGATAGCGCACCGAGCCCAGCACGCGGCCACCGGCTGCGCGTACGAAGTTGCCGGTGTCACGCTCAAGCGCATGGCCGAAGGCGTAGTCGGCGGTGATGAAGAACCAGCTGTCGCCGCCGGCCCGCACCATCGCGCCACCGGTGGACTTCGCCAGCATGTAGGTGTCGTACATCCAATGGATGGTGTTGGGCGAGCAGGCCGTGCCGGTGAGGTCCGACGTCGCCGAGCCCGTGTTGATGTAGGCCTTGTTCTTTTCGCGCGCGACGGTGTTGACCGCGAGGCCAACCGAGGAGGTCGGCACGTCCAGGATCAGGTCCACGCCCTGGTCGTACCACTGGCGCGACATGTTCACGCCGACATCGGGGCGGTTCTGGTGGTCGGCGAAGATGATCTCGACGTTGAAGCCCTGATTGCCGAATTCCTGTACGGCCTGGCGGGTGCATTCCACGCCGTAGGGCCCGGAGATGTCGCGGTAGGGGCCGGACTGGTCGTTCAGCACGCCGATCCGGATCGTATTGGCCGCCTGCGCACGCGCAGAGCGGAATGGCAGCCCACCAAGGGCCGCCACGCCGGCCGCGCCGCCGGCCAGGATCGTGCGTCGTGTCGTTGTCATTCTTGGTTCTCCCTTGCGAAACTATGAGCCCCGGCGGGCATGGTTCTCAGCTGCGGACGAGCGGGCAGTTCCCAGCGGCCAGGGGCCGGAAGGATTCTTCCGCGGCCGTCGTCTGCAGCAGCTTGTAATAGTCCCAGGGTGCGCGGCTTTCCGCCGGCGTCTTCACCTCGAACAGGTAGGCGGGGTGGATCTTGCGGCCGTCGGCACGGATGCTGCCCGCGCCGAAGCAGTCATCCTCGGTCGGCATGGCCTTCATGCGGTTCACCGCTTCCACGCCCGAGGCCTTGGCCTGCGCCACGCCCATGTCCTGGACGGCCTTGAGGTAGTGCAGCACGCCGGCGTAGCAGCCCGCCTGGGTCATGGCAGGGCGCAACCCGCCCATGTTCGGCAGCACACGCCGCGTGAAGGCGCGGGTGCGGTCGTTTAGGTCCCAGTAGAAGGTCTCCGAGCAGACCAGCCCCTGCGCCGTCTCGAGGCCGAGCGAATGCACGTCGGTGATGAACATCAGCAGCGAGGCGAGCTTTACGCCGCGGCGCGTCAGGCCGAATTCGGCCGCCTGCTTCACGCAATTGGTGGTGTCCGCCCCCGCATTCGCAAGCCCGATGACCTTGGCGCGCGAAGCCTGCGCCTGGACCAGGAAGGAGGAGAAATCCGTGGTGCCCGGGAATGGCGTGCGCACATTGCCGAGCACGCGCCCGCCGGCCTGGCGAATGAACTCACCGGTATCGCGTTCCAGCGCATGGCCGAAGGCGTAGTCGGCGGTGATGAAGAACCAGCTGTCGCCGCCGG
>JAZKFA010000014.1:0-3116 GCA_040386655.1 Pseudomonadota bacterium | reverse complement strand
CAGCCTCAACCTGTTCGGCATCGGGGCGTCCTGGGGCGGGTATGAGAGCCTCGCACTTCCGACCAGCGGCAACATCACGCGCACGGCCACCACCGGCGAGTTCGGCGGGAAGATCGCGCGCTTCCATATCGGGCTCGAGGATACGGCCGACCTGATCGCGGACCTGGAACACGGCTTCGCGCATCTGAACTGAACGGGCATCACGCGCCGCCCGGCTGCGCCTGGTCAGGCGGTGCAGGCGGCGCAGACGCCCTCGACCTCGACGGTCGTGCGCGCGGGGGTGAAGCCTTCCCCGCGCGACGCGGCCTCGATCGCCGCACTCACGGCGGGGGCGCAGATCTCGGCAGTGGCACCGCAGCGGGTGCAGATCAGGAATTGGTGCGGGTGGGCGTGGCCGTGGTCATGGCCATGCCCGGCCTCGATACAGGGGGTGAAGGCGTTGAGCCGCTCCAGCTTATGGACCAGCCCCTGCTCCATCAGGAAATCCAGCGCGCGGTAGACCGTAGGCGGCGCTGCGCCGGCGCGCAGCCCGCGCAGCTTGTCCAGAAGCGCATAGGCGCCGATGGGGGCCTCGGCCTCCACAATCAGGGAGAAGACCTGGCGGCGCAGCGGCGTCAACTGCACGCCACGCTCCCCGCAGATCGCCTCCGCCCGCGTCAGGGCCGCCGATATTTCGGCCATCGCCGCACTCTCCAAACCATCCGACACGCGTTATATCGTGTGCCCATGCCGAACCTGCCATCCGAAAACGCCATCACCGCTTTCCTCGCGGCCTGCCGCTTCAACGAGGCCGGGCTGATCCCCGCCATCGCGCAGCAGCACGACACCGGGGAGGTGCTGATGCTCGCCTGGATGAATGCGGACGCGGTGCGGGAGACGCTGGCGACCGGGCGCGTATGCTACTTCTCCCGCAGCCGCAATGCCTTGTGGCGCAAGGGCGAGACCTCCGGCCAGACACAGGCGCTGGTGGACCTGCGGCTGGATTGCGATGGCGACACCATCCTCGCACTCGTGGACCAGACTGGCGTCGCCTGCCACACCGGGCGGCACAACTGCTTCTTCCAGGCGATCCGAGAGGATGCGTTGACCCCCATCGCGGAACCCCTGATCGACCCGGGGAAGCTCTACGCGTGAGCACGCCGGTCGCGCTGGTCACGGGGTTCCTGGGCGCGGGCAAGACGACGCTTCTGAACCGGCTGCTGAAACACCCGGACCTCGCGCAGACGGCGGTGCTGATCAACGAGTTCGGCGATGTCGGGCTCGATCACCTGCTGGTCGAAACGCTGGACGACACGACGATGCTGCTGGCCGCGGGGTGCCTGTGCTGCACCATCCGCGGCGACCTGCACAAGGCGCTGATGGACCTCGCCGCGCGCATGGATGCAGGGACGCCGATCCGCCGCGTGGTGATCGAGACGACGGGCCTCGCCGACCCCGCGCCCATCCTGCACACGCTGATGAGCGACGCCGTGCTGCTGCGACAATACCGGCTCGACGGTGTCGTTACGCTGGTTGATGCGACGAACGCCATGACGACGCTCGACAACCACCCCGAGGCGCTGAAGCAGGCCGCCGTCGCGGACCGCCTGGTCCTGACCAAGACGGATCTGGTTCCCGACACGGCCGCACTCCGCGCGCGCCTCGCGCAGCTCAATCCGCATGCGCCGATCCTGGGCGCCGATGCCGAACCAGCAGCACTTCTGGACCTCGGCCCCTACCAACTCGACGCGAAGCTTCCCGACGTGGCGCGCTGGCTGGGGCATGAGGCCGGGCATTCGCACCACCATCACCACCACCACGACCGCAACCGCCACGACGCGCACATCCACAGCTTCTCGTTGCGCTACGAGGCGCCGCTGACGCTCGATGCAGTAGCGAGCTTCCTCCAGATGCTGGTGACCACGCGCGGGGATGCGCTGCTGCGCGTGAAGGCCATCCTCAACATTCGCGGCGAAGACCGGCCGACCGTGCTCCACGGGGTGCAGCATATCTTCCACCCGCCCATCCGCCTGGCGGCCTGGCCCGAGGGGGATGACCGGAGCTCGCGCTTCGTCTTCATCGTGAAAGACCTGACGCGGGAGACGGTGGAACGTGGCCTGTCCGCGTTCATCGAGGCGCAGTAGCCGCCAGCGAGCTACGGTAGCATGTTATGCATCAATCGGGCAGATCGCGCTTGCATCGTCCGCCGACGCCTTACAATCTGCTGTCGGAACAATGCCGGGGAGGCGTGGCCATGCTCAGGTTGGTGATCGGTTTTGTGGCTCTGGCGCTGGGCGCGGGACCGTCGGCGCTGGCGCAGAGTGGGCCTGCGGTCGTCTACTGCGTGAACAACCGCATCATGGTCGAGCGCGCCAACATGTCGCAGATGCAAAGCGGCCGCGGCCACTCGGAGATCTGCATCATCGGGCCGTCCTTCGACTTCCAGCCCGATGGCGTCACCTGGGTGCGGCAGAACCTGCGCTCCGACGTCGGCGGCGCTTGCCGCTGCCGCTGAGGCAGCCTCACGCCTGACAGCGTGCCGGCGCGCGACGAACACGGGCCGGGCAGGCGCCTCCGCCCCTGAGAGTGCGTTTGGAGTGGGACGGCCCCCGCCTCCCCGCGCGCGGCGGATCATGCAATGGTCGGGCACATGATCTGGCGGGCACCTGCGCGCCGCCGCCCAGGACCACCATCGATGCCCCTGATCTACATCCTCGCCGGAGAGGCCTCGGGCGATGTGCTGGGTGCCCGGCTGCTGCCCGCACTTCGGGCGCGCCGCCCGGACCTGACCTTCGCGGGCATCGGCGGCCCGCGCCTGGCCGAGCAGGGCATGGCATCGCTGTTCGACTATCGCGAGCTGGCGCTGATGGGGCTGGTCGAGATCATCCCGAATATTGCGCGCCTGTCGCGCCGGCTGAACGAGACGGTGGCCGACATCGCCACCCGCAAGCCTGACCTGATCCTGACCATCGACAGTCCCGGCTTCGCGTTCCGGATCGCCAAGCGGGTTCGGCCGATGGGGATTCCGCTGCTGCACTACGTGGCCCCGCAGGTCTGGGCCTGGCGCCAGGGGCGCGTGCGGAAGCTGCAGCCGATCCTGGACGGCATCCTCGCGCTGCTGCCCTTCGAGGCGGCGT
>JAZKFA010000013.1:3920-14407 GCA_040386655.1 Pseudomonadota bacterium | reverse complement strand
GTTCAGCGGCGAGGTGAAGGGCATGTAGACTTGGCGCACGTTGAGCAGCGTTGCGTTGTCCCGGCCGCTCTCGCGCTTCTGGCGGAGGGCGACGATCTGCCAGCCGCCGGGCACCCGGATGGCATTGCTGACCGCGCCGGGCGGCATCTGCGTGACCACGCGCGCAACGGCGGGGTCCAGCTGGTCGGCCTTTACCCAGCCAAGGTCGCCGCCCTGCAGGGCGGTCTGCGCCTGGCTGAACTGCGTGGCCGCGACGGGGAAGGCGAGGCCGCGGCGCAGCCGGCCCACCACGTCGTCGACGAAGGCCTGGGCCTCCGCGGTCTGGGCGGGGTTGTCGACGGGGATGAATATCTCGGAGACCTGGAATTCCGCCTCGCCGATGCGGGCGCGCGCGGCGGCGAGCGCCTCGGCCACTTCGGATGCCGCGGGGTCGCCCTGGGGGCCGAGCAGCGCACGCAGCAGCCGGCCCCAGCCGATCTGGACGCGAAGCTGGTCATACATCACGCGAGGTTCGACTCCGGCGCGGCGGAGGTCCTCGAGCAGCTTGCCGCGCGTCATGCCATTGCGCTCCTCGATGGAGGAGAGAGCCTCGGCGATCTCCTGGTCGGAGGTCGCAATGCGGCGGCGGTTGACCTCCTGCAGGCGCAGCCGCTCGTCGATCAGCAGGCGCAGGATTTGCGCGTCCAGCCCCGCGGTGCTGCCATCCTCTGTGCGCAGCCCGGCGCTGAGGGCAAAGAGGCGCCGGCGGCTCTGCACGTCCGAACGGGTGATGATGTCGCCATTGACCACCGCGAGGATACGGTTGGTGCTGCCGGTCGTGGGCGCGGAACCGCGCGGCTGCGCCACGGCGGCGAGCGGTGCGACCAGGGCGAGGAGAAGGGCGGACAGCCGGAGGATCTGGACCATGGCCGCGTTCTTAGCCCCTTGCGCGCCCCCAGGACCAGCCCACCACAGGGCCGTGCAGCATAGGACCGCCTCAACACACCCGGAGGTGGCGCCCGACGCCCGAAGGCACGGCACTCGTGCGCGCCCTCTGCGCGCCAAGGCCGAATGGCTGAACGCCGGCAGTCCGACGAGCCAAGCCGCTGGAGGCGTCGCCCAGCGCTTGAAGGCCCGCTAGATAGCCCTGAACCCGAAATCACCCACGGTCTTGAAGGTCAGCCGGATCAGGAACAGCGTGTTGCCCGGATACAGCGTGCGGGTCGCGGGGTCCTCGGCGAAGCGGCGCACAAAGCGGCCCTCGATAATGAAGCACTCATCCTCATAGGCGGCCGAGGCGGTTGCCAGAACGGCGCGCTGGATGCCGATATCATAGCGGCCACCGACCGAGGCGCGGTAGTTCGCCCCGAAGCGCTGGGAGACGCTGAGCGAGACTTCCTCCCGCTCGCGCACGGGCGTCAGGTAGGGGACAGCCGTGCTGTACAGATAGCCTGCGGTGACCGATCCGGTGCCGTAGCTGACAGCGGTCGAGACATCGATGAGGCGGCGGTCCAGGTTCTCGCCGTCGACGCGGGTGCGGCCGAGCACTGTCAGCCAGGGCACCGGCGTAAGCCGCAGCCGCGCCACCCAGTCGCTCTCCTGCGTCTCGAGGCCGGAGCCGGCATAAAAAGGACCACCCTCGGAATTCAGCCGCCACGACCGGCCGGCCAAGCCCTCGATCTGCCCGCCATTGGGGAAGTACCAGGCGGCCCGCAGCGCGGCATCGACACGGCTGCCGCCTTCCTGCCGGTCGCGGCCGCCGAAGCGGTTCAGCTCAAACAGGGTGGCGTCGGTAAACTCGTAGTCGATGCTGTCCTCGTTCGGCACGCGCGACTGGGAACCCGTCACGGGGCCTGTGACGAACTGCACGCGCGGCTCGATCAGCTGGGAACCCCATGCGCCGGCATCGCGCACCAGCGGCAGGCGCCAGTCGAAGCCGACGCGGATGTTCTGCTGGGTCGCCGTTCCGGTGGAACTCCCGGTCGTGACGAAGTTCGGCGCCTCGTCGAGCTTGTCGTAGGAATAGGCAGCGAGGTCGCCCTGCGCGCGCAGGGCAAACACCGACCCGGTATTGGTGTCGGTGAAGGGCAGCACGTAGCGCAGCCGGGTCGAGGCGCGGCGCGAATCGGTGCCTGTGCCGCGCAACACCACGTAGTCGGATGTGTCGATCGTCCAGGTACCGCCGATGCCGTCGCGCATCGTGTAGTCCGCATAGACATTGGGCAGCACGTAGGGGATCGATGAGACGTCGTCGGTGCTGCGCAGCCCCTGGTAGGCCCGGCCATCAATCCGGGCAAAGCCCTCCTGGCCCCAAAAGCCTTCGACGAAGGCGGAGCTGGTGAGCACGCGGCGGGGCTCATAGCGCCAGGTACGAAGATAGGTCTCCGACGTCGCGCGGTTCAGGTCGAAGCCGGTGCGCCATGTCTCGTCGATCGAGAAGCGGCCGCGGGAGAAGATATGGCCGGCGAAGCCGGTATCCGCCCCCGCCTCCTCGCGCACCTGGTAGCCCACCGAGGCATTGACCGCGATCTGGCCCGAATTGAAGCGGCGGCGGTATTCCCCGCCGAGGTTCGGCGCCTGGCGCGACGAAATGATCGGCGCGATCTTCACGTCCTCGCTGTCGCTGATAGCCCAGTAGTAGGGGATTTCAGCGAAGGCCCCGAGGTAGCGCGTCACGCCGAAGCTCGGGCTCAGGAAGCCCGACTGGCGCGGTGCCGAGCCGTCTGGGTGCTGGAAGTAGGGCGAGTACAGCAGCGGCACACCGCCGAATTCCAGGCGCGCGTCGCGGTACCGGATCTGCCGGGCTGCCTGGTCCCAGGTCGCGACGCGGGCGCGCAGCTGCCACAGCGGCGGCGCGAGCGGGTCCTGTTCGCAGGTGTTGCAGGATGAATAGCTGACGCGGGCGAGGTCGATGATCTCGCCATTGGTCCGGCGCGCGCCGGTTGCGGCCATGCGCCCGTTCTGTGCAAGCAAGGCGCGCAGCCCCTCAATCACGCCGTCGCGCATACGGTTGGACAGCACCACGGAATCGGCGAAGACCACCTGTCCATCCGCTTCGAGCAGCTGGACGTTCCCGCGTGCGGTGGCCACGCCGCTGTTGCGGTCGTAGGTGAATTCATCGGCGCGCAGGATGCGCTCGCCCTGGAACGCTTCGACCCCGCCCCTTGCCGTGACCAGCGCGCGGTCGCGGTCGTATTCGACCTCGTTGGCGGTGAAGGTGACGGGGGCGTTGCTGGGCGTGCCCGCCCCACCGCGCCCGAAGCCGGGCATGGTCGTCGCCCGCGGCGGCGGCGGCGTCGTTATCGCCGGCGCGGCAGGCTGGCCCGGTGCCTGGGGCACCAGCTCCTCCGAGCCGCGGATATCGGGCACCAAGCCCTGTGCCCAGGCGGCCGGCGCCGCAAGACCCCCAAACCCCGCGCCCAACAGCGCGGTCGCCATGGCCCTTCGAACCCGCCGCATAGCTTCGGTTCCCCCCGGCGTCTCAACCATGCAAGCGATCAACCATCTTCGAGGTGCACGAGCAAGGCCAGTGCGAGCAGCAGCCCGGCCGCGGCGGGCGCCCATGCCGCAAGCGTGACCGGCAGGGTGCCCGCCTGGCCGAATTCGCCGGTGATGCGGTCCAGCACGAACAATGCGAAGCCGGCGCTGACGCCGCTCGCGATCATGCGTCCCACGCCGCCGCGCCGCGTATGGCGCATCGAGAAACCGGCCGCGAGCAGCGCCATGGCTGAGGCCAGAAGCGGCAGCGCGAGCAGGCTTTGCAGGCGCAGCCGGTGGCGCACGGCGGAGAACCCCGCCTCCTCCAGCAGGCCGATGAAGGCCGGCAGGCTCCAGAATCCCAGCGTGTCGGGGCTGGCGAAGCTGTCCTCGATGCGCGAGGCGGTAAGTTCGGTGGGGAGCTCCATCGCGCGGGCGGGCAGGGCCGCGCGGTCGGCCGGGAAGATGACGGCGTCTTCCAACGCCCAATGCCCTGGCATCAGTCGTGCCCGCGGCGCCTCGATCCGTTCCAGCGGGCGGTCTGCGGCCGAGATGCGCCAGATGCTGACCGTGTTCAGCTCGAACCCGCCTGCCGTGGCCAGGGCGCCGGCGCGCCGCGGTGCCGGCAGGCCCGAGATGATGGCGACGCCGCCCTCGCCGGCGCCACGATCGGCCTGGCGCAGCCACAGCCTGCCGCCGGCGATGGCGGTGATGCCGGCGGTGTTGCGCAGGAAGGCGGCGTCCAGCCGTTCCGCCCGCGCGAGCAGGACCGATGACAGCGGCGACAGAGCGACGGTTGCTGTCACGCCCATGGCGAGCGCCACCAGCACAGGCCCGGCCAGGAACCCCCAGGCCGAGATGCCGGCCGCGCGTGCGACGATGAGTTCCGAAGACCGCGTGAGGCGCCAGAAGGCGATGATGCCGCCAATCAGGATGGCAAACGGCAGGATCTGCAGCGCGACGAAGGGCATCCGCAGCCCGGCGATCTGCGCGACAAGGCCGAAGCCCACATCCTGCCGGGTCGCGGCGCGGCGCAACAGCTCGATCAGGTCGAACAGCGCAATCAGGCCGGCAAGCGCCACCAGCATGGTTGCGACCGCGAGTGCGAATCGGCGCGCGACGTAGAGGGACAGGGTCATGGCGATCATCGGGCGGCCGCTGCGCCGGCAGGGGGCATGCTGCGCCGGCGTGTAGCGGCCTGGACCTTGTCACTGATCCAGAGTGCGGCGAGCAGACCGGGCACCGCGGCATGCACCCAGATCAGCGGAATCCAGTCATTGTTGCGCGCGGCCAGCGTACCGGTGGTCAGCCCGGCCGCCAGAAGTGCGACCGCAATGCCGATACCGACGGCGAGGCGGGCGCCGCCGCCATGACGGCGAAACTCCCCCGTCAGGGCCACCGCGAGTGCGACCAGGGCGAAGGAGAGCACGCTCAACGGCGCCGACAGGCGCTGGTGCGCCTCGGACCGGAAGCGGCGGAGGTCACGGTCGCGCAGGCGTTCGGCAGGGTCCGGATTGAGCAATTCGGCGATGCTGCGCTCCCGGCTGTCGCGGGACCGGACCTCGTCGCTGCGCGTCGCGCGCGCGAGGTCGACGCTGTTCTCGGCGAAGCTGAGTACCGTAAGGCGGGTGACGGGCGGGTTGCCGAGACGTTCGATCTGCTGGCGTTGGCCGTTGATGAGCGTGACGCGCGGACCGTTCGGCGTCTGGAGGATCCGTCCACTCTCGGCGAGGATCGTGACCGGTGCGCCGGCCTCGCGCCCATCCTGCACCAGGATGCCGCGCAGCGTGCCGTCGCGCTCCCGCTCCCGCGCATAGACCGTCAGGTCGCTGCCGACCTGGCTGAACACGCCCTCCTGCAGCAGCAGCCCGGCCATCTGGTTGCGGATCTCGAATTGCCAGGCGCGGAAGGCGGCGTGGCTGACCGGCACCAGGTAGAGCTGCAGCCACAACACCAGAACCGCCGTCAGACATCCCAAAGCGACGGCCGGGCGCGCGAGCCGCCATTGCGAGAGCCCCGCCGCGCGCATGACCACCAACTCCCGGTCGGACGCCAGGCGCACATAGACGAATAGGGTCACGACGAAGGTCGTGATCGGCAGGATGACCGCGAAAAAATTCGGCAGCATCAGCCCCGTGAGCTCGAGGAAGACCACCAGCGACAGACCGCGGTCGAGCACCAGCTCGATGAAGCGGAGCGACTGGGTCAGCCACACGAGTGCCGCGAGACCGACCGTCACGGCCACGAGCGCCAGAAGCAATTGCCGGAAGATGTAGGTATCGGTCGTGCTCACCCCCTTGCCTTTATCACCGGGCGGCGAGAAAGGCACGGAGGGTGCCGGCGGGCACGGCGAAGCTGTAGCGGCCGCCGGGGAGGTCCTGCCGTGCGCTGACGATCCCGGCGAGGCACCCACCCGCGCCCAGCACCGCGCCGCCGGATTCGCCGGCGTCAAGCACGATCTCCAGGATCAGCAGCGTGCCGTCGATACGGGCGGGGCCCAGCACGCCGGTGCGTTCCTGCCCGGCGACGCGGACATCGGCGCGGCGCATCAGGCTTTCGACGCGCAGCCGCTGGCCGCGCCCGGCATCGCCGTCGCAGGGCCGCACGCCCGGAAGCGCGGGCGGAACCGCGACGCGCAGCAGCGCGAGGTCGGCCCAGCCGGGATAGGCCCAGCCCGGCGCGGCATCACCGGTCGCGACGCCTCCAACGCGTTTTAGGATGGAGGCCGCCTGCGGCCGGCCATCGATGATCAACGTCGGAGGCCGCTCCGCCTCCAGCGCGGCACCGGGGCAGCCCTCGCGCCTGGCGAGGCCGGGGTCCAGCAGGTGGCCCGCCGTGAGGAAGACGCCCGAACCAAGGTGCACGGCGACGCCTGCACCATTGCATGCGGGGCCGAAGGCGACGCGCAGCTCAACCAGCGGTGCGGGTTGCGCCTGAGCCGGGGCGGATGCGAGGCCGAGCAGGAGAAGCGCCGCGAGCGCCAGCCTCATGCCGCAGGGTCCGGCAGCACCTTCCCCGGATTCATCAGCCCCGTCGGGTCGAGCGCGGCCTTTACCGCCCGCATGGCCGCGAGCTCGGCCCCGCCGCGCCAGGCTTCCATCATGTCGGTCTTCAGGCGGCCGATGCCGTGCTCGGCGGAGAAGCTGCCCTCCAGCTCGCGCACGATGTCGTTCACGCAATCCATGATGTCGTGGCCGCGCGCGAGGAAGGCGCCAGGGTCCATGCCCTCGGGCTGCTCCAGGTTCATGTGGATGTTGCCGTCGCCCATGTGCCCGAAGGGTACGGGCCGGCTGCCGGGGATCAGCGCCAGGAGCGCGGCAGAGGAGCGGCGGATCAGTTCCGGCACGCGGCTGATCGGGACGGAGACGTCGTTTTTCACCGAGGCGCCCTCGCGCTTCTGCGCTTCAGGGTGTTCCTCGCGAATGCGCCACAGCGCGCCGCGCTGCGCGTCGCTCTCGCCGATGACGGCGTCGAGCACCTCGTCCGCCTCCAGCGCTTCCTCCAGCACGGCCTCAGCCAGGGCGCGCAGCCCGGCGTCGGGACGGGAGGAGGCGAGGTCGACCAGCACGCAGTGATCAGCGCGCGAGGATAGCGGCCAGGAGATGCCGTCGATGTGTTTCGCGGCGAAATCGACGCCCTGGCCGGACATGTATTCGAAGGCACGCACCGCGCTTTCGTCGCGGTCGCGAAAGCGGCGGAACAGGGACAGCGCGGCGTCCTCCGAGGCAACGGCGCAGAAGGCCACCTCCTGCTCGCGTGCGCGGGGGAACAGGCGCAGCGCGGCGGCGGTGATGAAGCCAAGCGTGCCCTCCGCACCCACGAACAGGTGGCGCAGCGCGTAGCCGGTGTTGTCCTTGCGCAGCCGGCGCAGACCGTGGATCACGCCGCCATCGGGCAGAACGACCTCAAGCCCCAGCATCAGCTCGCGCGCATTGCCGTAGCGCACGGTGGTATTGCCGCCGGCATTGGTGGACAGCACACCGCCAATGGTGGCCGTGCCCTCCGCACCCAGGCTGAGCGGGAACAGGCAACCCGCCTCGGCCGCCGCATCCTGGGCGGTCTTCAGCACCACCCCGGCTTCGGCGACCATCGTCATGTCCATGGGGTCGAGCGCGCGGATGCGGTTAAGCCTGGCGAGCGAGACGATGACCTGGCGTCCGGACTCGTCCGGGGTGGCACCGCCCACCATCGAGGTATTGCCGCCCATCGGTACCATCGCCACACCTGCGGCAGCGCAAAGCCGGACGGCCTGGGCGAGCTCCTCGGTGGAGCCTGGCCGCAGGATGGCGGGCGAAGCGCCCTGGTAGAGGCCCCGCCAATCGGCGAGCCAGGGCGCGATGTCCTCGGGTGCCGTGAGCAGGCCGCGCGGGCCAAGCAGCGCCTGCAGCGCATCGATAAGCGGGGAAGGGAGAATGGTGTCGGGCATGATGCGCCCAGGCTTGGCGCCATGCGGGCGAGGGGTCAAGACGGCCCCTCGCCCCGGTCGTTCAGACGGGCTTGCGTTCCAGCAGCTCAACCTTCACGCCGTCCGGCGCGTCGACGAAAGCGATGGTCGTCCCCGGGCGCGGCGAGCGCGGCTCAGTCGAGAAATGGCAGCCCTTGGCCTTCAGCTCGGCGACCAGCGCATGCAGGTCGGGGACCACCAGGCCGACATGCTCCACCCCCACATAGGGTGCCTCCGGTGCCGCATGCGTGCCGGCGGGGACCTGCTCGATGAAGGTCGTCATGCCGCCGAGCTTGAGCAGCATGCGGGTGCCGTTCGGGGTCTGCGCGCGCCCGGTCAGCTCGGCGCCGAGCATGTCGATGTAGAACTGTGCCGCCTTTTCAGGGTCGGGGCTGCGCAGGTGCAGGTGGTCGAAGGCGAAGGCGCTCATGGCAAGGCTCCGGGCAGGGGTGCGTGGGTGATGGTGGAAAGCGGCGCATTCACGTCCCAGACATGGGCGCAAATGTCGGTCGCACCCCGCCCGGCCGCGCGGGCTGTGTGCATCACGCGGTAGGCCTCGGCCTCCGCGCGCGACGCGAAGGCATAGAGGCCGCCGGCGCGGCCGGCCGCCTGATCCTCGGTCCAGATCTTCCACAGCAGGCCCGGCGTGTCGCGGGCGATGGACTCCGCCAACGCGCTCAACGCCGCGACCCGCTCCTCCCCCCAGGGAGGCGCGGTGGCAAAATCCATGGCCAGGATCACATGGCCCAAGGGATCAGCTTCTGGGTCTGCTCGCCCAGGCCCGCGATCCCGAGCTTCATGGTCTGCCCGGCGCGCAGGAAGACGGGGCTCGGCTTCACGCCCAGCCCCACGCCCGGCGGTGTGCCGGTGCTGATGACGTCGCCCGGATGCAGCGTGATGCACTGGCTGACATAGGCGATGAGCGTCTTCACCCCGAAAATCATCGTCCTGGTGCTGCCGTTCTGCATCCGCTTGCCGTCGATGTCGGTGTACATCGCGAGGTTCTGCGGATCGGCGATCTCGTCCTTCGTCACCAGCCAGGGACCAAGTGGGCCGAAGGTGTCGAAGCCCTTGCCCTTGTCCCAGGCGCCGCCGCGCTCGGCCTGCCATTCGCGCTCGCTCACGTCGTTGGCGATGGCGTAGCCCGCGACGTAGTCCAGCGCGTTCTCTTCGCTGACATGGCGCGCGGTGGTGCCGATGATGACGGCCAGCTCGCACTCGTAGTCGGTCTTGACGCTGTTGCGCGGGATGATGACGTCGTCATTGGGACCGCACACAGCGCCCAGCGACTTCAGGAACACGATCGGCTCCTTCGGGATCGCCGCGCCCGTCTCCGCCGCGTGGTCGGCGTAGTTCAGACCGATGCAGACGAAGTTGGTCAGGCCCGTGACGCACTGGCCCAGGCGCGGATTGCCCTCCACCTTCGGCAGGCTCATCGGGTCGAGCGCGGCGATCTTCGCGAGCACGCCAGGCGAGAGCGCATCGCCGGCCAGGTCGGGGATGATGCCGGCGAGGCTGCGGATCGCGCCCGAGGCGTCCAGCAGGCCCGGCTTTTCCTGGCCCTTGGGGCCGTAGCGGAGGAGTTTCATCTCTCAGATCCCTTGTTCAATTGGTCCAGCCGCCATCGATCACGACGGCCTGGGCGGTGACAAAGCTGCTTTCCTCGCTTGCGAGATAGACCGCAAGGGCCGCCATCTCCTCCGCCGTCGCCAGGCGCCCCATGGCCTGTCGAGCGACGAAGGCGGCACGCGCCGCCTCCAGCCCGCCCGCCGCGGCCGCATTGGCGGCGATGCGGTCACCCAAGCTCGGCGTGTCCACCGTGCCTGGGCAGATGCAGTTGCAGCGGATGCCACGCGTCACATAATCCGCCGCCACCGACTTCGTCATGCCGATGATCGCGGCCTTGGTCGCGCCATAGACGAAGCGGTTCGGCACGCCTTTGATGCTGCTCGCCGCACTCGCCATGTTCACGATGGAACCGCCGCCCTTGGCCAGCATGATCGGCAGCGCCGCCTGCATCGCCTTCCACTGGCTGCGCACGTTTAGCGCATAGGCGAAGTCCCAATCCGCGTCGGAACATGTCTCAGCGGTGTTCTGGTGCACGAAGCCTGCGCAGTTGAACAACACGTCCGGATCGGCAGCCGCGATCGCCGCGCCCAGCGCCGCATCATCCAGCACGTCCAGCGGCTGCGTCGTCAGCCCATCGGCCACCAGCGTCGCCAGCAGCGGCGCGTTCTTGTCGGTCGCCACCACCCGCGCACCCTCGCGCGCGAAAGCCAAAGCGGTTGCGCGCCCAATGCCCTGCGCGGCCGCTGTGACAAAGCAGGTCTTCCCCGCGAGACGTCCCGTCATGGCAAAGCATCCTTAACGTTGAGAGGAAGAAAGGCTGGGGGCTCCGCCCCCTGACCCCCGCCAAGATCGTGTCGATCCTGGACCTCCTCTTGTGATCCTGGGTCTTGAAAAGGGATTGAGCCTCGCCGGAGGCAAGCCGGGTTGGGGAGGGGGCGCGGGGAGCGCGTACGTCACAGGATTTCCCTCGACGCGCCCCCTCCCCAAGCCGGCCCCTTCAGCAAGCACACCCCTCCCA
>JAZKFA010000013.1:0-3910 GCA_040386655.1 Pseudomonadota bacterium | reverse complement strand
CGGAGGTTTGGAGGCGGAGCCTCCATGCTTTCTCCCCTCAATGGTTATGGCGGCTTTCGCCGCGGGTGGTGAGGATGTCCAGGTACATCGTCGCCGGTTCCAGGCATCCGCCGGTGCCGAGCTGGCCCACCATGGAGCGGTAGATTTCCTCCCAGGGTGTCTTGTGCAGCAGCTGGGGGGGCGTCCAGGCGGCGCGGCGGGCGGCGAGTTCCTCGGGCGGGATCAGCACGTCGACCTTCCGGGTGTTGAGGTCGATGCGGATAGGGTCGCCGGATTTGAGCAGGGCGAGGCCGCCGCCGACTGCGGCTTCGGGCGAGATGTTGAGGATGGATGGGCTGCCGGAGGTGCCGCTCTGGCGTCCGTCACCCATGGTGGGCAGGGCGTCGATGCCTTGGGCCAGCAGCGCGGCGGGAGGCTGCATGTTCACGACTTCGGCGCTGCCGGGATAGCCGACCGGGCCGCAGTTGCGGATGACGAGGACAGTGTGCGCGTCGATGCCGAGGGCCGGGTCCTCGATGCGGTCGTGGTAGTCCTCGGGTCCTTCGAAAACGACGACCTTGCCTTCGAACACGTCGGGCGGGTTGGTGAGAAAGCGGCGGCGGAAGGCTTCGTCAATGACCGAGACTTTCATCACGGCGTTGTCGAACAGGTTGCCCGACAGGATGACGAAGCCGGCGCGCTCCTTCATCGGCGCCGCATAGGCGCGGATGACCTCGCGGTCCCCTTCCACCGCCGTGTCCAGGTCCTGCGCGACGGACCGCCCCGTGACCGTGATGGCGGAGGTGTCCAGCTTCCCCGCGCGCAGCAGCTCCGCCATCACCGCCGGCACGCCGCCGGCGCGATGGAAGGCCTCGCCCAGGAAGCGCCCGGCCGGCTGGCAATCCACCAGCAGCGGGATGTCGTGCCCGATCGTCTGCCAATCCTCAATCGCGAGCTCCACGCCCATGTGCCTGGCGATGGCGATGATGTGCGGGGGGCAGTTCGTCGACGCCCCGATGGCCGACGCGCAGGCGATGGTGTTCTCGAAAGCCGCGCGCGTCATGATGTCGGACGGGCGCAGATTCTCGGCGACCATGGCCACGATCCGCCGCCCGGTCTCATAGGCCATCTGCCCACGCTCGCGGTACGGCGCGGGGATCGAGGCGCAGCCGGGCAGGGACATGCCCAGCGCCTCGGCCAGCGAGTTCATGGACAGGGCCGTGCCCATGGTGTTGCAGTGCCCCACGCTGGGCGCGCTGCTGGCCACCAGGTCCATGAAGCCGTTGTAGTCGATCAGCCCTTGGGCGAGCTGCTTGCGCGCCGCCCAGACGATCGTGCCGGACCCCGTGAGCTGGCCCTTGTGATGACCGTCGAGCATTGGCCCGCCGCTAAGCACGATGGCGGGAATATTCACCGTGGCCGCACCCATCAGGCAGGCGGGCGTGGTCTTGTCGCAGCCGGTGGTGAGCACGACGCCATCGAGCGGATAGCCGTGCAGCACCTCGACCAGCGACAGATAGGCGAGGTTGCGGTCGAGTGCCGCGGTCGGCCGCTTGCCGGTTTCCTGGATGGGATGAATCGGGAATTCCAGCGGGATGCCGCCGGCATCGCGGATGCCGGCCTTGGTGCGCGCCGCCAGCTCGATGTGGTGGCGATTGCAGGGCGCGATGTCGGACCCTGTCTGCGCGATACCGATGACCGGCTTGCCCGATTGCAACTCGCCGCGCGTCAGCCCGTAGTTGAGCATCCGCTCGATGTAGAGCGCGGTCATCCCCGGGTCTTCCGGATCGTCGAACCAGCGCTGGCTGCGCAGGCGGAACGCTTTCTTGGTTTGATCGGCGCCGGCCATGGCGACCTCCCTGCTTTGGCTGAAGGCTCCGGCCTGGGCGCCGACCTGTCAACCTCGACGCCGGGGCGCGCGCGTCGGACAATGCAGCCTGATCGAGGAGGCTTGGGTGATGAAGACGGCAGTGGTGGTGAGCGCTCATTCGGCGGATTTCGTCTGGCGTGCCGGCGGCGCGATCGCCCTGCACGCGGCGGCGGGCTGGGAGGTGACGGTGGTCTGCCTCAGCTATGGCGAGCGCGGCGAGAGTGCCAAGCTCTGGCGCCAGCCGGGCATGACGCTGGAGCGCGTGAAGATGGAACGCCAGGGCGAGGCGGAGCGTGCGGCGGCCGCACTCGGTGTGGCTGACATCCAGTTCTGGGACCTCGGCGACTATCCCATCGGGCTCGACCAGGCCGCGCTGTTCCGGCTGGTTGATGTGTACCGCAAGGTTCGCCCGGCCTTCATCCTGACCCATTCCAAGGCGGACCCATACAATCACGACCACCCGGCGGTCACCGAATTCGCGCTGCATGCGCGCGTCACGGCGCAGGCGCATGGGCACAACCCAGGCGAGACGGTGCTGGGCGCGCCGCCGGTCTTCCTGTTCGAGCCGCACCAGCCCGAGCAATGCGCCTGGGTCCCCGAGGTCTACCTCGACATCGGCAGCGTTTGGTCGAAGAAGCGCGCGGCGATTGAATGCATGGCCGGGCAGGAGCACCTGTGGGATTACTACACCCGCGTTGGTCAGCAGCGCGGCGCGCAGGCCGCGCGCAACTCCGACAAGCCGATCATCTGGGGCGAGGCCTATCAGCGCGTCTTCCCGGATGTGAAGGAAGCGCTGGCATAGGTCGGCTGCCGACCGGCCAAGATGACCACCGCGGCGACGGCCTGCATCAGCGCCGTCGCGACGAAGAACCAGTGCGGCTCCAGCGCGCGCAGCAGCCCGAATGCGGCTGGCGCGAAGGCATAGGCGGCCTGGCTGCACGCGGTCACCAGGGCCACGGTACGGGCGGTGTCGGCCGGCGTGAAGTCGCGCTGCGCGATCATCGGCGACAGAGACGTCGCATTCCCCAGCCCCAACCCGAACAGCACGATGCCGAGCAGCAACAGCGGCACATCCGTGCCGCCTGATGCCAGAAATGCCAGCGATCCCGCGATCTGCACGACGCCATTGGCCGCGGCGGCCAGGCGCCGGTCACCACCGCTCGACAGCAGCCAGCCGAGCGCGGTGCGCCCGATCACGGCACACACCGTCGCGAGCCCCGCCGCAAGCCCGGCATGCTGCGCGCCCATCGGCACGGCCAGCAGCGAAACCAGGTGCGTGATCAGCGCCACCTGGGCGAAAAGGCTGAGCGCCGTTCCCAGGGCTAGCGTCACGAAGCGCCGGTTGCGCCACAACGTGCGTCCTGGAAGGGCGGCATGGATGGGTTCCGCCCGCGCCGAAGCGGGAGGGCTGGCCTCGCCATCCGGGACCTGGCCGAAGGTGGCGGGGCCGGCGGCGAAATAGCGCCCCGCCAACCACCACAGAACCAGCGCCATGGCACCGCCGATCAGCGCGGCGGCGCCCGCGAAGCCCACCGTCGCGATCAGCGTGACCCAAAGGGGCGAGAATACGACGCCGCCGATACTGGCACCATTATAGGCGGTGCCGAGCGCCGCCGGGCGCAGCCGCTGGAACCAGGGGGAGACCATGGCGTTGATCGCGGCACCCCCGGTCATCGCCCAGCCGGCACCGCTCAGCAGCGTCGCGGCGAACAGTTGCCAGGGCGAAGCGGCCAGCGCCCAGCCAAGCACGCCAAGCCCGGCCAGGCAGCCGCCCAGCCGCGTGACCGAGGCCAGCCCGAAGCGCGCATAGACACGCGGCAGGTTGGCGATTACCAGCGCGCCGCAGAGGTAATGGCTGGTTACCGCCGCTGAGACGAGGGCAATCGACCAGCCGCGGCTTTCCTGCACCGCAAACAGGAAGACCGGAGGGCCGTAGAAGCCCACACCCCAGCCGAAGGCCGCGACGACGAAGGCCGCCCAGGTGACGCGCCAGCCGCGGAAGGGAAGATCGGGCATTCGGAGTTTCATCGGGCGCACTCTGCGGCATCGGCGCGACGGATG
>JAZKFA010000012.1:9170-15565 GCA_040386655.1 Pseudomonadota bacterium | reverse complement strand
CCACCACGGCGATCAGCGCGGGGTTGTCGGAGTCGAGCGGGGCGGCCATGCCGGCGCGCAGGAACAGCAGGCTCTGCCCATCTGGGCTCCAGCCCACGCGCCCATAGACGCCGATCTCCTCGCGTATACGGCGGCGATAGGTCTGGCCCAGCGCGGAATAGCGGCTGTTCACATTGGCCGGGATGAGGCCCTCGAGCTCGGCGCCGACGTAGAGGCCAGGTGTGAGGCGCATGCCCCATCCGCCACGGAGGCCAAGGATGGCGCCGATATCCTGCAGCCTGGCTGAGGACTGTGTGCCGTTGTCATGGATGGTGACCTTCGAATCCACAATGATCGCGCCGGCGAAGGCCCCGACATAGAAACCCTCGACCGGGTTCGGGGTCGCGTTGCGGGGCTGGGCAACGGCGCCGGCAAAGGCGCCGGTCGCGATCCATGCAGCCAAGGCGAGCAAGGTCAGTCCGCGGGCGGGCAGGCTGGTCATAGGGGCACCTTAGGGGCTTGGGGGAGCGACAGGGGGTTTCAATATCGACACAATTTCACCGAAATTTGATCATTGCAACAGCGCGCCGATCTGGCGGAGCGCCGTTTGGGTCAAGCTCTCGCCTTCGAAGGCCGCTCACCCAGGATCACAGTCCGTGCTTTGCGATGGACGCGGCAGCGTGCCGATCGCATGCTGCGGCGATGCGCGCATTCATCCTCGGCCTGTTGCTGATCGGCGCCGCCTGCGCTCCAGCCATCACCGCCGAACCAAAGACTTCGGCCAATCTGCGGTGGCGCGCGGTGATCGTGGCCGGCGACGACAGCCTGCCGGTGTGGGAGAACGCGACCGCGCGCATGGCGAGCCTGCTGGGCGAACGGGCGACCATCCGCCGCTTTTCAGACCGCAGCCGCATCGCCGAACCGGCCGAGCCACGCGCCGTGCTGTCCGCCATCGCGGGGCTGCGCCCCGCGCAGGGCGAGGGCTGCCTGATCTACATGACCATGCACGGCGCGCCCGAGCAGGGGCTGGTCTTCGCGCCCGCCCAGGCGGTGGTCTCGCCTTCCCTGCTGGACCGCGCGCTGACCCAGGGCTGCGGGGAGGCGCCGACCGTGGCGATCCTGTCGGGCTGCTTCACTGGGATCTACGCCGATGCGCTGGCCCGACCCAACCGCATCGTCATGATGGCCGCCAGGCGCGACCGGCCGAGCTTCGGCTGTGGCGCCGGCGAGGTGTTCACCGTCTATGACGAGTGCCTGTTGAAGGCCTATGAGCGCGGCGGCGCCTGGGTGGACGTCGCACGCGCCACCACGGCCTGCGTGAGCATGCGCGAGCAGCAGTTGCGGGTGCGGCCGAGCGAGCCGCAGATCACCGTGGGTGACCGGGTGACGGCGCTGGTGGCACGCTGATCGCTTGACGAGCCTAGGATTATCAGCCTATCATGTGTGCTTCTCGCGGTGGCCCTGCGGGCTCTCACCAAGAGGTACGCCGAAAGTAAGAAAATCTTACTTTCCGGCTGAAAGCGCTGAAGGTTCAGACAGTTAGACGGAAAGCGCGCGGGTAAGAAAATCTTACTCCCGACCCGCGCCACCCTTCCTTAAATGCGCAGCGTGCCCGCCTTGGCAGCCGCGTAGCGCTCGCTCACCTTTGCCCAGTCGACCACGTTCCACCAGTTGCGCGTGTATTCGGCGCGGCGGTTCTGGTAGCGCAGGTAGTAGGCGTGCTCCCACACGTCATTGCCCATCAGGACACGGCTGCCATCCATCAGCGGGGTGTCCTGGTTGGGCTTGGCGACCAGTGCCAGCTTGCCGTCATTGGCCACCGTCACGAACACCCAGCCCGATCCGAAGACGCCGTTGCCCGCCGCCTCGAACCGCGTCTTGAAGGTGGCGAAGCTCTCGAAGTCACGCGTGATCGCGGCAGCGAGCTCGCCGTCCGGCTCGCCGCCGGCGCCGCCCATGATCTGCCAGAACATCGCATGGTTGGCGTGGCCGCCACCGCTGTTACGGACCACGCCGCGGGCCGCCTCGGGCAGCTGGGCGATGCGCATCAGCATCTCGTCGAGCTGCATCTGGCCGAGCTGCGGGTTCGCGGCCGCCGCGGTGTTGAGGTTGTTCACGTAGGCGCGGTGATGGAAGCCGTGGTGGATTTCCATGGTGCGGGCGTCGATCGCGGCCTCGTTCTTGGCCGGCGCATAGGGCAGGTCGGGCAGGGTGAAGGGGCCGGTCGGTGCGGCGGGTGCGGCCGCCTGGGCCCAGACCCCGCGCGGCAATGCGGTGAGCAGCGCGCCCCCCGCGACAAGCTGCAGCAGACCGCGACGCTCGATGACCGACATGGCGTTTCCCATCCTGATGATTACGGTCCTTATGTCGCGCGGCGGGGGCGGCCCACAAGCCCGGCGGCGGACAGGATCACGAGATCATGCGGCGGCAGGCGCAGCACCGCCGGCGCGCCGGGGCCAGGCAGCGCCGCGCCCCCGGCCGGGCGATGGGCGAGCACCTCCGCACCGTCGGCCAGGGCGAGGCGGAGTGCGACAAGGTCGCCGACGGCACGCCGCTCGATCACGCGCGCGGCGAGGAAGCCCTCGCCGAAATCGGCCGCACCGCCGCCGGTGACGACCACGCGTCCCGGCCGGATGCAGGCGAGGCAGGCCTCCCCTGCTCCCACCGCGCCGGGGCGAGCCAGCAGCCGCGCGCCGCCATCGAGCACGATGGTCGCGAGGCCATCCTCATCCTCTTCCTCCACGACGCGGGCGGGCAGCAGGGTGCAGGCGCCCATGAGCCGGGCGACGCGGGCATCCTCCGGCGTGTCGAACAGCGCCTGCGCCGGGCCGTGCTGGAGGATGCGCCCCCCGGCCAGGACCGCGACGCTGTCGCCAATCCAGGCCGCTGGCATCGCATCGCGCGACGCGCACAGCACGGCGGCCCCGCTCTCGTGCCGCCATGCCTGCAGCATGGCGGCGAGGGCGGCATCGGCGATCCCATCGACCAGCAGCAGCCCCGCGCCCGAAAGCATCGCAGCGGCGAGCGCCAGGCGCGCGGCCTCGCCCTCCGACAGCGCGCCGGGCAACGTCTCGGCCTGCGCGACGAGGCCCACGCGGACCAGGGCGGCGCGCACCTGCGTCTCCGCATCAGCGCGGGCGATCCCGGCGCTGCGCAACGGCTGCGCGAGACGCTGAGCGCAGCCCTGCCATGGAAGGGAAGAGCGCGGAGGCGCGACCAGGCGTGCCGGCACACGGGCCAAGCCCTGCTCCGCAATCAGGCGCAGCAGCGTGGTCTTGCCCGCCCCGGGGCCGCCGAGCAGCGTCACCCATTCGCCGCGCGCGACGGTGAGGTCCAGCCCCTCGAACAGCATCGCGCCGGAGGGGCCAGGGTGGCGCAGCGACTCGATGGCCAGAATGGGCTCGCTCATGCGGGCTGCATGCAGGCCAGGGTCCCAGCGCGTCAACGCGGCTTGCCGTGCGGCGGGCCAGAGGCTAGGCGAAAAGACCACCCCAGGACCGATCCGCATGAGCGCCACCGAACCCTCCCTGATCGCCGAACGCACGGGGCCCCTGGCACGCCTGACGATGAACCGCCCGCGCGCGCTTAACGCGCTCGACCAGGGCATGATCGACGGCTTTGCGGCCGCTATCGCGGAATGGCGCGACGATGCCGCGGTGCGCGCGATCCTGCTCGAAGGCGCGGGCGGGCGCGCCTTCTGTGCGGGCGGCGACGTGCGGGCGATGCGTGCGGCGGCCCTGGCCGGCGACACCGCCACGGTCGAGCGTTTCTTCAGCAGCGAATACGCTGTCAATCAGGCGGTCGCGGATCTGCAGAAGCCCTGGATCAGCCTGATCGACGGCGTCTGCATGGGCGGCGGCATCGGCGTCTCCGTCCATGGCAGCCACCGCATCGTGACCGAGCACGCGATGCTCGCGATGCCGGAGACGGCGATCGCGCTGTTCCCCGATGTCGGGACGAGCTTCGTGCTGCCGCGCCTGCCGGGGCATCTCGGGCTGTACCTGGCGCTGACGGGGGCGCGGCTGACCGGCGGCGATGCGGTGCATGCGGGCCTCGCGACCCACTACGTCCGACGCGAGCGGCTGGACGCGCTGCGTGCAAATCTGGCCGATGGGGACGCCGCTGCCGTCGCGCGTCACGCAGAACCGCCGCCCCCGGCGAGCTTCGCTCCGCACGCGGAGGCGATAAATGCCTGTTTCGGCGCCGGGTCCATCCCCGCGATCCTCGCCGCGCTCGAAGCCGAGCCCTCGGAATGGGCAGCGGCCCAGGTGAAGGTGCTGCGCCACGCCTCGCCAACCAGCCTGTTCGTCACGCATGAGCTGCTCGCGCGCGGGGGGCGGCAATCCCTGCCCGCATGCCTCGCGGCGGAGCTCGCGCTCACGCGGGTCGTGGTCAACCAGCATCTGGATTTCCGCGAGGGCGTGCGCGCCGTGCTGGTGGACAAGGACAACGCACCGCGCTGGACGCCCGCGCGGATCGAGGATGTCGATCCCGCGGCGATCGCGGCCATGTTCAGCAGCGGTCATGTCTGACCGCTGGATATGGTGCCCTCCGGCGCCGGGCGCGGCCTCCGGCCGCTTGGCTCGCCGCACGAGCGGCGTTCGCGCATTCGCGCTCGCGGCTCGCTGGGCGTGCCGAAAGACTTCGCGTAAGGCCGTTGGGCCGACACGTCCCATCGCACAGGAGCCCGCCGCATGACCGAGCATTGGCGTCTTTCCGCGACCCAGATCGCGGCCTTGGTGCGCAGCCGCCAGCTCTCCGCGACCGAGGTCGCGCGCGATGCGCTCGCAAGGCTCGACGCTGTCAATCCGGCGCTGAACGCCATCGTCGAGCATCGGCCGGAGGATGTGCTGGCCCAGGCCGGCGCGATCGACGCGAAGCTCGCGCGTGGCGAGGATGCCGGGCCGATGGCCGGCGTGCCGACGACCATCAAGGTCAACACCGACCAGGAAGGCTACGCCACGACCAACGGGCTGCGACTTCAGAAGGACCTGATCGCCAGGCAGGATAATCCGGTGGTGAGCAATCTCCGCCGCGCCGGCGCGGTTCTTCTTGGGCGTACGAATACGCCCGCCTTCTCGCTACGCTGGTTCACGCGCAACTCGCTGCATGGGCACACGAAGAACCCGCGCGATGCGGGAATCACGCCGGGCGGGTCCTCGGGTGGCGCCGCGTCGGCGGTGACGGCGGGCATTGGCGCGGTGGCGCATGGCACGGATATCGGCGGCTCGATCCGCTACCCCGCCTATGCCTGCGGCGTGCATGGTCTGCGGCCCACGCTCGGGCGCATCCCGGCGTGGAATGCCTCGGGGCCGGAGCGCCAGGTCGGTGCGCAGATGATGGCGGTCTCGGGCCCGATCGCGCGCTCCATTGGGGATGTGGCGCTTGCCTACGACGCGATGCGCGCGCGCGACATTCGCGACCCCTGGTGGGTGGATGCGGCGCATCACGGCCCGTCCGCGCCGCGCCGCGCGGCCCTGTGCCTCGCGCCCGAGGGCCTGGTTGTCGACGCCGCGGTGCAGGACGCGATGCGCGATGCCGCACGCCGGCTCGAAGCCGCGGGCTGGATCGTGGAGGAGACGGACACCCCGCCGCTGCGCCGCCCCGCCGCGATCCAGGCGATGCTGTGGCTCGCGGAATCGCGCCGCGGCATGAACTCCGCCCTCGCCGATGAGGGCGATGCCGATGCGCAGTTCGTCTTCGCCCAGATGGAGGCGCTGTGTCCGATCCCGGGCATGCACGACTTCATGGATGCGCTGCAGGCGCGCGCCGGCTTCGTGCGGCAATGGATGGAATTCTTCGAACGCTTCCCCGTCGCGATCACGCCCGTCTCGGCCGAGCTGCCCTTCCGCGACCAGGAGGATGTCGAAAGCCCCGAGGCCTTCCAGCGCATCATCGAGGCGCAGCTCACGCAGGTCGGGCTGCCGTTGATGGGTCTGCCGGGGCTGACGGTCAGCACGGGCATGGTGGGCGCGGTGCCGGTGGGCGTGCAGCTTCTGGCAGGGCGTTTCCGCGAGGACCTGCTTCTTGCGGCGGGCTACGCCATCGAGGCCGGCGGTGCACCGGAATCGCCGATCGATCCGCGCTGACCGATTGCCCTGAGGCGGCGAGAACATTACGGTCGCGTCGCTTCAGCACAGGAAAAACGCTCATGAACCGCCGCCACCTCTTCGCCGCCTTCGCCGGCCTCGGTAGCCTCAGCCTCGCGGGCTGCGTGGTGCCGCAGCCCACCGTCGGCCAGGGCGCGCAATTCGTGCAGCCGGTGGTCCAGCAGGTGCCGCGCCGGGGCTGCGACACGCGCTTCACCGTGGTGAACCAGTCGAGCATGACGGTGCGCGAGCTGTACTTCAGCTCCTCCCGCCTCGCGAGCTTCGGTGCCGACCAGCTCGGCCAGCGGGTGCTGCAGCCGGGACAGT
>JAZKFA010000012.1:3980-9160 GCA_040386655.1 Pseudomonadota bacterium | reverse complement strand
CGGGCGGGTATGATTTCCGCGTGGTGTGGGTGAACGGCCGCCGCGCCGACCTGATGGGGATCGATGTCTGCGCCGCCTCGCGCATCACCGTCACCAACCGCGGCCTGATCGCGCAGTAGCATTGTCCATGGTGCGTCCTTGATCCAAACGACGCCATCCGTAGCGGGGGAATTCATCCCCCCGCTGCTCCGCCTCTCGGTCGTGATCGTCACCTACCGCAGCGCCGGCGTGATCGCGCAGGCGCTGCGCGCGCTGCCCGCCTCAGCCGAGATCATCATCGTCGACAATGCGAGCCCCGATGACACCGTCGCCGCCGCGCGCGCCGCGCGTCCGGGCGCGATCATTCTCGAGCAACCGGAAAATCGCGGCTTCGGTGCGGGCTGCAATGCGGGGATCGAGGCCGCGACGCGCGAATTCATCGTACTGCTCAACCCCGATGGCCGCATCGCGGTCAGCGCGCTGGGCACGCTGGTCGCCGCCGCCGATGCCTGGCCGGATGCCGCGATCCTTGCCCCCGCTCTGCTCGATGATGATGGCAGGCCGGTGCGGTCCTGGGATGCGGGGCAGGTTCGCCGCCGCGCGCTGGCGCGCAACCGGAAGGCCGAACCCTGGCCCTCGGGGCCGTTCTGCGTGGATTTCGTCTCCGGCGCCTGCATGCTGTTGCGCCGCACAGACGGGCTACGCTTCGACGAAGGCTTCTTTCTCTACTACGAGGATGATGACCTCTGCGCCGAAGCCCGCGCGCGTGGCCGGTCCATCGTGGTGGTGCCCGCGGCGCGCGCCGGGCATGCGGGCGGGCAGTCCTCGGCGCCGTCGCGGCGCGTGGCGTGGCGCAAGGCGTATCACATGGCCTGGTCTCGGCTGCGCTATCTGGACAAGCATGGCGGCGGCGTCCAGGCGGTGGGGCGGCTGCGCCACCCAGAAGCGACAGGGCGGCTGCGCCACCGCGAAGCGATGGGGCGGCTGCGCCACCACGCCGTCAAGGCGCTGGGCCATGCGGTGACGCTGCGGGGCGCGCGGGTCTGGGCCGATCTCGCGGGTTTCTGGGGCACGCTCGCCTGGCTGCGCAAGCGGCGCTAGGCTGCTTCATGGCCCCTTTCGTCTTCCTCCACCTGACCGACCCGCACATCACCCCGCCCGGCGAACTTCTGCTGGGGCAGGACAGCAATGCGCGCTTCGCCGAAGCCGCCGCCGCCATCGCGCGCGATGTGCCCGAGGCGCCCTACGCCTTCGCCGTCATCAGCGGCGACCTGGTGCGCGACGGTGAACCCGCCGCCTATGCGGAACTTGCGCGGTTGATCACCGCCCTGCCCTGCCCGGCCTTCCTGATGATGGGCAACCATGATGACCGCGCCACCTTCGCGGCGGCCTTCCCCGCTGTTGCGCCTGATGCCGACGGCTTCCGGCAGCAGGCCTTCGCCACGCCCGCCGGGCGCGCCATCCTGCTCGATACGCTGACACCCGGTGCGCCCCACGGCACGCTTTGCGCCGCGCGGCTCGGCTGGCTCGCCGACCGGCTGGCCGAGGATGCGGGTCCGGTGCTGCTGTTCCTGCACCACCCGCCAATGGCCATCGGCATCGAGGGGATGGACGCGATCCGCCTGCGCGACGATGCCGCGCTATGGGATGTGCTGGCGCCGCATCGCTCCCGTATCCGCCACATTTTCCATGGCCATACGCATCGCGCGCTGGCGGGAAGTTGGCAGGGCATCCCCACCTCCTCGCTCCGCGGCACTGCCTTCGAGGTGCGCATCGCGGCCGGCAAGCCCTCAGTCGAGCGTGCCGCGCCGATCGAATACGCGGTCGTGCGCTGCACGCCCGAGGCCATTACGGTGAACCTCGTGGCCGCGCCCCCGCTGGCGTGATTCGGCGGCTGCGGGCATTCTTCGGGCAACAATCACCGGGGAACCGCCCATGACCATCGCCCGTCGCGCAGCCCTCGTGCTGCCTTTCCTCGCAGCGCCTGCCGTCCTGCGCGCGCAATCCACCTGGCGCCCGACGCAGCCGATGCGCATCGTGGTCCCCGCAGCCCCAGCGGGAACCACCGACATCGCCGCGCGCATCCTGGCCGCACACCTGCAGCAGTACTGGGGCGTGAACGTGGTGGTCGAGAACCGCTCCGGTGCGGGCGGGATCATCGGCACGCAGGAGGTGCTGCGCGCGCCGGCCGATGGCCACACCATCCTGTCGGGCAATATCGGACCACAATCCATCGCCTATTCCCTGTTCCGCAATCTTCCCTACCGGCCCGAGCAGATGCAGCCCGTGGCCGGCGTGGTGAAGGGGCCGAACGTGCTGGTGGTACATCCCTCCGTCCCGGCCCGGACGCTGCCGGAGTTCGTCGCCCATCTCCGCCGCAATCCAGGCCGCGTCAGCTATGGGTCCCCTGGCGTCGGGCAGAGCCCGCACCTCACCGGCGTGTGGTTCAACCAGGCGACCGGGACGGAGGCGATCCACGTCCCCTATCGCGGCGCCGGTCCGGCGATGGTGGAACTCGTCGCGGGCAATATCCAGTACATGTGGGACAACCTGTCGAGCGGCATCCAGCAGGTGCGCGCGGGCGCGGTCCGCGCCCTCGCCGTCAGCAGCGCCGAGCGCAATGCGGAGCTGCCGGACCTCCCCGCCGCGCGCGAGACAATGCCCGAGCTCGCGCAGTTCGACGTGAACACCTGGTTCGGCATGTTCTACGCCGCCGGCGTCCCCGCGGGCGCCACGCAGGCGCTGAATGAGGCGATGCGCGCCATGGACGCGACGGATGCGATGAAGGCGCGGCTGGTACAGATGGGCGGCGTTTCGCTGTACGGGTCGGTGCCCGAATTCACCGCCTTCGTGCAGGCGGAGATCGCGAAGTGGCGCACGGTGATCCAGCGCGAGGGGCTCCAACTCGACGTGAACTGAGCAACGCGCTATCGCGGAGGCATGTCCCTGTGGCTCGCCGCGACGCTGATGGCAGCGTTCTTCCAGACCTGGCGCACGGCCCTGCAGCAGCGGCTGCGTGGCCAGCTTTCGGTCAATGGGGCGGGCGTGGTGCGCTACCTCTATGGCGTGCCGGTGGGGTTCGCGATCCTTCTCGCCTACCTCGCGGTGATCGGCGGCGCGCTGTCCACCCCGACACTGTGGTTCCTCATCTATTGCGCGGCCGGTGGGTTGCTGCAGATCCTGGGCACCAACCTGCTCATCATGGCGTTCGGCTTTCGCGGCTTCGCGGTCGGCACTGCCTATGCCAAGACGGAAGCCGTGCAGGGTGCGGCCCTCGCGCTGATCCTGTTGGGTGAATTGCTCTCCGCGACGTCGTGGGTCGGCATCGCGATCTGCGTCGGCGGGACGCTGTACCTCTCGCTCGCAGGCCGAGTGAGCAGCCTGGGAGAGGCGCTGCGCGCGACGGTGCAGCCGGCCGCCTTGTGCGGGTTGAGCGCAGGGTTCTGCTTCGCGCTCACCTCGGTGGCCATCAAGGCCGCCGTGCAGTCGCTGGAGGGGCCGGACATCGTCCTGCGCGCGATCGAGACGCTGGTCTTCACCAACGCGATGCAGACGGTGATGCAGGGCAGCTACCTGCTGGTGCGCGAGCCCGGACAGATCCGCGCGGTCTTCTCCACCTGGCGCGACAGCGCGAAGGTCGGCGCGCTGTCCGCCTGCGGCTCCTGCTGCTGGTTCACCGGCTTCGCCCTCGCCCCGGTCGCACTTGTGCGCGCGGTGGGGCAGGTGGAGATCATCTTCACCCTGCTGTTCAGCCGCTTCTACCTGCGCGAGGCGCCCAAGCGGAGCGACATCATTGGCGCGCTGGCCGTGGTCCTGGGCGTCATCATCGTCCTGGTCGGGCGCTGAATCCCCGGCAGGGGGCTTCACGCCGCCCCGCCGGCGGGGCAGAGAAGGCCACCCTATCATCGGAGCGACGATCATGGCCCATGCGGCACCTTCCGGCTTTCACCACGGCGTCAGCCTTTCGGGCGCGCTGATCATCGCGCAGGAAACGCTGGCCAAGGGCCGCGAGCTGGGCCTCGCGCCGCTGACGGTCGTGGTGCTCGACGCCGGCGGCCACCTCAAGGCGATGCTGCGCGAGGATGGCGCCTCGCTGATGCGGCCGCAGATCGCCGAAGGCAAGGCGTTCGGCGCCATGGCGCTGGGTTTCGGCACGCGCGAGCTCGCGCGCCGCGCGGCGGGCGCGCCAGGCTTCACCAATGCGCTGTCGGACCTGACCGGCGGGCGCGCGGTGCCGGTCGCGGGCGGCGTGCTGGTGAAGGCCGCGGATGGAACGGTGCTGGGTGCGGTGGGTGTGTCCGGCGACGCTTCGGACAAGGATGAGGTCTGCGCCGTTGCCGGCATCCAGGCGGCGGGGCTGGTCGCCGAGACGGGCGATCCTGCTTGAGGGGTTTTTGACGACAGCTTGGGGGAAATGAATTTCCCCCAAACCCCCATTCTTTGCCTTTTGGTTTTTGGTGCTGGCTTGCAAGCCCGGACCGACAATGCGGACTTGGCGCTGCCTGCGGTGCCCAGAGCCAGTCGATAAAGACAAAAGAATGTGGTCTGAGGGAAATCCCGTTCCCCCAGCCTTCGCTCAGCCGGCGAACTCGGCCCGGCGATATCCCTGCGCGAAGAGCAGCGCATGAAGGTCGCCATGATCGACCCGGGCCCGCGCGGCTGCCGCCACAACCGGCTTCGCGCGGAACGCAACCCCCAGCCCCGCGGCCTTGATCATCGCGAGGTCGTTCGCGCCATCGCCCACGGCTAGTGTGGCGGCGAGCCCCACGCCGCGTTCGGCAGCCAGGCGCTTGAGCGTCTCGAGCTTGCTGTCGCGGTCAAAGATCGGCTCCGCCACGGTGCCGGTCAGCTTGCCGCCCTCCTCCTCCAGCGTGTTCGACACGTGCAGGTCGAAGCCCAGCTGCTCCGCGACGCGGCCGGTGAAGAAGGTGAATCCGCCCGAGGCGAGGCAGCAAAACGCGCCGTCCGCGCGCATGGTCGCGACCAGCGTCGCGGCTCCCGGCGTCAGCGCGGTGGCTTCCCAGGTGCGCTCCAGCGCGTCCGTCGACAGGCCCTTGAGCATGCCCACGCGCAGGCGCAGCGCCTCGGCGAAATCGAGCTCGCCATTCATCGAGCGCGCGGTGATGACAGCGATCTTCTCCTTCAGGCCGGCATAAGCGGCCAGCTCGTTATTGCCCGGGATGGAAGCAGCAATCCCACGC
>JAZKFA010000012.1:0-3970 GCA_040386655.1 Pseudomonadota bacterium | reverse complement strand
GTCTCGGAGGTGATGATGGTGCTGTCCATGTCGGCGACCAGCAGGCGCTTCCGGCGCCCCTCCCGCGGCTGCGCGATGGCGTCCACCGCGGCGTCGCCCAGCGCCCGGCGCGCGGCGGCACTGGCGAGGTCGGCGCCGATCGCGCTGAAGGGGATGTCGGCGGCCTCGGCTTCGGCCAGCCAGTCGGGGCTGCCGGCTTCGGCGGCCAGCGCACGCAGCGCGGCGCGCACGGCGGCGGTATGCTCGGGCGTGAGGCCGCCCGGCGCGGCGATGAGGGTCAGCACATGATCCATGGGAAAGGGCTATGCACGCGCGATGATGATGGATCAACCATGGGCGCTGATCGTCGCGGGGCCGACCGCCTCGGGCAAGTCGGCACTCGCCATCGAATGCGCGCAGCGGCTGGGCGGTGTGGTGATCAACGCCGATTCCATGCAGGTCTATGCCGACCTCCGCATCCTCACCGCGCGCCCGACGCCGGAGGATGAGGCTATGGTGCCGCACGCGCTGTATGGCGTGCGCGACGCGGCCGAAGCCGCCTCCGTCGCCTGGTGGCGCGACGCCGCGTTGGCGGCGATGGGGGAGGCGCGCGCCGCCGGCCGGGCCACCCGGACCAGACGCTGCGCGAGGGGCTCGCGCCCATGCCTGCGATCCCGGACCCGGTCCGACAGGCCGCGCGCGATCTGCTCGCCGCCGAGGGGCCTGGCGCGTTGCACGCCCGCCTGGCCATAGCCGACCCGGACAGCGCGGCGCGGCTTCGCCCCTCCGACCCGCAGCGCCTCGCCCGCGCCTGGGAGGTGCTGGTTGCCACCGGCGAGGGCATGGCCGCCTGGCAAGCCAAGGCGGGCGAGGTGCCGTCGCCCTGGCGCTTCGCGGCCATCCTGCTCGACCCGCCGCGGACCACCCTGCGCGAGGCCATCGCCACCCGCTGGGCCACGATGCTGCAGACCGGTGCGATCGAGGAGGTCCGACGTCTCGCCGCGCGTGGCCTCGACCCCGCCCTGCCGGCGATGCGCGCGCATGGCGTGCCGGAGCTTGCGGCGCACCTCGCCGGCACCATGACCCTGGAGGCCGCGAGTGCCCGCGCCATCCTCAACACGGGCCAGTACACCAAGCGCCAAGCCACCTGGTTCCGGCACCAATCCCTGGCCGACCCAGGCGAGACGCATAGGATCAATGCGCGACACGCGGGTCTGGCGCAATATTCAGAAAGTGATAGGGCACAAATCTTCGCATTTCTGCAAAGTCGCGTTGACGCCCCCTATTCAGGGGTCTAAGGCTGCGCGCCTTCCCCGGCCCTAAAGCCGTGGGAAGGTTGCCAAGGAAGCCACACATGTCCGCCACCGAAATGCCCACCCAAGCCCTGACTCTCAATGGCGCCGAAGTCGTCCTGCGCGCGCTCAAGGAACAGGGCGTCGAGGTCATCTTCGGCTATCCCGGCGGCGCGGTCCTGCCCATCTACGACGCGCTGTTCCAGCAGAATGCCATCCGCCACATCCTGGTCCGCCACGAGCAGGCCGCCGTCCACGCGGCCGAGGGCTATGCGCGCTCGACCGGCAAGGTCGGGTGCGTGCTGGTGACCTCCGGCCCCGGCGCGACCAATGCGGTCACCGGCCTGCTCGACGCGCTGATGGATTCCATCCCGCTGGTGTGCCTGACCGGCCAGGTGCCCACGCACCTGATCGGCAACGACGCCTTCCAGGAGGCGGACACCACTGGCATCACGCGTCCGGCGACCAAGCACAACTACCTGGTCAAGAAATCCGCGGACCTCGCGCGCACGGTGCATGAGGCTTTCTACGTCGCGCGCTCCGGCCGGCCCGGCCCGGTGGTGATCGACCTTCCCAAGGACATCCTGATCGCCAAGGCGCCCTACGTGGAAGCCGCGACGGCGGAGCACCGCAGCTACCGCCCCGTCACCGCGCCCGATGCCGGCGCCATCCGCCGCGCGGTCGCGCTTCTGAAGGGTGCGAAGCGCCCGGTGATCTACGCCGGCGGCGGCGTCATCAACGCCGGCCCCGAGGCATCGCGCCTGCTGACCGAGCTCGCCCACCTCACGGGCTTCCCAGTGACCAACACGCTGATGGGTCTCGGCGCCTTCTCGTCCGACGACCGCCAGTTCATCGGCATGCTCGGCATGCACGGCACCTACGAGGCGAACCTCGTGATGCATGGCTGCGACGTGATGTTCAACATCGGCGCCCGCTTCGATGACCGCGTGACCGGCAAGCTCAGCCATTTCTCGCCGGGCTCGAAGAAGATCCACGCCGACATCGACCCGTCCTCGATCAACAAGAACGTCAAGGTGGACGTGCCGATCGCGGGCGATGCCGGCGCGATCCTCGCTGCCATCGTTGCCTGCTGGAAGGCCGACGAGACGCCGCAGGACAAGCCCGCGCTCGCGGCCTGGTGGCGCATGATCGAGGATTGGCGCGGCAAGGATTGCCTGCGCTACCGCCAGGAAGGCCGCATCATCAAGCCGCAGCATGCGGTCAAGCGCCTGTACGAGATCACCCGCGAGCTCAAGCGCGAGACCTACATCACGACCGAAGTCGGCCAGCACCAGATGTGGGCGGCGCAGTATTTCGGCTTCCAGAAGCCGAACCGCTGGATGACCTCGGGCGGCCTGGGCACCATGGGCTACGGCCTGCCGGCCGCGATGGGCGTGCAGATCGCGCACCCCGACGCGCTGGTCATCGACATCGCCGGCGAGGCCTCGATCCTGATGAACATCCAGGAGATGGGCACGCTCGCGCAATACCGCCTGCCGGTGAAGGTGTTCATCCTCAACAACGAGTACATGGGCATGGTCCGCCAGTGGCAGGAACTGCTGCATGGCAGCCGCTATTCCGAGAGCTACTCGGCCGCTCTGCCTGACTTCGTGAAGCTTGCCGAGAGCTTCCACGCGAAGGGGCTGCGCGCGACCGACGCCTCGGACCTGGACCGCGTCATCCACGAGATGCTCGCCCATGATGGCCCTGTCATCGCCGATATCTGCGTGGCCAAGGACGAGAACTGCTTCCCGATGATCCCCTCCGGTGCCGCCCATAACGAGATGATCCTCGGGCCCGACCAGGAGGGTGGCGTCGCTGGTGTCACGGACGAAGGCAAGGTGCTGGTGTGATCCGATGAGCGAGACCCAGCAGCGCAGCGCGACCATCGCCGTGCTGGTCGAGAACGAGGCCGGCGTGCTTGCGCGCGTCATCGGCCTGTTCTCCGGCCGCGGCTACAACATCGAGAGCCTGACCGTCGCCCCTGTCGATGAGCTGCGCCGCCTGTCGCGCATCACCATCGTGACGTCGGGCACGGAGATGATCATCGACCAGATCAAGGCCCAGCTCGACCGGCTGGTCCCGGTCCACAAGGTCAGCGACCTGGCGCTGGAAGGCCCGCATCTGTCGCGCGAGCTGGCGCTGATCAAGATCGTCGGCCGCGGCGAGAGCCGGATGGAGGCGCTGCGCCTGGCCGATGCCTTCCGCGCCCGCGTCGTGGACGCGACACCCGAGAGCGCGGTGTTCGAGATGACGGGCAGTGCCGAAAAGATCGACGCCTTCTGCGCCCTGATGCGCCCGCTTGGCCTGTCCGAGATTTCCCGCACCGGTGCCGTCGCCATCGCCCGCGGCACGCGCAGCCTTTAAAGCCGCTCACGAAGCGTTTAACACCACGCCCACCAGAGACTGACGAACAAAGGAGAGCGCTCCATGCGCGTTTACTACGACCGCGACGCCGACGTGAACCTGATCAAGGCCAAGAAGGTCGCGATCATCGGCTTCGGCAGCCAGGGCCATGCCCATGCGATGAACCTGCGCGATAGCGGCCAGGCCGACATCGCCATCGGCCTCCGCCCCGGCAGCAGCGCCGACAAGGCCAAGGCCGCCGGCTTCACCGTGATGGCCCCCGCCGAGGCGGCGAAATGGGCCGACGTGGTCATGGTGCTGACCCCCGACGAGGGCCAGGGCGACCTCTACCG
>JAZKFA010000011.1:0-6045 GCA_040386655.1 Pseudomonadota bacterium | reverse complement strand
CAGGGACTGCCCGCGCGCATCTGCTGGGTCGGGCTTGGCCAGCGCCACCGCCTCGGCCTCGCCTTCAATGAGATGGTCGCGCGCGGCGAGATCGGGCCAGTGGTGATCGGGCGCGACCACCTCGATTCAGGCTCCGTCGCATCCCCGAACCGGGAGACGGAGGCGATGAAGGATGGCTCCGACGCCGTCTCCGATTGGCCGCTGCTGAACGCGCTGCTGAACACCGCGAGTGGCGCGACATGGGTCAGCCTGCACCATGGCGGCGGGGTGGGGATGGGCTACTCCCAGCATTCGGGGATGGTGATCCTGTGCGACGGCAGTGCGGATGCGGCGCGGCGGCTGAAACGGGTGCTGTGGAACGACCCCGCGACCGGCGTAATGCGTCATGCCGATGCCGGCTACGACATCGCCATCGATTGCGCGCGGGAGTTCGGGCTGGACCTGCCGATGCTGGGGTAAAGCGGTGCAGCCCGCCTTTCGCCACTGAGGAGCCTGGCCATGGTTGAAACTATGACACCCGGGGCGGCCACGCTCGCGCAGCTGCGCGCCATTCATGCCGGCGCCGCCGCCGCATTGGCCCGGGGCTGGCAGGCGCCCGTCGCCGCTTCCGCCGAGGCACTCGCCGCGCGGCTGGCGGAGGGCGTGCCGCTCTACGGTGTCAACACCGGTTTCGGAAAGCTCGCCTCCACGCGCATCCCGGCCGAGGGCCTGGCGCAGCTGCAGCTCAACCTCCTGCGCAGCCACGCGGCGGGCGTAGGTGCGCCGCTACCCGCCGATATCGTGAGGCTTGTGATCGCATTGAAAGCCCTGTCGCTGGCGCGCGGTGCCTCCGGCGTGCGGGTCGCGGTGGTCGACGCACTGCTCACCTTGCTCGACCAGGGCATCGTGCCGGTAATCCCGGCGCAGGGATCGGTCGGCGCCTCGGGTGATCTCGCGCCGCTCGCGCACCTCGCGCTGGTGCTGGTTGGTGAGGGCGACGCGCACATCCCGCACGGCGCGCGCATCGCACCGCTGGTCCTGGGCCCGAAGGAGGGCCTGGCCCTGCTCAACGGCACGCAGGTGAGCACCGCTCTCGCGCTGGCAGGTCTGTTTGCCGCCGAGGATGCGCTGCGCACCGCCCTCGTCGCCGGTGCGCTGTCCACCGAGGGTGCGAAGGGCAGTGACACGCCCTTCGACGCCCGCATCCACGCGCTGCGCGGCCAGCCCGGACAGATCCGCTGCGCCGATGCCCTGCGTGCGCTCATGGCCGGTAGCGCGCTCCGTGAGAGCCACCGCACCGGCGATCCCCGCGTGCAGGATCCCTATTCGCTGCGCTGCCAGCCGCAGGTCGCCGGCGCCTGCCTCGACGTCATCGACCAGGCCGCCGCGACGCTGCTGCGCGAGGCCAATGCCGTCACCGACAATCCCCTCGTCGTCGAGGGCGGCGAGATCCTCTCGGGGGGCAATTTCCACGCCGAGCCCGTGGCCTTCGCCGCCGATATTATCGCACTCGCGCTGGCCGAGCTGGGCGCCATCAGCGAACGCCGCATTGCCCTGCTGATGGACCCCGTCCTGTCCGGCCTTCCGGCCTTTCTCGTGCGTGATGGCGGGCTGAATTCCGGCTTCATGATCGCGCAGGTGACGGCCGCCGCGCTGGTGGCCGAGAACCGCGCGCTCGCTGCACCGCGCAGCGTGGACAGCCTGCCCACCTCGGCCAACCAGGAAGACCATGTGAGCATGGCGACCGGCGCCGCGCTGCGCCTCGCGCCCATGGCGGTGAACCTCGCGAACATCCTGGCGATCGAGCTGCTGTGCGGGGCGCAGGCGCTCGACTTCCACCGCCCGCTCACCTCGGCTGCATCGATTGAGGCGGCGCATGCGCTGGTGCGCGGCGCCGCGGCGCATTGGGACGCGGACCGGGTCATGGCGCCCGACATCGCGGCGGTTGCCGCCCTGGTGCGCGCGGGCCGTTTCGCGGCCCTGGCTCCATTATAACGCTGAACTAACGCCAGTCATTCGGGCATCCCTGCTAAGCATTCGTCCTGCGATTACTCCGCGCGGCAAGACCGCGGATGACGGGGAGAATGGGCGATGGTACGGTTGCATCAGCGTATGCTTCTTCGCCTGACGCTCGCCCTGGCACTCGCCGGCTGCGGTGGGCTCGCCGCCGGTCCGCGATCCCCGCTGCCGGACCAGGAACGTGCCATTGGCGAACTCGCCGATGGCTATTCCCCCGCCGCCATCACGCGCTGCCTCGCGCAGCCAGTCGAGGCGCAGCGGTCCTGCCGCGACACCATCGCCTATTCGCTCATGGTCGCGATCGACTTGCGCTACGCCGAATACGAAGGCCGTTTTTTCGACGACACGCGTTACGGCGAATTCGGCGCCACCACCGCCGTCCTCGGCCTCACCGCCGCGGCGAGCGTCTCGAGCCTCGGCGCCGCCAATATCCTGGCCGCCCTCGCCGCTGGCGTGACCGGCGGCCGGGAGGCCTTCTCGCGCGACGTGCTGGCCGACCGCACCGCCACCGCGCTGCTGACCGCGATGCGCTCGGAGCGCCAGCGCGTGGCGCTGCGCATCCGCCGGGGCCTGCAGCAGGACCCCGCGCGCTACCCGCTGGGATGGGCGCTGTCGGACCTGTATGGCTACTACCGCGCGGGCACCATGCCGGGCGCGCTCACCGCCGTGACACGTGCAGTCGGCGAGCAGGCGCAGGTCGCGCAGGACAACATCACCCGCCAGGTCATCACCGGGCAGACGGCGGTCGAGACCTCGCCGCGCGGATCCGTCGCGGTTGCCGAAGCCGCCTCCCTGCGCGTCGCCCCGCGTGCCGCGGCGGTGCGGCCCCCGGTGGTGAGCGAAGGCAGCGCGCGTACAGATTCCGCGGCCGCGCTGCGCAGCTTCTTCCTCGCCGAAGGCCAGCCCGCGGCGACGCGCCAGGAGCGCCTGCGCGCCATCCTCCGCGCCGCCGGCGAGGAAGGCTTACCCGAAATCGAGAGCGGCGCCGTCCCTGTCCAGGCGCTGATCAACGATGCCTCGCCCGCGGGCGAGGAGCGCCGGTCGCGCATCGTGCGCAACCTGCGCCTGCTGCCCTGACCCGAGCGCGAAAGGAGAGATGCGATGAAGGCTGGCATGCTCGCCGGAGTTCCAATCCCCGAGGTGCAGAGCAACCTCGAAGGCCTCGACTTCCAGGCAAGGAATGCGGGCGAGACGCTCCGCTTCGCCGTCTCGGATAATCCCAAGGGCGGCGTCGACATCGGCTTCTTCGTGATGCCCAAGGACGGCATCGCGGCCGCCGAGCTGCTGGGCGAGCTCTCCCGCCGCTACGAGGTCGGCACGCGTGGCCCGGAGACCATCTCTGGCGGCGTCGGCGACCCCGGCGGCAAATCCTATGGCTGCTGGCAGATGTGCAGCGAGCCGGCGGGTGGAACGGTGGCCGAGTTCATCGACGAACCGGGCTTCCCCTTCGCAGACGCCTTCGCCGGCGCGGACCCGGGCAGCGCGGGCTTCGATGCCGCATGGAAGGCGCTGGTCCAGCGGGACAAGGCCGCCTTCGAGGAGGCGCAGCGATCCTTCATCCAGCGCACCCATTACGAGGTGCAGCGCAAGAAGCTGCTCGCTCTCGGCATCGACGTCGCCACCCGCTCGCGCGCGCTGCAGGACGTGCTGTGGTCAACGGCGGTGCAGCACCGCAACGCCGCCGTGCAGATCTTCCACTCGGCCGCCACCGATGACGAGGCCGCCATGATCAAGGCCATCTATGCCGAGCGGGGCCGCCGGCGCCCGGACGGCGTGCTGGCGCATTTCCAGCGCTGTTCAGCGCAGGTGCAGGCGAGCGTCGCGAAGCGCTTTGTCGATGAATGCGCCGATGCGCTCGCGATGCTCGCCGCCGAGGAGAAGCGGCCCAAGCCCGTGGTCTTCGTCGCAGCGAATCCGCCGAAGCCGGTCCACACCGGACACGCCACCACCGGCTCCTCCGGTGACGAGGCGCCGGAGGCCGCCGCCGACGCGCAGCAGATCCCCGCCTGGTTCAAGATCGCCCGCGAGGAGGAAGGCCAGGCGGAGCTTCCCGGTGCCGCAGACAACCCCCGCATCGTCGAATACTTCTCCTGGACCAGCGGCGGCGCGCGACCGGACGCGGTGCCCTGGTGCGCCGCCTTCGTCTCCTTCTGCGTCGGCACGGCGGGGTTCCTGCGCAAGGGTACCGGCTCCGCGCTCGCGGGGGACTGGATGCATTTCGGCAAGGCGCTCGACGCGCCGCGGCCGGGCTGCATCGTGGTGCTCAAGCCGCAGGCACCCGGGGCCAGTGGTCATGTCGGCTTCTGGGTGAAGACCGAGGCGGGACGCGTCCACCTGCTCGGCGGCAACCAGGCGGACAAGGTGATGGTCGCGCCCTTCAAGGCTGCTGACATCCGGGATGGCGGGCTGCGCTGGCCCTCAGGCGCGTGAGGCGCGGCAAGCGGCTTGGGACCTTGCCCCGGCCCGGCCTTCCCGCTGAGAGGCCAGCCTTCCGGAGACATTCCCGCCGCCACGCGGCGCGGCGTAGATGCCGGACGGTCATCCTTCAGCGCCCTTGTGGCACCGGGCGGCGCAGCAGTGCCAGCGCCGCCCCCAGCAGCCCGATCGCGCATGCGAGCGGCCCGAACCCCCAAAAACCCTGCCGCGCCAGCATCCACCCGCCGAGCGCGGCCGCCCCCAGCCAGCCGAAGCTGGCGGAGGTGACGTTAAGGCCGAGCACGGTGCCGCGCACCTCCTCGGGCACGCTCGCGAGGCTCGCCATCAGGCTCGGCCGGGCCAGTGCGTTGATCAGCACATAGGTGAAGCCCAGTCCGACCGAGACCGGCAGGCTCACCGTCCAGCCGAACAGCGGCAGCGCGAGCACCGCCGAACCGGCCATGGCGACGGCGAAGATGAGTAGGCGGTTCGGCAGCTTGTCCGCCATCTGTCCGCCAATGATCGTGCCCGCGATGTTGCCCAGCGCGAACAGCGCGAGCGGCAATGCCAGCGCGGACAGACTCAGTTGGTAGCTGGTCTGCAGGAAGGCCGCGAAATAGATGGCCATCAGCCCGTAGCAGACGCGTTCGGTAACCCCCATCGCGAGGAGGCGCAGCACCGGCCCGGACATGGCGGCGCGGTAGCTCACCCGCGCACCCCGGGTATGACCTGCACTCCCCGCGGGACGCAGCGTGGTCGCCAGCAGCGCGATTGCCGCGAGCAGCGCGATGGCCGCGACCACGCGCATCACGCCCCGCCAGCCGAGCACCTCCCCGATCCAGGCCGCCAGCGGCACGCCGAGCAGCAGCGCGAGGGATTGCCCGGCCATGACCCACCCCAGCGCGCGGCCCCGCTGCCCCTCCTGCACGCGCGTCGAGGCCTCGGCCATGATGGTGCCGGTGAAGGCACCGGCGCAGGCGCCCGCGAGCGTCGCCCAGGTGGCGACCGCGAAGTAGCTCCCGCCGCTGGCCGTGCCGACCAGGCAGAGCGCGAGCAGGACCGGCCCGCCGATCAGGAAGGGCCGCCGCCCCCAACGGTCCGACCCGGCGCCGGCCACGAGCGAGGCGACGCCCCAGCTGATGGAGGTCAGCGCCATGAGGTTCGCTATCAGCGGCAGCGTGCTGTCCAGGTCGCGCGCCATGTCGATCAGGAAGGGCGAGCGCGTCGTGCCGCTGCACGCGGCAGCGAACATCGCCAGGCAACAGGCAGCGAGCAGCGCCCACGGCATCGGGGCTTCGGGTGTGCGCGACGAGGAAGGGGGCATGGGGCGGAGCCTAGTCCAGCGCGCCCCCGCCCGGCAGGGGGCGCGGTGCCTCAGGGCTCGCGGATGGCTTCCTGCAGCCCGCGCGTCAGCGGGTTGAGGAAATAGGAGAGCAGGTTGCGCGTGCCGACCTTGATCTCGGCGGTGAGCGTCATCCCCGGCGTGATCCGGCTGCCCTCCGGCAGGCCGGGCAGCGACTGCGCGAGCAGTTCGACCTGCCCCGCATGCATCCCGGCGCTGCCGGTGCGCGGCTCGCCCGTCTCCGCGCGCTGGCCCGATTCCGGGGCCACGGCGCGCAGCCGTCCGGCCAG
>JAZKFA010000010.1:0-3080 GCA_040386655.1 Pseudomonadota bacterium | reverse complement strand
GCACCGGCGATCAGCGCCGGGGTGATGATGGCAAACGTCATCTGGAACATGACGAACACCGTCTCGGGGATGGTGGTCGCGACGGCGGCATCGCCCGAACCCAGCGTGAACGGCTTGTCCCAGTTCTCCGCGATGCCGGCGAGCAGCACCTTTGAGAGGTCGCCGATATAGGCGTTGCCCTCGCCGAAGGCGATCGAGTAGCCGATGACGGCCCAGAGCACGGTCACCAGGGCGGTGATGGCGAAGGACTGCATCATGGTGGCCAGCAGGTTCTTCTTGCGGACCATGCCGGCATAGAACAGCGCCACGCCCGGGACGGTCATCATCAGGACCAGCGCGGTGGAGGTCAGCATCCAGGCGGTATCGCCCGTATCGATCTTGGGCGGCTCGGCCTGGGCAAAGGCTGGCCCGGAGGCCAGCACAGCCATGGCGAGCGCACCGCGCGCAAGCATCCTCATGCTCTCAATTCCCCTGTCTCTCGTGTCACGCTTGTTGATCCGCCTCAGATTGCCGAGGCGTCGGTCTCGCCCGTCCGGATGCGCAGCGCACGCTCCACATCCATGACGAAGATCTTGCCGTCGCCGATCTTGCCGGTGCGGGCGGTGACAGCGATCGCTTCCACCACGGCATCGACGAGTTCGTCGGCGACAACGACTTCGATCTTCACCTTGGGCAGGAAGCTCACCTGATACTCCGCACCGCGGTAGATCTCGGTCTGACCCTTCTGCCGCCCGAAGCCCTTGACCTCGGTGACGGTGAGACCCTGGACGCCGAGCGGGGTGAGTGCCTCGCGCACCTCGTCCAGCTTGAAGGGCTTGATGATGGCAGTGACCATCTTCATGGCGCAGAACGTCCTTTCTTGGCCTTGGAGCCTTGGCTATCCAAGAGCCGTGCCATGCTGCGAGACAGGCCACGCGGGCCCGGTCGGACCCGATTCGCATGGAACATGAACAAACCAACTGCCTCTTTTTTGTGCGAACGCCTACCCCTGCCGCGATTGGCACGCGCGCCCATATCAGCGCCCTCAGGAGACGCCCGCCGATGCCGCCCACCGACCGCACCTTCGACGTCGCCATCATCGGCGCGGGCCCGGTCGGGGCGACGCTGGCCGCGCTCCTCGCCGCCGAAGGGGTTTCGGCCGCGATTGTCGATGCCGCGCTGCTGCCGCCCATGGAGATGCCCGCCTTCGATGGCCGCTGCTACGCGATCGCCCTGGCGTCGCAACGCATCCTCGCGCGCGCCGGCATCTGGGACCGGCTGCCCGAACCGCCCTGCCCGATCGCGCATATCCGCATCGCCGATGGCCGCCCCGGCGAGCGCCCCTCCCCCCTGTCGCTGCATTTCGCCGGCGAGGAGGTGGGGGAGGACGCCTTTGGCTGGATGGTCGAGGCGCGGGCGCTGCGCGTCGCCTTGAACGCACGGCTGCCCTCGCTGCCCAGCCTGTCGGTCCATGCGCCGGCGACCGCCACGGTCACCCGCGACGAACGCGGCGCCGAGGTGGTGCTCTCGGATGGCACCCGCTTCCGCGCACGGCTGGTGATCGCGGCCGAGGGGCGTGGCTCCCCGCTGCGGAAGCAGGCGGGCATCCGCGTCTCGACACTCGACTACGGCTGCATGGGCCTGGTCGGCGCGATCGCGCATGAGCGGCCGCACAACAATACCGCGCTAGAGAAATTCCTCCCCAACGGGCCGTTTGCGCAGCTGCCGATCAACGGCACGCCGGAGCACCCGCATGCCAGCGCCATCGTCTGGTCCGACCGGACGCTTATCGCGCGCAAGGCGCTGGCGATGGATGACGCGGATTACGGGCGGGAGATCGCGCGGCGCATGGGCGATCACCTGGGCGCCATCCGCCCCATCGGGCGGCGCTGGTCCTACCCGCTCAGTGCGCTGCACGCGCATCGCTACACCGCGACGCGGCTGGCCCTGGTCGGCGATGCCGCGCACGGCATCCATCCGATCGCCGGCCAGGGGCTGAACCTGGGCTTCCGCGACGTGGGCGCGCTGGCCGACCTGATCGCCGAGGCACACCACGCCAGCGAAGACGTGGGCAGCCCTGGCCTGCTCGCGCGCTACCAGGCGGCACGGCGGCCCGATGCGCTGATGATGCTGGGCGCGACGCACGCGCTGGAGCGGCTGTTCGGTAATGACTTCGCCCCCGTGCGCATCGCCCGCCGGCTGGGCATCGCCGCGGTCGGGCGCATCCCGCCGCTCAAGCGCTTCTTCATCCGCCGGGCGATGGGGACGGCCTGAGCCATCTCAGGCCTGGATGCCGAAGGTCGCAGCGAACCCCGCCTCGCCCGCGCGGGTGACCCGCAGCGCGCGCGATCCCGCAATTCGCGTGACCCAGCCCAGTTCGAAGCAGCGCGTGCAGAGCGCGGCCCCGACCACGCCCGCGATGTGCGGCCGCCGTTCGCTCCAGTCGAGGCAGGGGCGGCAGAACAGCCGGCCGCGGCGCGGTTCCGTCGGCCGCGCGGCGACGCCGAGGGCTTCCAGCATCGCCTCGCCACTGCGTGTGACCGCTCCGCCATCGGCGGAGAGTTCGAGCTGTCCGCGGTTCAGCATCGCATCCGCGATCCCGACCGCGAGCCTGCCGGCCAGGTGGTCGTAGCAGGTGCGCGCCGCGCGCAGCGCCGCGTCAGCCGGGCCGACCCGCAGCGGCTTGCCCTGGCGTGGCGCCATACCGGCCACCTCCATGATTCCCTCCAGCATACGGGCGACGGTGGGCGAGGCGAGGCGGTGGTAGCGGTGCCGTCCCTGCCGCTCCACCGCGAGCAGCCCGGCCTCGACCATGCGGCCCAGATGCGCGCTGGCGGTCTGCGGCATGATGCCGGCGGCGCGGGCAAGCTCCGTCGCGGTCAGGGCGCGCCCGTCGAGCAGAGCCGATAGCATGGCGGCGCGCGTGGGTTCGCCGACCATGGCGGCGGTCTCGGCGATCGCGGCGGTGGTGACCATGGCGGCGTCTCCTTCAAGCCGAGCCTAGCCTAGCGCGGCCAAGGCGCGGAGACTTCGTCCGTCGCCGCAGCATCCGTCGCGCCGATGCCGCAGAGTGCGCCCGATGAAACTCCGAATGCCCGATC
>JAZKFA010000009.1:0-8463 GCA_040386655.1 Pseudomonadota bacterium | reverse complement strand
CCATCATCAACCGCATGGGCTTCAACAATGCGGGGCTCGCTGCCTTCCTGGCGCGCGTGGCGACCCTGCCGCGGCCGCTGCCGGCGCCGCTGTGTGCGAATGTCGGGATCAACAAGGATTCGACGACCAAGGCCGCGGATTATGCGCTGCTCTATGCCGCGCTGGCGCCGCATGCGGACTTGGTCACCGTCAACATCTCCTCGCCCAACACGCCCGGCCTGCGCGACCTGCAGGGCGAGGAAAGCCTGGGCGAGGTGCTGGACGCCATCGCCGCCGCGCGCGCTGGCTTGCCACGCACCCCGCCCATCCTGGTCAAGATCGCGCCCGACTTGGCCGAGGAGAGCCTCTCGCCGATCGTCGATGCGTGCCTCGCGCGCGGTGTCGCGGGGCTGATCGTGTCCAACACCACCCTCGCGCGGCCGGCGACCCTGCGCAGCGCGCATCGCGGCGAGGCCGGCGGGTTGTCGGGCGCGCCGCTGCTGGAGCCCTCGACCGAGATGCTCCGCCGCGTCGCGCGGATCGCGCGCGGGCGGCTCACGCTGGTCGGTGTCGGCGGCGTCGCGAGCGGTGCCGATGCGCTGGCGAAGATCAAGGCCGGCGCGACGCTGGTGCAGCTCTACAGCGCCTTCGCCTATGAGGGCCCGGCGCTGATCCCGCGCATCAAGCGCGAATTGTCGGCGGCCCTGGCGGCGGAGGGCTTTGCCTCCGTCATGGACGCGATCGGCGCGGAGGCCGCATGAAAATCCTCGAAGGCATCGCCGGTATCGCCGACGATTACGACGCCTATGTGCTGGACCTCTGGGGCGTGGTGCATGACGGGCGGAGGCCCTATCCGGGCGTGCTCGACGCGCTGGCGCAGCTGCGCCAGCGCGGCAAGCGCGTGGTGTTCCTGACCAATGCCCCGCGGCGGGCCTGGTTCATCGACGGCATGCTCGCCAAGATGGGCGTCACGCGGGACCTGTACGACGCGACGATGTCCTCGGGCGAGGTGACCTGGCGCGTGCTGAAGGAAGGGACCCATCCGTTCCTGTCCGGCCTCGGGCGCCGCGCCTTTCATATCGGGCCGGAGCGCGACCTCTCGGTGATCGAGGATGGCGTCGCCACGCTGGTCGCCACGCCGGGCGAGGCCGACCTGCTGCTCAACACCGGGCCCGATCCCGATCGTGGTCCGACCTCGGTCGAGCCCTATCGCGCGGTGCTGGCAACCTGCCTTGCCGCGGGGCTGCCGATGATCTGCGTGAACCCCGATCGCGCCGTGATGGTGGCGGGCGAGCGGGTGCTGTGCGCCGGCGCCTTTGCCGATGTGTACCTCCAAGGCGGCGGGCGCGTGCTCGAACTTGGCAAGCCGGACCCGGAGGTCTATGCGCCGGTTTTCGAAGCCCTAGGCAACCCGCCGCTGGGCCGCGTGCTGGCCATCGGCGATACGCCGCATACGGACCTCGCTGGCGCGAAGGCGGCGGGCATCGACTGCCTCTGGGCGATGACGGGGCTGGCCGGGGATCAGTATGGGCCGAACCCCGACCCGGCCATGCTGGCGCGCGAGGCGGCGCATCACGGCGTGACGCCCATCGCGGCTGTGCGGTCGCTGGTCTGGGCGGGATAGCCACCCGTCGGGAAACGCCTGTCCGCCCTGCGCGAAGACGCCTTGGCGACCGGTCGCGCAGGCCGCATGCTCCCTCAAAATTCGCGGGGGGAAAATCCATGGCTGGTACGGCGATGCTGACACCGCAACAGGTGAAGGCCGCGATCCGCGACACCGGCGAACTCGCCTTGCTCGATGTGCGGGAGGAGCGGGCTTTCTCCGACGAGGGCCATCTCCTGTTCGCCGCCCCCGCGCCGCTGAGCCGGCTGGAACTGGTGATCGACGCGCTGGTGCCGAGGCGCGCCACCCGCGTTATCCTGGTCGATCGCGATGGCAGCCTGATCGATCGCGCCGCCGCCGTGCTCGCGCGGGCCGGCTATGAAGACATCGCCGCCCTCGCCGGCGGTACGCGCGGCTGGGAAGCGGCGGGGTTCGAGGTCTTCACCGGCACCAACGTGCCCAGCAAGGCCTTCGGCGAGGTGGTGGAGGTCGAGACCGGCACACCGCATATTTCCGCCGCCGAGTTCGCGAAGCTGCAGGCCGAGGGCGCCGACCTCGTGGTGCTGGACAGCCGGCCTATGGTCGAATTCCGCGACATGAGCATCCCCGGCGGGCTCGACTGCCCGGGTGCGGAACTGGTGCACCGCGCCCGCCAGGCCGCGCCGGATCCGAAGACGCTGGTGGTGGTGAACTGCGCCGGGCGCACGCGCAGCATCATCGGGGCACAGTCGCTCATCAATGCGAAGCTGCCCAACCGCGTCCTCGCGCTGGAGAACGGCACCATGGGGTGGGAGCTGGCCGGGCTGACGCTGGCCCATGGCGAGACCCGCACCGTGCCGCCGCCCGACCCTGTCAACCTGGACTGGGCGCGCAGTGCCGCCGAAGACCTGGCTCGCCGTGCGCAGGTGAAGCGCTGCAACCTGGCCGACCTCGCCGCCTTCCGCGGCGAGACGGGTCGCAGCCTTTTCGTCTTCGACGTGCGCAGCCCCGAGGAATACCTCGCGGGCCACATGCCCGGCACGCGCTCCGCACCCGGCGGGCAGCTGGTGCAGTCGACGGACCATTATGTCGGCACGCTGAAATCCCGGATCGTGCTGGTGGATGCCGAGGGGGTGCGCGCCCTGGTCACCGCCTCCTGGCTGACGCAGCTCGGCTGGGACGATGTCTATGTGCTCGACGGCGGGAACGACGGTCCGCTCGAGACAGGGCCGGAACCGCGCCGTGTCTGCGGCCTGGGCGCGTTGCGGCCGGACTGGATCGACGCGACGTCGCTGCGGGACCAGCTGGCGTCGGGCAAGGCGGTGGTCTTCGACATCGGCAGCAGCCGCGCCTTCCGCACGGGGCATATCCCCGGTGCCTGGTTCGTCACGCGCGCGCGGCTCGCGGACGCCGTCGCTGATCATGCTGGCGATGCGACCACCATCATCGTCACCGCCGACGACGTTGCCCTGGCGATGCTGGGGGCTGCCGACCTCGAGGGCGGATCCAGGCGCGTGCGGACCCTGCTCGGCGGCAATGGCGCCTGGCGCGCGGCGGGCGGGGCCGAGGAGAAGGGGACCGATCGCCTGCTCAGCCAGGACGACGTCTGGCTCGCGCCTGCGCAGTTCCCGCCGGAGGAGCAGGTGCGGGAGAAGCTGCGCTATATCCAGTGGGAGCTGGACCTGCCGGAACAGATAAGGCGCGACGGGGATGCGCGCTTCCGCATCCTGGTGCCGGCATGATGCGCCTTCCTCGCCGCATGGCGCTGCTTGCCGGCGCAGGACTGCTGGCCCCGCCCGCGCGGGCGCAAAGTTGGCAGCCAAGCCAGGCCGTTCGCTGCATCATCTCCGCCGCAGCCGCCGGCACGCTCGACATCCATGCCCGCGCCGCCGGTCCTGGGCTTACGGAGCGCATGGGCCAGACGGTGGTGATGGAGAACAACGGCGGTGCCGCCGGCCGCGTCGCCTCCGCCCTGGTCGGCCGCGCCGCGCGGGACGGGCAAACGCTCCTGGTCAGCTCCGGCGACGGGCTGGTCATCTCGGATATCCTGTATGGCCGCTCGCAGGGCATGCTGCGGCAGCGCCTCAAGCCGGTGACGATGACCATTATCGCGGCGCAGCTGCTGGTGACGCATCCGCGCAGCCGCATCCGCAGCGTCGACGACTATGTCGCCCGCGCACGCACGGGGCAGGGGGTGACGCTCGGCGTGTCCGGCCATGGCGGCATCGCGCATCTCATCAGCGAGATGGTGACGCGAGGGTTGGGCAACATGCGCGTGGTGAACGTCCCCTATCGCGGCGGCGGGCCGGCGACGCTCGACCTCCTGGCCGAGCAGATCGACGCGATGATTATCACCCTGCCGGCGGTGACGGAGCATGTGCGTGGCGGCCGGCTGGTGCCGCTCGCCGTCTCGACCCTGGCGCGTGACCCCGCAATGCCGGAGGTGCCGACCATCGCCGAGACGCTGATCCCCGGCTTCGACGTCCCGAGCACCCAGGGCGTGCTGGTGCCGGAAGGCACGCCCGATCACATCGTCAATGCCTGGGCGCAGGCTTGGCGGGGTGCGTTGCGGACGGAGGCCGTGTCGCGGCGTCTGATGGATCTGGGCTTCGTCATCACCACGACGACACCGGCGGAATTCGGCGCCTCCCTCGACGCGGCGGAGGCGCGGTTTGCGGAGGTGGTCTCGGCCGCCGGCATCCGGGCGGAGGACGCGTAAGCCTGGCCTTTTGGCCGGACTAGGTGTATATTCCTTGCGACTGCGCCCCTGGCGGTGTCAGGGCCGGCGCCGCAAGGGCGGTAAGAATTTCCGAATGTAAGATGGCTTTACAAAAACAAGCCCGATATCAATGGTTTGACTAAGAACATACCGCTGGTAAGACCGTCTTGTTTCCTTACTCAGGCGCGCCCGGCTGCACCCGAGAGCATCACCGGTTCAATGCGCAGCTTCGCCAGCGCCCGGCGCCACAGATCCTCCGGCTCGTGCTCGAACAGAAGGGCCTCGTCGGCCGGCACGCTGAGCCAGGCGTTCCGCTGGATCTCGGCATCGAGCTGTCCAGGCGCCCAGCCGGCATAGCCCAGCGCGAGGACACCGACGCGTGGCCCGCCGCCTTCGGCGATGGCCTTCAGCACCTCCACATTCGCGGTCAGCGCCAGCTCGCCGCGCACCGGCAGGCTGCCCTCGGTTGACCAGTCGTCGGAGTGCAGCACGAAGCCGCGCCCGCCCTCGACCGGGCCGCCATCGATTACGCGGATGCGCCGCGCCGGCGGGACGGGTGCGAGGCCGAGCTGGCGGAGCAGCACATCGAAGCTCATGCCGTCGATGGGGCGGTTGAGCACGATGCCCATGGCGCCCTCGGGCGAGTGCGAGCACAGGCAGATCACGGCCTGGGAGAAGCGCGGGTCGGTCATGCCGGGCATCGCGACCAGCAATTCGCCCCCTAGCCAGTCGACCGCCTTGGCCGATGGTTTCGCAACTTTCACGCGGGGTTTGCGCTGTGCCATGCGAAGCACATGGAGGGTTCAGTCGCCCGCGGCAAGATCACTGCGGCGTGACAGCCGGCCCTCTCAGGCCTAAACAGCCCAAACGATCTGGAGAGACCCATGACCATCAAGGTTGGCGACAAGATCCCCTCCGTCACGCTGATGCAGGCGACGGCCGAGGGGCCCCGCGAGATCACCACCGACGCGCTGTTCGCCGGCAAGACGGTGGTTCTGTTCGGCGTGCCCGGCGCCTTCACGCCGACCTGCTCGGCCAAGCACCTGCCGGGCTTCGTCACCCAGGCCGCCGCGATCCGCGCTAAGGGCGTGGACACCATCGCCTGCGTCGCCGTGAACGACGCCTTCGTGATGGGCGCCTGGGCCAAGGACCAGGGCATCAGCGAGGAGATCGTGATGCTCGCCGATGGTTCGGCCAGGCTCGCGACCGCGCTGGGCCTCGAGCTGGACCTCACCGCCCGCGGCCTCGGGATGCGCAACCAGCGCTTCGCACTGATCGCCAAGGACGGCACGGTGACGCATGTCGCCGTCGAGGCGTCGGGTGCCTTCGAAGTGTCCAAGGCCGAAGCGATTTTGGCCGCCCTGTGATGGATTTCACCGCCTTCACGCGCTTCGCCTTCGAGGCGAGCGCGGTGTTCACCTCCCGCAGCCTCGACCTCGCCAATAATCCGGCCGAGGCTGGCTTCCGTCTGTCCGACATGGTGCTGGAGAAGCAGCGCGCCTTCGCCGAGGGCGCGATGGCGGCCTGGGACGCGGCGCTGCTCGGCACGCGGCTGGACCTCGTGGCGGTTGCCGCGATGGCGCCGGCGCAGCGTGCGGTCGCGGAGAATCATCGTCGCCTGACCGGCGACCTCCTGGCCTGAGTCAGCGCCCGCGCCGCGTACGCGGTGGCACCGGCGCGGTGTCCACAGGCTCCATCATCACGGGTGGGGCTTCGGCTGCCACCGGCACCGGCACCACCACGGCGAGGGGCACCGGTTCCACGGCGACAGCGACCTGCGGCAGGGTGATCCCCGGCCCGAATCGCGTGCGGTCGGCTTCCTGCGCGGCGTTCAGCGTCCGCGCGCCATCGCCCACCGGCAGATGCGCCGGGAAGGCCAGTGGCGGGACGATCCAGCAATCGGCACGTCCCAGGCTCATCGTGCAGAAGGGCTCCGTTCGCGGTGCCTGTTCCGCCTGGGCGCAGTAGCTCTCGCGCCGGTCCAGCCGCACCACGGAGCAGTCCCGCCCGGTCGCGTAGGACACCACCAGGTCGACCGGCGAACGCCCGATCGCGGCGACGGTCGCACCGCCCACCACAGCCACGGGTGCCAGGGCCTGGCAGCCCCCCAGCATCATCGGCAGCAGCAACGGAAGAAGCGGCAGGGTAGGGCGCATGACCCATCCTGGACGGGGTGGGCTTAACGCTTTGCCACCGCCCCTGTATGTACCCCCGGTCCGATGGCCTGCCGCTCATCATGTAAGGAATGCCCGTGGTCGATATCTTCGACGAGGTCGAGGAAGAGCTTCGCGCCGAACGCGCCCGCCAGGCCTGGCGCCGCTTCGGCCCCCTGCTCGTCGTGGGGCTGCTGCTGGTGCTCGGCGGTGTGGCCGGCTGGCAAGGCTATGGCTGGTGGAAGAACCGCCAGGCCCAGACCAGCGCGATGGCCTTCCTCAACGCGCAGACCGCCGGCGAGGGAGCGACCCCGGCCGATCAGGCGGCGCGCTTCGCCTCGCTCGCGGCGCAATCGCCCACCGGGTACCGCACGCTGGCGCGCTTGCGCGCGGCCGCTTTCCAGGCCGAGGCCGGGGAGCGCAACACCGCCCGCGCCACGCTTGACCAAGTGACCAACGACACCGATGCGGACCCGCTCTACCGGGACCTCGCGAACCTGCTGTGGGTGCTGCACGGGCTCGATGACGTGGACCCGGCCGTGCTTGCCGCGCGCATCACGCCGCTGACCGGGGAGGGGTCCGCCTGGCGGGCCTCGGCGCGGGAGCTGGCGGCGCTGGTCGAACTCCGCCGCGGCCGTCCGGCCGAGGCGAAGCGGGCGCTCGAGGCGCTCGCCAATGACGCGACGGCGCCGCAGGGCGTCCGGGAACGCGCGCTGCGACTCTCGCGCAGCATCGAAGGGTGACGAAGATGCCACAGGGATTTTCGCGCCGCGCGGCGCTGCTGGCCGGTGCGGGGCTGCTGGGCGGCTGCGAGACGATCGAGGATTTCTTCGGCACCAGCAAGCGACCATTGCCGGGCACGCGCATCGCGGTGCTCAACCAGGAGCAGCGCACGGAACTCGCCGCCGACGCCAGTTTCAACACCGCCATCACGCTGCCCGCGCCGACGGTACGAGTCGACTGGCCGCAGGCTGGCGGCACGCCGAGCCACGCGCCGGGCCACCTGGCACTGGGCGAGACCCTCACGGAGGCATGGCGCAGTGGCTTCGGGTCCGGTTCGGGCTATCGCAGCCGCATCACAGGCGCGCCGATCGTATCGGGCGATACGGTCTTCGTCTCTGACGCCTATGGCGTCGTCTCGGCGTTTTCGGTGGCCGATGGCCGCCGCCGCTGGCGCTTCGACAGCAAGCGGACGAATGAGAGCGACGGCGCGGTCGGCGCCGGCATCGCACTCGCCGATGGCGTGCTCTTCGTGGCCTCCGGCCTGGCGGAGCTGATCGCACTCAACCCCGCCGACGCCACGGTGAAGTGGCGGGTGGACGTGCCCGCACTGTCGCGCGGCGGCATGACCGTCGCCAATGGCCGCGTGCTGATCCCGACCATGGACCAGATGTTCGGCTTCGCGACCGATGACGGGCGCCGCGTCTGGTCCTACCGGGCGAGCGGGGCAGCGACCGCGCCTCTCGGCACGCCCTCCCCGGCGATCGAGGGCGATGTGGCGGTGGCGGGCTTCGCCTCGGGCGAGGTCGTCGCGATCCGTGTCGCCGATGGTCGCGTGCTGTGGACCGAGAGCCTGGCCGCGGCGGGGCGCATCAGCCTGGCCGAGGTGTCGGGCATCCGCGCCCTGCCGGTGATCTCCGAAGGGCGCGTCGTCGCCGTCGGCATGGGCGGGCTGTCGGTCGGGATCGACCTGCGCTCCGGCCGGCGGCTGTGGGAGCGCGAGCTCGGCGGGCCGAACGCGCCCTACGTGGCCGGGGAGTGGGCCTTCGCAGTGACCGGTGCCGGCGAGGCGGCAGCGATCAGCCGCGATGACGGGCGCATTCGCTGGGTCACCTCGATTGCGCCGTCCAGGGCCGCGAACCGTGCAGCCGGGTTGCTGGCGACGCCGGTGCTCGCCTCCGGCCAGCTCTACATCGGTAGCAGCGCCGGAGAGCTGGTGACGCTCAACCCGCTCGACGGCGCGATCATCGGGCGGCGCCGGATGCCCGGCGGTGTCACGATCCAGCCCGCGGTCGCAGGATCGCGTGTTC
>JAZKFA010000008.1:1035-6688 GCA_040386655.1 Pseudomonadota bacterium | reverse complement strand
CCAGGGCGCGGAGCCGATCAGGTTCTCGTAGTGCCGCAGGCTCAGCCCATCCTGCGGGAGCGAGAGAAAGCGCTGGTCGGTGAAGCTCACGGGAATGACGATGGTGATCGGCAGCACCAGGTAGACCACCGCCATCCAGGCGAGGCTGCGCGCGAAGGGCCCGGGACCGTATCCGCCCATCATGCGCCGGCCCCGAACAGGCGCTTGAGGTTCACCACGCGCGAGAACACCGCGAGCGTGGTGAGGATGGCGACAACCAGCACCGTCGCCAGCATCGCCCCCATGCCCCAGCGAACGATGTCCAGGATCTGCATCTTGATCCACTCGGCGGCCATCAGCGTGCGGCCGCCGCCGAGGATCGCGGGCGTGATGTAGAAGCCGAGCGAGAAGATGAACACCCGCACGCCAGACGCCGCCAGGCCCGGCGCGGAAAGCGGGAAGAACACCCGCCGGAACACGGTGAAGCGCGTCGCCCCCAGCCCACGCGCGGCGGCCAGCAGCCGTGGGTCGATCTCCCGCATCGAGGCCAGCATCGGCAGCACCGCATAGGGCACCATGTAGTGGACCATGCCGATGATGATGCCGAGCTCGTTCCATACCAGCGCGAGCGGTGCGTCGATGATGCCCGCACTCATCAGTCCCTGGTTCACGAGGCCTTGGCGGCGCAGCAACGTGACCCAGGCGAAGGCGCGCACGAGCACGCTGATCCACAGCGGGACCAGTACTGCCAGCAGCCACCAGCGCTGCGCGTTCGGCGACGCCAGGGCCACGACGTAGGCCAGCACATAGCCGAGGCACAGCGCGATGGCTGTCGTGATCAGTCCGATGCGCAGCGTGGTCATGATCGCGCGCTGGACGCCGGCATTCGTCAGCAGGCGTTCGTAGTTTTCCAGGCCCACCGTCGGTTCGGTGACGGAGATGGCGAGGACCTGCAGGATCGGCGCGACGTAGATGGCCGTCATCAGCAGGAAGGCCGGCAGGATCAGCGCGTACCAGCCGGCATTGGCGAAGCGCCGCGGCGCCGGCGCGCGCCCGGCGACCGGTGCAGCGAGGACGGCGCTACTCATCGCCATCATCCTCGACGGGGGCGGCGGCATCCGCCGGCCAGCCGAGCCGGAGGACCAGGCCCTCCGCCGGCGCGAAGGGGGCGCGCCAGGTTGGCAGGGTGATTCGCAGCGCGCCAAGGTCGGCGGTCTCGACGGTCAGGCTGTGCCCGGCGCCGAGATAGGACCAGGCGGTGACGCGGCCCTGAACCAAGTTTGCGGCCGTCTCGCCCCCGCCCAGCAGCGCGATGCGTTCGGGACGGAGGGAGAGCAGCACCGTGTCACCGACCATCCCGGCATTAAGGCGCTGCACCAGCGTGGTGCCGCCGGCACTCAGCCTGGCCTCGCTTCCGTCGCGCTCCACGACGCGTGCCGAGATCATGTTGGACTTGCCCAGGAACCCCGCGACGAAGCGCGTGCGCGGGCGGTCATACAGCGCATCCGGCGCGCCGATCTGGATCAGTTTGCCGTGGTTCAGGATAGCGACCGTGTCGGAGAGCGACATCGCCTCCTCCTGGTCGTGGGTCACGTTGATGAAGGTGCGCCCGATCCGCCGGTGCAGGGTCTTCAGCTCATCCTGCAACTCCGCGCGAAGCTTCTTGTCGAGTGCGGAGAGCGGCTCATCGAGCAGCAGCAGGTTCGGGTCGAACACCAACGCCCTCGCCAGCGCCACGCGTTGCTGCTGCCCGCCCGAAAGCTGCGAGGGCCGCCGCTCCGCGAACTGGCTCAGCTGCACCAGGTCGAGCGTCGCGCGGATCTTCGCGTCGCGCTCGGCCCGGTCGATGCCGCGGACGCGCAAAGGGAAGGCCAGGTTCTCCGCCACCGTCATGTGCGGGAACAGCGCATAGCCCTGGAACACCATGCCGAAGTCGCGCTTCTCCGGCGGCACGGGGGTGATGTCGCGGCCATCGAGCAGGATCGCGCCGGCACTCGGCGCGACGAAGCCCGCGACGGCCATGAGGATGGTGGTCTTGCCACTGCCGGAGGGGCCCAGCAGCGTGAGAAACTGGCCCTTGGTGACGTCGAGCGAGACGTCGTCCACGGCGGTGAAACTGCCATAGCGCTTGGTGAGGCCCACCAGCGACAGCGCGTGCGCCGCGCTCATCGCGCGGGGCCTCGCATCGATGTCGCGTGCATCAGCCGGTTATGGCGTCGATGTAGTCCGCGTTCACCTGCTGGTAGTTGTCGCCCCACCAATTGCCGTCGATGGCGATCTGCTGGCGCTCATTCTCCGGGTCGGTCGGGTTGAAGCGCTTGAGCTCGGCGGGCACCAGGGCCGCCGCGCGAGGATTGGTCGGGCCATTGCCGAGCAGGCCCAGCAGCCCGACCTGCGGCTCGGGCTTGGCGAGCATGCTGGCCAGCAGACGCTGCGCCATGACGCCGCCGGGATTGCCGCGGGGTATGACGAAGATGCCGGGCTGCAGGATGCCCTGGTTCCAGATGAACTTAATCCGGCCATTGCTCTCGCGTTCGAGCACGGAGGCGCGGGTGTGCCAGATCTGGCCCATGACAGCCTCGCCCGTGCGCATGAGCTGCTCGCTCTCGCTGCCATTGGTCCAGAAGACAAGGTTGCGGCGCAGCTCGGTGACGCGGCGCATCGCGGCGCGCGTGTCGATGGGGTAGGCGGGGCGGCCCATCGAGATCATCGCGGCTTCGAGCGAGCACACCGCGTCGCGGCGCAGCAGGCGCGTGCCGGGGAAGCGCTGGAGGTTCCAGAAATCCGCCCATCCCGTCGGCGGCGTGGAGAACTTCGAGCTGTCGTAGCAGAGCACGGAACTGAAGGAGTAGGGCGCGGCGCCGTATTCCAGAGCGAAGACCGGCGCGATGACGTTGGCGCGGTCGACAATTGAGTAATCGACCTTCGTCGCGAGATTCAGCCCGCCGAGCAGCTTGGCCCCGCTGGCCGAGCTGTCGCACAGATCCCACGCCACGCGGCCGCTTTCGACCATGGACCGGATGCGCCCGGTCGCCGGCCCGCTGCTGTCCTGTACGACACGCCAGCCGGGGTTTTCGGCCGCGAAGGGCTCGCCGTAGAAATTCCCGAACCCCTGGTTCGCGAGTCCTCCCCAGTTGACCATCACCAGCTCGCGCGGCGTGGACTGGGCCTGCGCCGCGCCGGGGGCGAGCGCGGTGGCGCCGAAGGCGGCCATCACCTGCAGCAGCTGGCGGCGCGTGATCTGCCCGCGCGCCAGCTTCTCCTGCGCGAGCGCGATGCAATCCTGGTGGAACGACTGAACCTCAGTATCGCGCATCACGCACTCTCCCCTTGCAGCCTGGAGCCGCCGGCGTGAATCTTCCCTGGGGCCGAGTGAAGCGCGATGGGCGCGCGGCGTGAAGGGGTTTTACGCGTGGCAGTGTCGATCTTTGCCGATGACTTCGTCGAAAAGCCCTGGTGGTGGGAAGCCGCCGAGCCCGCCGCGCGCGCCGGGGAGCTGCCAGACACGGCGGAAGCCGTGATCGTCGGCGGCGGTTATGCGGGCCTCTCCGCCGCGCTGACGCTGCGCCGTCTGGGCATCACGCCGGTGGTGATCGACGCCGAGCGGATCGGCTGGGGCGCGTCCTCGCGCAATGGCGGCATGGTCTCGGGCGGGCTGAAGGTGGCCTCGGGCGCGCTGGAGGCCACGCATGGCAAGGAGGGCGCGCGGCGCCTGGCCGACGCCGCCGCGGCGAGCTTCCCGTTCATTGAGGAGACGATCGCGCGCGAGGGGATCGAGTGCGACTACATCCGCTGCGGCCGCTACGTGCCGGCCTGGACGCCCAAGCACTACGCGGGCCTGGAGGCGAAGGCCGAATTCGTCGCCGACGTCACGGGACTGCCGACGCGGATGGTGGCACGCGCCGAGCAGCACACGATGCTCGGCTCGGACCTGTACCATGGCGGCATGGCAGCCGCCGCTACGGGCAGCATTCATCCGGGCAAGTATGCGCGCGGCCTCGCGGCCGCCGCGGCCAAGGCGGGCGCGATCCTGGTCGATGGCGTGCGCGTACGCGAGACGCTGCGCGATGGCGACGGCTTCCGCGTGGTGACCGATCGCGGCGAGGTGCGCACGCGCGCCGTCCTCGTTGCGACGAACGGCTATTCGCTGGACAAGGCGAAGGGGTCGGCGATGCCCTGGCTCGCGCGCCGGCTGGTCCCGCTCGCGAGCTACATCATCGCGACCGAGGAGCTGGGCGAGGAGGTGATCGAGCGGCTGTTCCCGGGACGGCGCATGGTCTCCGACACCAAGCGCGTGCTGAATTATTTCCGACCCTCGCCGGACGGCAAGCGGGTGCTGTGGGGCGGGCGCGCCTCCTTCCATTCGCAGACGGCGACGGATGCCGCGCCGGTCCTGCGCGAGGCGATGGTTGCGTGCTTCCCGGCGCTGAAGCGCGTGAAGATCACCCACGCCTGGTGCGGCAACGTCGCCTTCACCTTCGACACGCTGCCCCATATCGGCGTTGAGGGCGGCGTGCACTACGCCGCGGGTTGCCAGGGCAGCGGCGTCGCGATGGCGACCTGGCTCGGCCATCGCGTGGCACTCAAGATGGCGGGGGCGGCGAACGAACCCTTCGCGCTCGATGGCCTGAACTTCCCCACGCGGCCCTTCTCCACGGGCGACCCCTCGCTGGTCCTGCCAGTGATCGGGGAGTGGTACCGCCTGCGCGACAAGCTCGACCGCATGGCGGCTTGAGCGGATGGCTTATGATGTCCTCCCCGGCCTGGGCGTGCCGCTGCGGCGCAGCGAGGATCACCGGCTGCTGACAGGGCAGGGGCGCTACACCACGGATGTGGCGGCACCCGGCGCGCTGCACGCGGTGTTCCTGCGCTCACCCTATGCACATGCGGAAATCCGCGGGGTGGATGCCGACGCGGCGCGCGCCATGCCCGGCGTGGCGGCGGTGATCACGGCGGCGGAGGCGGCGTCGCTCGGCCACAACCCGGCGGTGTCGGAGATCTTCGGCGTCGATGGTGCGCGGCACATCGAACCACCGCGCCCGCCGATCGCCACCGGCAAGGTGCGCCATGTCGGCGAGATCGTGGCGATGGTCGTGGCGGACACGCTGGAAGGCGCGCGCGACGCGGCGGAGGCGGTGCTGGTGGACTACGCGCCGCTGCCCGCGGTCGTGGCCGGTGACGCCGCGCTCGCGCCCGGTGCGCCGGTGATCCATGCGGAGGCACCCGGCAACCTGGTGTGCGATTGGCAGCGCGGCGATGTGGCGGCGGTGGACGCGGCCTTCGCGCAGGCCGCGCACGTGACGCGCGTGGCCTATCGCGGCAACCGCATCGTCGCGGGGTATCTGGAAACCCGCGCCGCGCTGGCGCAGTGGCGCGATGGGCAGCTCACGCTCACCACGCCCACCCAGGGCGTGCATTTGGTGCAGCGCGTGGTCTGCGCGATTCTCGGCATACCCAAAGAGGCGCTGCGCGTTATCAGCGAGGATGTCGGTGGCGGCTTTGGCCCCAAGCTGCCGCCCTATCCGGAACAGGCGCTGGTCTGCTTCGCCGCGCGCGCGCTCCACCGCGACATCCGCTGGGAACAGACGCGCACGGAGCATCACCTCAGCGACACCCATGCGCGCGACCTCATCGCGGAAGCCGGCGGCTACGGCAATGAAGTGAAATTCGGCGG
>JAZKFA010000008.1:0-1025 GCA_040386655.1 Pseudomonadota bacterium | reverse complement strand
GACCTCATCGCGGAAGCCTCGCTCGCGCTGGATGCGGAAGGGCGCTTCCTGGCCGTGAAGGTGGAGGGCATCGCGAACTTCGGCGCCTTCGTCTCGACGGTCGCGCCGACCATCCCGACCATGGGCATGGCGAAGGTGCTGTGCGGGCTCTATGCCTTTCCCGCCGCGTCCATTGCGCTGCGTTGCGCCTTCTCGAACACCGTGCCCGTCGATGCCATCCGCGGCGCCGGCAAGCCGGAAACCTTCATCCTGCTGGAGAGCCTGGTCGACCAGGCCGCGCGCGAGACGGGGCGCGACCCCATCGCGCTGCGGCGGCTGAACTTCATCCCCCCCGAGGCCTTCCCCTACCGCACCGCGCTGGGCCTCCGCTACGACTGCGGCGACTACCCGGCACTGATGGATGCGGCGCTGGCGGAAGCGGATGCGGAAGGCTTCCCCGCCCGCCGCATGGCGAGTGAAGCGCGCGGCATGCGTCGTGGCCTCGGCCTAGCCTGCCACCTGCACGCGACGGGGGGCTGGGGCGACGAGACCTCGCTGATCCGCATTGGGGAGGACGGAGTGGTCGAGGCCGTCACCGGCACGCAGAGCCAGGGGCAGGGCCACGCGACGGCTTATGCGCAGATCGTGGCCGCAACGCTTGGCATTTTGCCGGACTGCGTGCGGCTGGTGCAGGGCGATACGGCGCGCGCGCCGCGCGGCGGCGGGACGGGCGGCTCCTCCTCCACCATCATCTCGGGGGCGACGCTCAAGCGTGCGGCCGATGCAGCGGTCGCGGCGGGGATGGATGCGGCGGCCGAGCGCCTCGAAGTGGCCGTGACCGACCTCGCATATCGCGAAGGCCGCTACGTGGTCGAGGGCACCGACCGCTTCATCGGGCTGTTCGAACTAGCTGCGGCGGTGGGCGGCATCGATGGCCGCGCGGATTTCGACACGACGGTAGAATCCTGGCCCGCCGGCATCGCCATCGCGGAAGTCGAGATCGACCCGGAGACGGGCGCGGTGCGGCTGGACCGCTTCTCTTGCTC
>JAZKFA010000007.1:0-12471 GCA_040386655.1 Pseudomonadota bacterium | reverse complement strand
GCAGACCGGCGGCGCGATCCGCGCATTGCTCGACCTTGCGCCGGCGCAGGCGCGGCGGCTGCGCGAGGATGGGTCCGATGAGGAGGTGGCGCTCGCCGCCATCGTCGTGGGCGACCGGCTGCGTGTCCGTCCCGGCGACAAGGTGCCGCTCGATGGCGTCGTGCTCGAGGGCATCTCCAACGTCGATGAGAGCCTCGTCACCGGGGAGTCCGTGCCGGTCACGAAGGCGCCCGGCGACCAGGTCGTCGGCGGTACGCTGAACGGACAGGGCGGCTTCGTCATGCGCGCCGATCGCGTTGGGCAGGACACGGTGCTCGCGCAGATCGTGCGCATGGTGGCGGGCGCGCAGCGCTCGCGCGCGCCGATCCAGCGCCTGGCCGACCAGGTGAGCGGCTGGTTCGTGCCCGTGGTGGTCGCTGTCGCGTTGCTGGCCTTCGCCGCCTGGGCGGTGTGGGGCCCGGAGCCGCGCTTCGCCTTCGCCCTGGTCGCGGCCGTGGCGGTGCTGATCATCGCCTGCCCCTGCGCCTTGGGGCTCGCGACGCCCATGTCCATCATGGTCGGCGTCGGGCGCGGCGCACAGGCCGGCGTGCTCATCAAGAACGCCGAGGCGCTGGAGCGGATGGAGCGGATCGACACGCTCGTCGTTGACAAGACCGGCACGCTCACGCAGGGACGGCCGGACGTCGTGGCAGTCGTCCCGGTCGCGGGCGTGGCGGAGGCGGAGGTGTTGCGCTTGGCCGCCGGGCTGGAACGGCCGAGCCAACATCCGCTCGCCGAGGCCGTGGTGCGGGCGGCGGAGGCGCGCGGCATCGCAGTACCCGCGGTGGATGGCTTCGACGCACCCATCGGCCGCGGCGTCACCGGCCTGGTGGAGGGACGGCGTGTCGCGGTCGGGAATGCCCGGCTGATGGAGGAGGCGAAGGTCGATGTCGCGGCACTCTCCGCACAGGCCGACGGCCTGCGCGGCGATGGCGCGACGGTGTTCTTCGTGGCGGTCGATGGCCGCGCCTTCGGCCTCGTCGCCGTCGCCGACCCCGTGAAGGCGACCACGGCGGCGGCGCTCGCGGGCCTGGCCAAGGAAGGCGTCCGCGTGGTGATGCTGACCGGCGACAACCGCACCACCGCCGAAGCCGTCGCACGGCGGCTCGGCATCACCGAGGTGGAGGCCGAGGTGCTGCCCGAGGACAAGCAGCGCATCATCGAAAAGCTCAAGGCGGAAGGGCGCCGCGTGGCGATGGCCGGCGATGGCGTGAACGACGCGCCCGCGCTGGCCGCGGCGGAAGTCGGCATCGCCATGGGCACCGGAACGGACGTCGCGATCGAGAGCGCGGGCGTGACGCTGCTGGGCGGCGACCTGACGGGTATCGTGCGCGCGCGACGCCTGTCGCAGGCGGTGATGGGCAATATCCGGCAGAACCTGTTCTTCGCCTTCGCCTATAATGCGGCAGGCGTTCCCATCGCCGCGGGTGTGCTCTACCCGATATTCGGCATCCTGCTGTCGCCGGTCATCGCGGCGGCGGCGATGGCGCTGTCCTCGGTGAGCGTCGTTGGGAATGCGCTGCGGCTGCGGTCCGTGCGGCTCGATTGAAACCGGCACGACGAGAGCTTGCGCGATCGGGATGACAAGAGTCCCCAGCCTGTTCCCCGCTATCGGCGTGGTGCCCGCGTACAGCTGAAAAGCCGTACCTGCCGTGGCTGCAGGCAAGGGCCGTCATGCCTCGCCGCACCATTCCTGGATGGGAAAGGTGCGGGGAAGCCTCCCGGCGGAAATCCGCACACGGTGGTTTGCAGTTGGCGGACAGTCGCATCCCCGCGTGCTGCGCAACCAGCCCCCTGCGGGCTGGCTAAGTCGGCAGGGCATGCGCTCCGCCGCCCGTCACCATGGATGATGACCCTGATGAACGACGGCGCCTTGGATTGCCTGGTGATCGGTGGTGGGCCTGCCGGGCTGACGGCGGCGCTCTACCTCGCGCGCTTCCGCCGCCGTGTCCTTGTCGTGGATGATGCCGCGCCGCGTGCCGCCTGGATCCCCACGAGCCACAACATCCCGTTCTTCGCCGATGGCATCGCAGGGGCGGAGATCCTCGCTCGCCAGACGGAAGCGGTCTCGCGCTATGGCGTGCGCATCCGTCGCGGGACCGTCACGGCGCTGGAACAGACCGGTGATGGCTTCGTGGCGCAGGTGATGGACGCCTCAGAAGTTGCGCAGCCGCTTGCGACGCGGCGCGTGCTGCTCGCGACCGGCGCGGTCGATGTCGAGCCCGACCTGCCGGACCTGCCCGACGCCGTGCGCCGTGGCCTGGTGCGCTACTGCCCCATCTGCGACGGCTTCGAAGCGCGGGGCCGGCGCATCGCCGTGATCGGCCATGGCAGTCGCGGCCTTGGCGAGGCCGCCTTCATCGCCCGCACCTATTCCGACGACGTGACCCTGCTGACGCTCGGCAATACGCTCGAGCTGAAGCCGGACCAGCGAGAACTCGCGCGAAGCCACGGCATCTCCGTGATCGAAGAACCCGTGGGCCGCCTGCGGATGGCCGATGGGCGCATCGCCGCCTTGGAAATCGGCGGCCGCCTGCACAGCTTCGAGGTGCTCTACTCGGCACTGGGCCTGCAGCATCGCTCCGGCCTGGCGCTTGGGCTGGGCGCCGAACATGATGCGTCCGGGGCGCTGGTTGTCGATGCGCACAACCAGACCACCGTCGCGGGACTCTACGCAGCCGGCGACGTCGTGCGTGGCCTGGATCAGATCGTCGTCGCCATGAGCCACGCCGCCGCCGCGGCGACGCATATCCACAACCACTGCGAACTGCCGACCGAGGACGAGGCGAGCTGAATTTGGGGCGAGCGGCGCCCGCCCGTGCGCGAGAGGAGCAGGACAGGGATGTGACAGCCGCTGAAGGCCGTTGCCCGGAAACCTTTCAGCGAAGCGGCGTTACCTGCTCATCAGGAAAGGGAAATTCCATGGCGAAATCAGCCCCCCCTCCCGTTCCCCCCGCACAGAGGGCGCCGATGGGCGATTCGGGAGCTCCAGAGAAGACCGGCGACATGTCGGAGGAAGCTGCCAAGGCCAACAAGGCCGGCAAGCGGAACCTCGCCGAGCAGGGCCGCCAAGGGAACATCAAGCAGAACACGACCAACAAGGGCTACACGCAGGACCGCTGAAGATGAGCAAGCCTCGCACCACCCAGAAGAACAATGACCATTTCGGCGGCGGGCCTGGGAGCAGCCACCAGGGCGGTTCCCACGGCCACGCCACGCGATCCCAGCACAAGTCCAACAGCGACACGACACCGGAGCCTGGAACGCCCACCAACCCCGATCGCTCGCGCATCTCGGGTGGGGGCGGAGAGCGGGACCGGCACCACGTCCACGATCCCAAGCACAAGAGCTAGCGCCTTCGTGGCCGCATAGCCTCAGCGCAGGCGGTGAGCGGGTCGTTCGCGCCCGCGTCCTCGATCCAGCGGATCATGTTCGCGGGCGTATCGCCGACCCAAGGACGTCGCTGATCGAGAAAACCCGATCAGCCGGGCGGTCCGGACCGCGGTCGCCAACCTTGTGCATGGCTTCGTTGCCATCGGGCAGCAGTTGTCGTAGCGGGCCACACGCCGCGAGGCTAACGTCATTCGATGGCGAAGCATCCCGTCATGATGCCCTACGACGTCATGGCTCCCCAGGCGCCCGAGATCTCTCATGGTCACGACGAAGCAGTGCGTGTCCGGCGAAGTTTACGCCACCGGACATTCCGCCATCACCGCGCCGCTGGATGCACCGGCCGCGCCAGCCCCAGGTTCTCGCGGAGCGTCGCCCCCTCATACTCGGTATGGAAGAGCCCCCGCCGCTGCAGCTCCGGCACCAGCAGCTCGAAGACTTCCTCCACCGGAGCGGGATAGTAGGGCGGCAGGATGTTCCAACCGTCGCAGCCGTGATGGACGAACCAATCCTCCATCTCGTCGGCGATGGTCTGAGGCGTGCCCACCATCACATGGTGCCCCGATGCGGAGCGCTGGTGGATCAGCTCACGGATCGTGATGGTCTTTCCCTGCAGCTGCTTGGCCAAGCGTTCATGCGCGCTCTTCACGCTATTGGTATCGGCCAGAAGCGCAGGCACCGGGGCATCGAGGTCATAGCCACTGAGGTCGCCGAAGGAAGGGATGAGTGCCGCGAGGCCCAGCTGCGGGTGGATCAGCGCCTGCAACTGCTCGGCGCGGTCGCGCGCCTCCTGCATGGTGCGACCCATGATGGGCATGATGCCCGGCATCACCAGCGAGTGCTCGGCGTGGCGGCCATGGACAGCGAAGCCGCTTTTGACGCTTTCATAAAAGGCCCCCGCATCCGCGCGCGATTTCTGCATGGTGTAGACGATCTCGGCGATGCGCCCGGCCAGCGCCTGGCCTGGGCCTGACGAGCCGGCCTGCGCGATCACCGGAAAGCCCTGCAAGGGACGCGCGACGTTGAGCGGGCCGCGGACGGTGAAGTGGTCGCCGCGATGGTGCGGGATGTGCAGCTTTGCGGGGTCGAAATACTGCCCGGTCGCCTTGTCGCGGATGAAGGCATCATCCTCCCAGCTGTTCCACAGCGCGAAGACGACGTCGACGAACTCCTCGGCACGCTGATAGCGCAGCCCGTGTTCCAGATGGCGCTCGCGGCCGAAATTCAGCGCCTCCTGCTCGGACCAGGAGGTGACGACGTTCCAACCGATCCGTCCCTCGCTGACATGGTCGAGCGAGGCGAGCTTGCGCGCGACATGATAGGGCTCGTTGTAGGTGGTTGAGATGGACGCGAGGTAGCCCATCCGCTCGGTGACGGCGGAGAGTGCGGCCATGACCGTCAGCGGCTCGAACACGTCGATGCGGCTGTCGTAGCTCAGCTGCGTCTCGTCCTTGGCGGAGCTGCGCACGGCGATGCCATCGGCCATGAACATGAAGTGGAATTTCGCGGCCTCCGCCCCGCGCGCGATCTGCTTCCACAGCCGGATATCCATTCCTGCGCCGACATGCGCATCGGGCATGCGCCACCCGCCGCCATGGGCGCCATTGCCGACCAGGTTGAGGCCGAGCTTCATCTGCCGTGTCATCGCGATCACTCCGCCGCTTCGCTGGCGGCACGCGCCGCGACATGCCGGTTCACATGCGGCGCCAGGCCCAGATTCTCGCGCAAGGTCTTCCCCTCATAGGCGGTACGGAACAGCCCTCGTCGCTGCAGTTCCGGCGTGATGAATTCCACGAAATCATCGCAGCAGCCGGGCAGGTAGGGGGGCAGCACGTTGAAGCCGTCGCAGGCCTCGGCCTCGTACCATTCCTGCATGCCGTCAACGATGTCGGACGCTGTGCCGATCAGGTAGAAGCCGCCGCCCACCACCTGCTGGTAGAGCTGGCGGATGGTGAGGTTCTGCGACCGCGCACGCTCCATCATGCGCGCGGTGCTGCTGCGCACCTCCGCCGCGCGCTGGGGTTCCGGCACCGGCCCGTCAATATCGAAGCCGCTGAGGTCGCCCAGTGCCGCATACACACGCCCGAGCCCGACGAGTGGGTCGGTCAGGTCCTGAAGCCGCGCGAATTTATCCTGCGCCTGGGCGCGCGTGGCGGCGACGATGGTGCGCACGCCCGGCATGATCTTGAGCGCATCGCCGTCCCGGCCGTACTTCGCCATCCGGCCCTTCACGTCGTCGTAGTAGGCCTTGGCGGCGGGGATAGAATCCATCGCCGCATAGACCACGTCGGCCGTCTGCGCGGCGATTTCGCGCCCGGGTTCGGAGGCACCTGCCTGGAACAGCACCGGGCGCCCCTGCGGCATGCCCGCGACGTTGAGCGGTCCGCGCACCTGGAAATGCTTGCCGCGATGCTCCAGCAAGTGCATCCGGCTCTCGTCGTAGAACAGGCCGCCGGCCTTGTCGTAGACGAGGGAGTCCGGCTCCCAGCAATCCCACAGCCCCTTCACCACCTCGACGAATTCAGCGGCGCGCTCGTAGCGCGCGTCGTAGTCGAGATGCGCCTCCCGATTGAAGTTCTTGGCCTCCGCCTCGGACCAGGATGTGACGATGTTCCACCCCGCGCGGCCATTGCTGATGAGGTCCAGCGTCGCGAACTTGCGCGCCACGTGATAGGGCTCGTTGTAGGTCGTCGATGCCGTGGTCACGAGGCCGATGTGCTTGGTCAGCACCGCGAGTGCCGGCAGCAGCGTCATCGGCTCCATCTCGACCAGCTCGTAGCCCGACCGTGCCAGCGACCCGCGCGGCTCATCGCGCTCGCGCAGGCCGATGCCATCGGCGAAGAAGATCATGTCGAACAGCCCGCGCTCGGCCATGACGGCGTTGTGGGCGTAGTGCTCGAAGCGGAGGGTGCCGTCGGCGGGGACGTCGGGGTGGCGCCACGCGGCCGGGTGGTAGCCCAGGCCCCGCATCGACATGCCGAGCTTCATCTTGTCGCGCCGAGCCATGCAAACCACCCTTCCCGCGGCGCGAACGCGCCAGGGCCACGCTTGCGCGTCGCCCGATTGCCGATGGAAGCGACGGCTGCCTGAAGCGGAGCGGCCGGAGGGTGAGGCGCGGATCATGCCCAAGCCCCCCTTCATGCGCAAGTGCTATGCTGGCAGCAACCTGGCCATCGTGGCACCCTCCCGCACGGCGGCCGAGAACCACTCCACGGCCGGCGATCGCGGCACGCCGGTGGGGAAGACGAGGGCCACACCATACTCGACCCGGGGGGTGAACCGGCGCACTGCCACGGCAGGATCGCGCACGGAGGCAGCGGTGAAGGGATCGACCAGCGCGATGCCCACCCCCTGCCCGACCAGGCGGCACAGCACGTCGGACGCCGTGGACTCCGCCAGCACCGGCGCGAAGATGCCCGCCAGCCGCAGCATGGCGTCCAGCCGCAGCGCGATCTGGCTGCCGCTGCCCAGGCTCAGCCGGTTCTCCCCGCGCAGATCCTCGAGTGTGATCTCGCTTCTGGCGGAGAGGGGATGGTCGGACGGCAGCACGCAAACGGCCTCGAGCAGCGGCAGCCTCTCGACCTCCAGCCCGGGATAATCCGGCGGCGCATAGGCCATGCCGACATCGAACTGCCGCAGCGACACGCGCTCCAGAGTGGTGGTGATGATGTGATTGTGCAGCGTGACGAAGGTGCCGGGGTGCTCGCGCAGGAAGCGGGCGACCAGGCCTGGGAGGAAGCCGTGCGCAGGGCCCGCCATCGCCGCGACGCGCAGGCTGCCGTGCCAGGCGCGCTTGATCTCGGCCGCCGTGCGCTCGATCCGGTGCAGGCTGACGAAGCTGCGCTGCACCTCCTCGAACAACAGCGTCGCCTCGGCGGTGGCGGCGATGGAATTGCCGCGGCGCAGGAACAGCTTGAGGTTCAGCACCTCCTGCATGTCACGCATCAGCCGGCTCACTGCCGGCTGGGTGAGGCCCAGCATCTCCCCCGCACCTGAGATGGAGCCGCGCAGCATCACGGCGCGGAACGCTTCGATCTGGCGCAGGGTGAGGCGTCGCATGGCCCTCCATAACATTTTGGCATGGTCACTGGCCAATATGGCATTTGACCCGCCGCACGGCCGCTCCCTAGGCTCGACCGCGACGCTGCAGAAGCGGCGCATCGGGGAGAATGCCACCACCCGCGGCCCGAAACTCTGAGGGGGCGCCGTGCTGGACTACGCGATCTACCGCATCGCCGTGCTGGTGCCGACGCTGCTCGCGGTGTCGCTGGCCGTCTTCCTGGTGCTCCACCTCGTCCCCGGCGACCCCGCGCGCAACGCGGCGGGCCCGGATGCTGAGGAGGAGGATATCGAGCTCATCCGTGAGCATTACGGGCTCGACCAGCCACTCTGGCGGCAATACGGCACCTATCTGGTCCGCGTGGCCCAGGGCGATCTCGGCGAGAGCTTTCGCAGCCGCCGCCCGGTGCTCGATGAACTGGTCCGCCGCCTTCCGGCCACGATCGAACTCGCCGGCTTCGCCATGCTGCTCGCGGTCATCGTGGGCGTGGGCCTGGGTGTGACCGCCTCCATGCGACCCAATTCCTGGCTGGACCAGGCGATCGGGGCGCTCTCCGCCTTCGGCATATCCGTGCCGGTGTTCTTCCTTGGCCTTCTGCTCATGCTGTTGTTCGCGGCCAAGCTGCAATGGCTGCCCCCCAGCGGGCGCGCCGGCTGGGCGAACCTGGTGCTGCCGGTGACCACGCTCGGCCTGCCCTATGTCGCGACCTTCGCTCGCGTCGCGCGCTCGACCATGCTCGAGGTGCTGTCGGAGGACTACATTCGCACCGCGCGCGCGAAAGGCCTGCGCGGCGGTGCCGTGATCTGGCGCCATGCGCTGATCAACGCCGCCATCCCACTCGTCACGCTGCTGGGCATCTATTTCGGCCGGCTGCTCGGCGGTGCGGTGATCGTGGAGACCATCTTCGCCTGGCCCGGCCTCGGCCGATACATGGTCGATGGCATCATCCAGCGGGACCTCCAGGTGGTGCAGGGCTGCATCCTGTTCTTCGCCACCGCCATCATCGCCGTGAATCTGGTGGTGGACCTGCTCTATTCCGTGCTCGACCCGCGGATCGCGCGCGGATGAGCGGCGTGGTGCCCTTCCTGCGCTTCCTGCTCGCGACGCGGCGCTACATGGCGCTGCTCGGAGTCGCCGTCATCATCCTGTTCGCGGTGGCCGCACTCGCGGCGCCGCTGCTGTTCAGCTGGACCGTCGCGACGCGCGTCAATCTCGGCGATGCCCTCGCCACGCCCTCGCTCGCGTTGCCGCTAGGGGCCGATGAGATGGGGCGGGACATGGTGGCGCGCCTTGTCTGGGGGGCGCGCACCTCGCTGCTGGTCGCGGGGCTCAGCGTTGGCGCGGCGCTGATCGCGGGGCTGCTGATCGGCGGGCTCTGCGGCTACTACGACAACCGCATCAGCTTCATCACCATGCGCGCGATGGATGCGGTGATCAGCTTCCCCCGCATCCTGCTCGCGATCATGCTCATCACCATCCTGGGTCCGGGGATGTCGAGCCTGACGCTGGCCATCGCCATCTCTTCCGTGCCGGTCTTCGCGCGGCTGTTCCGCGGGCCCGTGCTGTCGCTGAAGTCGCGCGACTTCGTGCTGGCCTCGCGCTCGCTGGGCGCGGGCGACATGCGGTTGCTGTTTCGTCACGTGCTGCCCAACATCGCCTCCCTGGTGATCGTGCAGGGCAGCATTTCATTGGCCGAGGCGGTGCTGATCGCCTCAGGCCTGTCCTTCCTCGGCCTGGGTCCGCAGCCGCCGGTGCCTGAATGGGGCGCGATGATCGCGCAGTCCCGCTCGCATCTGATGTCCACGCCCCATGTCGTACTCGCGCCAGGAATTGCGCTGTTCCTGCTGGTGCTGTCGCTCAACCTGGTGGGCGACGGGCTGCGCGACTTCACCGACCCGAAATCCTCCCGCATCGCTCCCGGAGCCGCGCCATGAACCCACAACTCGATCGCCGCGCCCTCATGGTCGCAACGGCTGCCGCCGCAATCGCGCCGCGCGGTGTGGCCGCGCAGACGCCGCGCGAGATCCTGACCTTCATCGAGGGTTCGGATTTCGACTCGCTCGACCCCGCGATCAGCCGCACACGCTCGGCCGAGATCCTGCTGACGCTGATGTTCCAGCGCCTGGTGAAGTGGAAGGGCACCGCGCTGTCCGCCATCGAGGGCGACATCGCCGAACGCTGGACGACCAGCGCCAATGGCCTCGCCTGGACCTTCCACCTGCGGCCCGGGCAGCGCTTCCATGACGGCACCAATGTCGATGCCGACGCGGTGAAGGCCAATTTCGACCGGCTGCGCGATGTGCGGTTCGGTTCACCAAACCGGTCGCTCTTCGCTGTCATCGCGGACATCAAGGTGGAGGCGCCACTCGTCATCACCTTCTCCACCGCCGAGCCGATGGCCGGCATGCTGGAGGTGCTGGCTGAATCCGCCGCCTCCATCAACAGCCCCGCCGGCATCCAGCGCGCGGGGCGCAACTACGGGCGCAACCCCGTCGGCAGCGGCCCCTACAAATTCGAGGAATGGACCCCGGGCGAGCGCGCCGTGCTGGTCGGCGCCAGCCCCGCCGCGCGCTTCCGCCGCATCATCTATCGCCCAGTCCCCGAGCCCGAGGCGCGGCTGATCGAGCTGGAGGCCGGCACCGCCGACATCGCGACGGGGATCGCGCCCGAAGCGGTCGCGCGCGTGCGCGCCAATCCGCGCCTCAAGCTCGCGGTCATCCCCAGCTCCTTCCAGGTCTTCTTCGAGCTCAATCACAAGCGCCCGCCTTTCGACAATCCGCGCCTGTGCCGCGCCATCAACCACGCGGTCGACCACCGCGCGATCGTCGAGCGCATCCTGGGCGGCTTCGGCTCCGTCCCCGACGCGCCGGTCGCACCGGGCGTGCAGAGCTACCTGCCGCAGGAGCCTTATCGCTTCGACCCGGATTTCGCGCGTCGCGAATTCGCCGCCGTCTTTCCCGGCGGCTTCAACGAGCCGCTTGTGATGTGGACCTCGGTCGGGCGCTACCTGAAGGATCAGCAGGTGGCAGAAGCCGTGCAGGGCTACCTCAACGCCATCGGCCTGCGCACGGAATTCCGCGCCTGGGAATGGGCCAGCTACCAGCAGACGCTGTACCGCCGGCAACAGGGCGGCACCGGCTATGGCAGCAGTGCCGCGCATATGTGGGTGCTCGGCACCTCGATCCCGACCGCGGATTGGCGGCTTAGCCGACGCCTGGTCACCGGGCAGAGTGCCAACCTCGGCGGCTACTCGGACCCGCGCGTCGACGCGCTGCTGAACGGCGCGCGCACCCAGCTCGACCCCGCCCGGCGCATGGCGGCCTATCACGAGGTGAGCCGCATCCTGTGGACGGATTCGCCGCCCAACCTGTTCCTCTACAACCAGCAGCAGATCATCGCGATGCAGCGGGGCATCGACAATTTCGATGCCTTCGCCTTCGAAATCCCGCTGCTCAACCAGGTGACCAAGGCGTAGTCGCACAAGCTGCGCCGAGGCCCGGTGCGCTGCCGTCCCCGAGGGTGAGAGCGAGGGGACGGCAGTGGCTCCGGCCACCACCGATCGAAAGGAATTTGGTCGCGCGTGAATGTCATGAGTGAGCCCGCGCCACTGGTGCTGGCGGTCGAGGGACTGCGCACACGGTTCGGCGCGGTGCGCGCCGTCGATGGCGTGTCCTTTAGCGTCGCTCGCGGCGAGACGCTGTGCATCGTGGGCGAGTCCGGGTCCGGCAAAAGTGCGACTGCGCTGTCGATCATGGGCTTGATCCCATCGGGCGCCGGCGTGGTGGAGGGCGGGTCGATCCAGCTCGCCGGCCATGGCGAGCTGCGCGGCCTGCCCGATGCCGCCATGGCCGATATCCGCGGGCGTGCGATGGGCATGATCTTTCAGGAACCGATGACGGCGCTGAACCCGGTCTTCCGCATCGGCGCTCAGATCGCCGAGGTGATGCGCCGGCATGAGGACATCTCCCGCTCCGCCGCGCGCGACCGCGCGGTGGAGCTGCTGCGCCTGGTCGGCGTGCCCTCCCCGCAGAGCCGCGCGCAGGATTTTCCGCACCAGCTTTCCGGCGGCATGCGCCAGCGCGTGATGATCGCGATGGCCATCGCTTGTGATCCATTGCTGATCCTGGCCGACGAGCCGACCACCGCGCTTGACGTCACGATCCAGTCGCAGATCCTGGCACTGATCGATGGGCTGAAGGAGCGGCTGGGATCGGGGATCGTCTTCATCACGCACGACCTGCGCGTGGTGGCGCAGATCGCGCAGCAGGTTTGCGTCATGTATGCGGGCGTGATCGTGGAACGCGCCGCGACGCGAGACCTGTTGCGCACGCCGCTGCACCCCTACACCGAGGGGCTGATGGCCTCCGTCCCCGGCACGCGGCCGCGTGGCGCGCTGCGCCGGCTGCCCGCGATTACGGGGACGGTGCCCAACCTGGCGCGCCTGCCGGTGGGCTGCCGCTTCCGCAACCGCTGCCCCAGCGCCTTCGCCCGCTGCGCCGAGGCCGAGCCGCCGCTGGGCGCCCCCGCAGGCGGCGATCCGGACCGCCTGGTCCGATGCTGGCTGCACACCGGGGACGCCGCCGCATGACGCCTCTGCTCGAGGTCGATGACCTCTGCGTCCATTTCCCCGTCCATCGCGGCCCGCTGCGCCGCCGCGCCGGCACCGTGCGCGCGGTCGATGGCGTCTCGTTGAAGGTCTTCCCAGGCGAGACGCTGGCACTGGTCGGCGAATCCGGCTGCGGCAAATCGACGCTCGGCCGCGCCGTGCTGCGGCTGCAGCCCGCCACCGCCGGGCACCTCCGCTTCGAGGGTCAGGATTTGCTGCGTCTCGGTCACACCGCGATGAAGGCCGCGCGGAAGCGGATGCGCATGGTGTTCCAGGACCCGCACGCCTCGCTCAACCCGCGCCTTCGGGCCGGCGAGATCATCGGCGAGGCCTTCACAATCCATGGCTGCACCCGCGCCGAGCGCGAGGCCGGGAT
>JAZKFA010000006.1:13129-18240 GCA_040386655.1 Pseudomonadota bacterium | reverse complement strand
CGTTCAGCACCGGGTTCAGCGAGGTCATCGGCTCCTGGAAGATCATGCTGATCTCATTGCCGCGGATCGCCCGCATCTCCTTTTCGGAGAGCTTGAGCAGGTCCGTGCCTTGGAACTTGATCGAGCCCGCGATCTTGCCCGGGGGTTCCGGGATCAGACGAAGCATGGACATGGCGGTGACGGATTTCCCGCAGCCGCTCTCGCCCACGATGGCGACCGTTTCGCCGGCGCCGACGTGGAAGGAGATGCCGTCGACGGCGCGGTTGATGCCGTCGGGGGTCCAGAAATGCGTCTGGAGGTTTTCGACCTGGAGAAGGGGTTCGCTCATGGCATCAGACCCTTTTCGCCATGCGCGGATCGAGGCTGTCGCGCAGCCCGTCGCCCAGCAGGTTCACCGCGAGAACGGTGACGGACAGGAAGATGGCGGGGAAGAACACGATGTACGGCTTCACCTGCCACAGCGCCCGGCCCTCGGCCATGATGTTGCCCCAGGACGGGATGATCGGCGGCGTGCCGGCCCCGATGAAGGACAGGATCGCCTCGGTGATCATCGCACTCGCGCAGATGTAGGTGGCCTGCACGGTAAGCGGGGCGAGCGTGTTGGGCAGGATGTGGCGGATGATGATGCGCGGCGTGCGCGTGCCCGACGCGACGGCGGCATCGACATAGGGCTGCTCGCGCAGGCTCAGCACCACGCCGCGGACCAGGCGGGAGACGCGCGGGATTTCCGCGATGGTGATCGCGATGATGACGTTCTGCACCGACCCCCGCGTCAGCGCCATCAGCGCGATGGCGAGCAGGATCGGCGGGATGGACATGAGCCCGTCCATGCAGCGCATGATGATGGTGTCGGCCACCCGGATGAAGCCCGAGATCAACCCGATGGTCAGGCCTATGATCGAGGCCAGGATCGCGACCGAGAAGCCCACCGTGAGCGAGACCCGCGTGCCGTAGAGCACACGCGAATAGACGTCGCGGCCCAGCATGTCCGACCCGAACCAGAACTGCGCCGAAGGCTCGCGCGTGCGCAGTGCCGGGGCGAGTGCGGTTGGATCGCGGGTGAACAGGAAGGGCGCGAAGATCGCGACCGAGATCATTGCGAGCACCAGGCCGCCGCCGATGGCGATGGTCGGGTTGCGTCGGAGGAAGCCCAGCAGCCCACCGCGCGGCCGAACCGGCGGCAGGATGTCCGGCATGGTGGGTGCGACTGCAACGTTGGATTCGTTGCGATCCATGGCGATGTGCGCCGCGTTGCGCTCCGAAATTGTGGCTGAACTCATCAGTACCGGATCCTCGGGTCGAACAGCGTATAGGCAAGGTCAATGACGAGGTTGACCAGGACGTAGACGAAGCTGAACAGCAGCACGACGCCCTGGATGACGGGGTAGTCGCGCCGCAGGATGGCATCGACGGTCAGGCGGCCCAGGCCAGGGATCGCGAAGACGCTCTCCGTCACGACAGCGCCGCCGATCAGAAGCGCGATGCCGATGCCGATGACGGTCACGATCGGCACGGCGGCATTCTTCAGCGCGTGGACAAACAGGATGCTGCCCTGGTTGGCACCCTTGGCGCGCGCCGTGCGGATGTAGTCCTGCTGAAGGACCTCGAGCATGGTTGCCCGCGTGATTCGCGCGATCAGCGCGATGTACACGCCGCCAAGCGCGATGGCCGGCAGGATCAGGTTTTCCAGCCAGGGGAAGAAGCCGCGCGAAAAGGGCGTGTAGCCCTGGACGGGCAGCCAATCGAGCTCCAGCGCGAAGATGTAGGCAAGCACGTAACCCACGACGAAGACCGGGACGGAGAAGCCTAGTACCGCGAACCCCATCACCGCGCGGTCGATCAGCGTGCCCTGCTTCCAGGCCGCGATGACGCCCATCGGGATGGCGATGCTGACCGCGAGGCATAGCGTCAGGATCATCAGCGACAGCGTCGGCTCGATCCGCTGCGCGATCATCGTCGTGACCGGCAGGTTGGTGAAGATCGACAGGCCAAGGTCGCCCTGCAGGATGCGGAAGAACCACTCGCCGAAGCGGACCAGATAGGGCCGGTCCAGGCCGAGGGAGGCGCGGATGCGCTCCACATCCTGCGGCGTCGCCTGGTCGCCGGCGATGACCGCGGCGGGGTCCCCGGGGGCGAGATAGAGCAAGGAGAAGACGAACAGCGCCACCAGCCCCATGACGGGGATGGTGGCGAGCACACGACGGACGACGTAGGCGAACATCAGCTCTTCGCCACGCCCCAGAAGAACGGCAGCGGTCCCTTCTGGATCCCCGTCACGTTGCGGCGCCACGCCTGGTAGGACTTGAAGAAGCCCGTCGGGCAATAGACGACGTTGTCCACCGCCTCGCTGCTGGTCTTGTCGATCGCGGCCTTCTCGGCATCGGCATTCGGCGCGTTGAACCACTCGGTCACGCCGGCTTCCACGGAGGGCACGTTGGGCCAGCCGAACCAGGCGCCGTCGCCATTGGCGCGCAGGGCATTGTAGGCCGCCGGGTTCACCGTATCGGCACCCGCGTGCCAAGTGTGGAACATGCTCCACCCGCCCTGGTTCGGCGGGTTCTTCATCGCGCGGCGCTGGCCGACCGTGCCCCAATCCGTCGCCACGAAATCGACATTCATGCCGAGGCGGCGCAGCAGGTCCGCGGTGACGTCGCCCATCGCCTTGGTGAGCGGCTGGTCCTGCGCTACGAGGCAAATCACCGGCTCATTCGCATAGCCCGATTCCGCCAGCATCTGCCGCCCGCGCGCGAGGTTCTTGGCCTTCATCGCCTCGCCACCGGCCTCGGTGTAGGTGTTGGTGCCGGGCGTGAAGAAGCCGCCCATCACGCTCCACAAAGCGGTGTCGTCGCCGACCACCGCGCGCATGTAGTCTTCCTGATTCAAGGCCGTCATCACGGCTTGGCGCACCTTCTTGTTGTTGAAGGGCGCGTGCAGGTGGTTCATGCGGAAGCTGCCGATGTTGCCGAGCGGATCGGCGATGTCGACGGCGATGTTGCGGTTGCGCCGCATCAGCGGAACCAGGTCGGAAATCGGGTTTTCCCACCAATCGACCTCACCATTCTGCAGGGCCGCGGCGGCCGTCGCGGGGTCCGGCATCACCACCCATTCCAGCCGGTCGATCAGGATGCGCTTGCCGCCCGCAAGCCAGCTCGCATTGCCCTCGCGCGGGGTGTAGCGATCGAACTTCTCGAACACTGCCTTCGCACCGGGCACCCATTCGTCGCGCTTGAAGCGCATCGGGCCCGAGCCGACATATTCACTGATCATGGTGCCGCCGGCCGTCGCCGCGATCCGCTCGGGCATGATGAAGCAGATGGGCGTTGCGGTCTTACCCAGCGCGTACTTGAGCTTCGGGTAGGGGCTCTTCAGCTTCCAGCGGAAGTTCCGGTCATCGACGGCCACCAGCTCATCCTGGACGGCGCGGATCATCTGCCCCATCGGGTCGCGCGGCGCCCAGCGATTGATCGAGGCGACCACATCCTTGGCCAGGACCGGCGCGCCGTCATGGAAGAACAGGCCGGGGCGCAGGCGGAAATCCCAGGTGAGACCATCGGCGGACACCGTCTCGCCTTCGATCATTTGCGGCTGGGGAACCAGTTGGTCGTTGATGCCGTACAGCGTGTCCCACACCGCCGCGGCGGCGTTGCGCACCACGTACTGTGTGCCCCAGATGGGATCGAAATTGGCGAGGTTCGCCTGGGGGACGAATTTTAGCGTTCGCGCAGCTGCGCCCTGGCTAAGCGCCGGCGCGGATAGAAATGCCGCGCCGGTGGCGGCAAGCCCCGTCGATGCCAAGAAAGTCCTGCGGTCCATTCGATCCACCCCTTCGTATTTCCGTAACACTGCCTGATTTTTAGGCGACGCGCCATGCCGTACGGCTATCCTCCGTCAGGCTTGCACGCGTCGTGCCAAGTCGATCCTGCGCAGCCCGCCGCCTGTCAGACGCGCCGCACGCCCCAGAACAGCGCGGGGCCGCCCTTGACGAGGCCAGTGATGGAGCGCCGGTAAGCTTGCGGGGGAAGCACCTGTCCCAGCGGGATGAACGGCACTTCCTCCCAGGCGATGGCCTGCATCTGCCGTGCTATGGCCTGTTCGGCCGCGAGGTTCGGTGCTTCGAACCAAGCGTCGCGCAGCGCTTCCAGGCGCGGGCTTTCCGGCCAGCCGGACCAGGCATTTACCCCATTGCCGCGCAGCGGTTGGTGGCTGCCGGGCACCGAGACGTCCAGACCCTCCCACGTCGTGCAGAAGGCGGACCAGCCGCCCTGGTCCACGCCATTGCGGCTGGCGCGGCGCTGGATCTGCGTGCCCCAGTCCATCGCCTGGAAATCAACGTTGAAGCCCATGCGCCGCATCATGTCGGCCGCGACCTCCGACAGGTTCTGCAACACCGGCAGGTCGGAGGCCGACATCATCGCAACGCGCTCGCCGCGATAGCCGGAGGCAGCCAGCGCGGCCTTCGCCGCATCCAGGCTGCGTAGACCGGTCAGCACCGACAGGCCCTCATCATTCGCGAGCGGCGAACCAGGCGTGAAGCAGCCGGCGGGGACATGGCTCAGCGCGGTATCCGTGCCGATCGCCGCGTCCATGAAGGCGCGCTGGTCGATCGCGGGCAGCAGGGCGCGGCGCACGGCGGGGTTGTTGAAGGGCGGCTGGAGGAAATTGAAGCGCAGCACGCCGAGATTGCCGAAGGCATTAACCCGATCGACGATGATCTCACGGTGGCGGCGCAGCACCGGCAGCAGGTCCGCAAGCGGCGTTTCCCACCAATCCGCTTCGTTGTTCTGCAACGCGGCCGAGGCGGTCGCGGGGTCGGGCATGACGCGCCATTCGACGCGGTCGAAATGCACGGGCTTCGCACCTGCAAGGAAATCCGACGGCTCCTCGCGGCTCCGATAGCCGGCGAATCGCTCATACACGGCGATGTCGCCGGGGCGGAACAGGTCGCGGCGGAAGCTGTAGGGACCTGAGCCCGTCGTGTCCGTGATCTGCGTGAAAGGATCGGTCTGCGCCACGCGCTCGGGCATGATGAAGGCGATGGGATTGGTCGCCGCCGCCAGCGCCGTCACCAGCAGCGGAAAGGGCCGCTTGAGGCGAAAGCGGATGCGGCGGTC
>JAZKFA010000006.1:0-13119 GCA_040386655.1 Pseudomonadota bacterium | reverse complement strand
AAGGATCGGTCTGCGCCACGCGCTCGGGCATGTTGGCGCACATGTTCGCGGATGGCTTGCCCAACGCCCAGGCGAGGCCGGACCAGGGACGCTTGAGGCGGATGGTGAAGCGCGTCTCGGTCTCCGCCTTCATCTCATCGAGCAGCACGCCCAACCTCTGGCCCAGCACGTCGCGCTTCGACCAGCGATTGATCGAGGCGATGCAATCCGCGCTGCGCACAGGTGCGCCGTCATGGAAGCGCAGCCCCTCGCGTAGCGCGATGGTCCAGGTCAGGCCGTCCGAGGAGACCTCATGGCCCTGCGCCATCTGGTGGCGCGGCTGCAAGGCGGCGTCGAGACCGAACAGCGTGTCGTAGATCATCAATCCGTGGTTGCGCACGATGACCGCCGTCGACCAGACCGGATCGACACTTGCGAGGTTGGATTGCGGCACGAAACGCAGCGTGCGCGCGGCGACCTGGGCGGATGCGATGCGCGGCGCGGCGAGTGCCGCGCCGGTTGCCAGAAGCGTACGCCGCTGCATCAAGACTTCCCCATATTCCAGAACACCGTCGCCGGCGCGCGGAACACGCCGGTGACGTTGCGCCGCCAGGCGCTCGGCTGCCAGTAGAAGCCTAGCGGCAGGTAGTGCATGAACTCCATGGCCCGCCGGTTGAGCGCCTGCGCGATGGTCAGGCGTTCCGATGCCTCGCCGCTCTCTACCCATGCTCCACGCAGCCGCTCGATCTCGGGGTCGTCGGGCCAGCCGAACCAGGCGTTGGGCCCGTTCGCGCGCAGGAACAGGTGATAGACCGGCAAGGTCAGCGACTGGCCGGAGGATGTGGTGTGGATGATGCTCCATCCGCCGCGCTCGACAGGCTCGCGCGAGGCGCGGCGCTGGACCAGTGATCCCCAATCCGTCGCGATCAGGTCGAGGTTCATCCCCATCCGCTGGAGAATATCCGCGGTCACCAGCGACAGCGCGTTGATCTGCGGATAGTCGGAAGGTGCGATCAGCACCACCTTCTCGCCGTTATAGCCGGCGGCGCGCAGCGCTTCCTTCGCGCGCTCGATGTTGCGGGTCTTCAGCACCTCGCTGCCGACCTCGTTCGCCATCGGCGTGTCGCAGGTGAAGACGCCTTCGCAGACGCCCCAGCCATTGGGCTCATTACCGGCCACAGCGCGTAGGTAGTCGCGCTGGTCCACGGCCATGGCGACGGCGCGGCGCACCGCGACGTTGTTGAAGGGCGGATGCAGCGTGTTGAACCGCGCGATACCGTAGGTGCCATCGAGCAGGCGCTGCTGGACGACGAGCTCGCGGTTGCGGCGCATCAGCGGCAGCAGGTCGTGCAGCGGATACTCCCAGTAGTCCTGCTCGCCCTGGGTCATGGCGTTGGCGCTCGTCGCGGGGTCGGAGATGATGGTCCATTCGACCCGGTCGATCCGCGGCACGCGACCGCCGGCGAGACCATCGACCGCCTCGGATCGCGCCACGTAGCGTTCATTCTTTGCCCAGACCGCACGCTGGCCAGGGTTCCACTCGCCGGGGACGAACTTGAACGGGCCGGACCCGACCGTGTCGCGGATCTGGGTGAAGGCATCCGTCGCCGCGATGCGCTCCGGCATGACGAAGCAGGGGAACTGCGTCTGTCCCAGCGCTTCGAGCAGCAGCGCCACCGGGCGGTGCAGGCGGAAGCGGAAACGCCGGTCATCCATCGCCTCAACATCGGCGACCGAGGGCCACAGCACCTGCATGAAGGGATCGCGCCGCGCCCAGCGCTTGATGGACGCGACGACGTCCTTCGAGGTCACCCGCTCCCCATCATGGAAGGCCAGCCCCTCGCGCAGCGTGAAGGTCAGGCTGAGGCGGTCATCGCCGAGCACCCAGCCCTCGGCCATCTGCGGGCGGATGGCGCCCGCGGCGTCCTGCGCGCAGATCTGGTCGTAGATCATGAAGGCGTGGTTGCGCGTGACCACCGCCGTGGTCCAGACCGGATCCACCGAGGTGAGGTTCGCCTGCGGGATCACCCGGATGGTGCGCGCGACGGCACCCTGGGAGAAGGCGGGAAGCGGCAGGGCGGCCGCAGCGGCCCCGGCCAGAATGGTCCTGCGCTGCATCATGTCCTCCGCAAATTCCAGAACAATGCCATGCCCTTGACCCGGCCGGTCAGGTTGCGCCGCAGCGCCGTCATCGACTTGTAGGCACCGACCGGGACATACGGCAGCTCATCCATCGCGATGGTCTGCATCTCGCGTGCGATGCGCTTCTGGCCATCGAGGTCGGGTGCGACGAACCAGGCGTCGCGCAGTTCCTCCAGCCGCGGGATCGAGGGCCAGCCGACCCAGGCGCCGGCGCCATTGCCGCGCAGCGGGAAATGCGCCGAGGGGTCGAGGAAGTCGAAGCTCGAGAAGCTGGTGAACAGCATCGACCAGCCACCCCGCTCCACCGGCTCTCGCGAGGCGCGGCGGGTGACCACCGTGCCCCAGTCGGCGAAGACATTGTCCGCGTTGAAGCCGAGCCGGCGCACCAGGTCCGCGCCGACCTGGCTCATCGCGGAGGGAGCAAGAATATCAGTGGGTGCGATGAGCCGCATCGGCTGGTTGGTGTAGCCCGCCTCGCGCATCAGGGCGCGGGCGCGCTCCACGCTGCGCTCGCCCAGCAATGGCCCAAGGCCGGCATCGTTGGCGAGCGGAGTGCCCGGCGTGAACATGCCCACCTTGTCGTCGTAGATCGACGGGTCTGGGCCGACCACCGCGCTCATGAAGTCCGTCTGGCTGATCGCGGGCAGAATGGCCTGGCGCATCCGCTTGTCGTTGAACGGCGCGTGCAGATGGTTGAAGCGCAGGATGCCGGTGAGCGGCAGCGGATCGATCTCCTCGATGACGATGCCGCGGTTGCGCCGGAGCAGGGTCTGGTACTCGGGGTTGGGCTGCTCGTACCAATCGACCTCACCGGTCTGGAGGGCTGCGGCCGCGGTCGCGGCATCGGTCACGATCTGCCATTCGACGCGGTCGAAATGCGGCACCTTGGGGCCCGCGGTCAGGCTCGGCTCGCCGCCCTGCACCGGCACGTAGGCCGCGTTTTTCTCATAGACGACGACGGAGCCGGAGTTGAACTCATCGGCCTTGAACTTGAACGGGCCGGACCCGATCGCCTCGCGGATCTGGGTGAAGGCGTCGGTGCGCGCGATGCGCTCGGGCATGATGAAGGGCGGCGAATTGCTGACCTGCGCGAGCGCGTTGATCAGCAGCGGGAAGGGCTGCTTCAGTCGGAAGCGCAGGCGACGGTCATCGACCGCCTCCACCGCGTCTGTGAAGGTCTCGAGCTTCTGGCCGATCGGGCTGCGCTTCATCCACCGCGTGATGGAGGCGACGCAATCGGCCGCGCGCACCGGCTCGCCATCATGGAAGCGCAGGTTCGGGCGAAGGGTGATGGTGACGCGCTTGCCGTCCTCGTCGACGACATGGCCCTCGGCCATCTGCGGCGTCGCGCGGAAATCCGCGGTCATGCCGTAGAGCGTGTCGAACACCATGTAGCCGTGGTTGCGGGTGATGTTCGCTGTTGTCCAGATCGGGTCCAGGCTGGTGAGGTTCGCCTGCGGGACCATCTTGAGGACGCGGTTGGAGGCATTCTGCGCGATGGCGAAGCGCGGCAACGCCACGGCTCCGGCGGCCAAAATCACGTCACGACGCTTCATGAGAAACCCCTTTCCGACGAAGAGCCGGAGAAAGGAATTTCCCCGGGCCCCATGCTTTTCTTTTTGTCACCGGGTACCAGCAAGAAGCGTGCTTACGCCTTCTCCACGTTCCAGAAGAGGGGAAGACCCTTCAAGACGCCAGTGATGCCTCGGCGGTAGGCGGTCGCCTGGAAATACTGGCCGAGCGGCAAGTATGGCGCCTCCTGGAAGGCCACCTCCTGCATCTGGCGGGCGACGGCCTGCTGGCCGGCGACATCAGGAGCGTCGAACCAGGCGGCGCGCAGCTCCTCGATCCGCGGCATGGTCGGCCAGCCGAACCAGGCCTGCTGACCATGGCCGCGAAGGCTCTGGTGCACGCCAGGGTTGAACATGTCCACGCCGGCGAAGAAGGTGCAGAACATGCTCCAGCCGCCACGCTCCGGCGGCTCGCGCGAGGCGCGGCGCTGCACCACCGTACCCCAGTCCGTCGAGACGTATTCCACGTTTATCCCGGCACGGCGCAACATGTCGTTGGTGACCTGCGCGAGTGCATTGAGCGACGGGAAGTCGGATGCCGCGATCAGCACCACGCGCTCCCCATTGTAGCCCGCCGCAGCGAGGTCGCGCTTGACCTTGTCCATGTCGGGGGTGGAACTCACTGCGTTGAGCCCGGCGTCGGAGGCCATCGGCGTGCCCGGCGGGAAGAAGCCCACGCCCTCGCGCCACAGGCTGCGGTCGGTGCCGATGACCGCGGTCATGAAGTCGGCCTGGTTCACCGCGCCCAGCAGCGCGCGGCGGACCGCCGGCTTGTCGAAGGGCGCATGCAGCGCGTTAAACCGCGCGATGCCCATCAGCCCGGTCGGATCAGGGATTTCCAGCACCACGTTGCGGTTGCGCCGAAGCACAGGCTGGAGGTCGCCGGTCGGCTGCTCCCACCAGTCCATCTCCCCGCTCTGCAGCGCGGCGGAGGCCGTCGCCGCATCCGGCGTCACATGCCATTCGACGCGGTCGAGGAAGACGCGCTTGGGACCGGCCGTCCAGCTCGGCGTGCCCTCGGTGCGCGGCACGTAGCCCGCGAATTTCTCATAGACCACGCGCGCGCCGGGCACCCGTTCATTGGCCAGGATGCGGAAGGGGCCGGAGCCGATCATGTCGGTGATCGCGGTCGTGGGCGCGGTGTTGGCGACGCGCTCGGGCATGATGAAGCAGACCGGCGTCGCGACCTTGCCCAGTGCCTCGAACAGCATCGGGAAGGGACGACGGAAGCGGAACAGGATGGTCTGGTCGTCGGGTGCGGACAGCTCCTCGAGCACGGTGTTCATCACCTGGCCCAGCGCGTCGCGCGCCGCCCAGCGCTTGACCGAGGCGACCGCGTCCTTGGCCAGCACGGGGGTGTTGTCGTGGAAGCGCAGGCCGGTGCGCAGCTTCATGGTGACGCGGCGGCCGCCATCCTCGACGGTGTGGCCCTCCACCATCTGCGGCTGCGCCTTGTACTCCTCGTCGAACCCATAGAGCGTGTCGTAGATCATGAAGGCGTGGTGGCGCGTGACGTAGGCCGTGGTGATCACCGGATCGATCACCGCGAGGTCCGCCTGCGGGATGAACTTCAGCACCTTGGGCGCCTGGGCCAGGGCGGGCCGCGCCAGCGCCAGGGCGCCAGCGGCCAGCATCACATCACGACGTTGCATCGAAACATCTCCCGGCTGAGGTTGGGGCAACCTTCACCTTACAGGGGCGCCGGGCGCAAGCGCCTGGAGGAAATGAATTTCCTCCAGAGCCGCATTCTTTTTTTCGGGACCCGGTACGCCCGGCGACTTCAGTAGCGGGTTGTGGGCGCCGCGCCCGTGTCCAACCAGACGGCCTTCGTCTAGGTCAGCTCCATCGGCGCCCCCCGGCCCGATCGGCCTGCCGCACCGGCGGCAACTGCGCTATGCGCTTGCCATGTTTCCACAGCTTCGCCACCTGATCTTCGAATTCCTGCGCTTCGGCGTGGTGGGCCTGGCGGGATTCGTGGTCGATACCGCCGTGCTCTATGCCGGGCTTCATGCCGGGCTCGGGCCGTACCTCGCGCGCATCCCCAGCTACTTCTGTGCCGCGAGCGCGACCTTCGCGCTCAACCGCGCCTGGACCTTCCGGCACCGGCAGGGCCAGGCACCCGCGCATCGCCAGTGGATGGCGTTCCTGCTGCTGAACCTTGCCGGTTTCGCGCTGAACTACGGCACCTACGCGCTGCTGGTGGCCACCGTGCCGCTGGTTGCCGCACACCCGGTCATCGGCGTCTTCGCCGGCGCCCTGGCGGGCATGACGAGCAACTTCTGGCTCGCCCGGCGCCTGGTCTTCACGCAATGAGGCAGGATGGCTGCGCCATGATGCCGCCACACGCCCGGATCATTGCTGCGCCCGCATGACCGCCGCACCGCAGATCGCCGTCCTGATCCCCTGCTACAACGAGGCGGTGGCCATCCCGCGCGTGGTCGCAGCCTTTCGCGCGGCGCTGCCCGAGGCCACCATCCACGTCTACGACAACAACTCAACGGACGGGACCCGCGCCGCTGCGGAGGCCGCGGGCGCGCTGGTCCGCACCGAGCCGCAGCAGGGCAAGGGCAACGTCGTCCGCCGCATGTTCGCCGACATCGAGGCGGACATCTACGTCCTCGTCGACGGCGACGACACCTATGACGCCGCCGCCGCCCCCTTCATGGTCGCGATGCTGCGCGATGAGCGGCTGGACATGGTCACTGCCATCCGCGTGACCGAGATCGTCGCCGCCTACCGGCCGGGCCACCGCTTCGGCAACCTCATGCTGACGGGAATGGTGCGGCTGATCTTCGGCGACCGCATCACGGACATGCTCTCGGGGTACCGCACCTTCTCGCGCCGCTTCGTAAAATCCTTCCCCGCACTCGCGCATGGCTTCGAGACGGAGACCGAGTTCACCGTCCACGCGCTTGAACTGCGCCTGCCGGTGGGCGAGATCGAGACTGCCTATAAGGACCGCCCGCCGGGGTCGGTATCCAAGCTCAACACCATCCGCGACGGCATCCGCATCCTGCGCACCATCGTCGCACTCATCCAGCGGGAGCGGCCGCTGGCCTTCTTCGGTCTGGCCGGGCTCGCGCTGATGGTCGTCGCGATCGTGCTGTTCATTCCCGTGCTCGCGGAGTTCCTGCGCACCGGGCTGGTTCCGCGCTTCCCGACGGCCATCCTCTCTGCGGGGCTGGTGCTGTCGGGGCTGCTCTCGCTCGCTGCCGGATTGATCCTCGACACGGTGACAAGGGGCCGGTTGGAAGCGAAACGGATCGCTTACCTCGCCATACGCGGACCCGGCTGAAGGCATCCGCCAGCACCGGAACACACGCGGGTGTGTTCTACAATGCTCCCAAAATCGTCATACATTGTGAACGGACAGGGTTGCCCTGGCGTGTCAAAGCGCGGGCCTTAGGCTTTTCCTAACGCCCCCGGCGTCACCTACCCTCCTCAGGGCTTCATCCCCTGTCATCGAGGCTCAATGTCCCAGACAATCCGAGGCCCCGCGACCACGACGACTCCGTTGCACAAGGCGCTAACCGCGTGCCGTTCGGAATTCGTGTCGGTCGGCGTGTTCAGCGGCATCGTCAACGCGCTGCAGCTCACCGTCTCGATCTACATGATGCAGGTGTTCGACCGCGTGTTGGGCAGCCGCAGCCTCGATACGCTGCTGTACCTGACGCTGATCACCATCGCGGCGATCGGCCTTCTCGCGGTGCTGGAAGCCGTGCGCAGCCTGGTGATGCAGCGCCTTGGCCAATGGGTGGAACGCCGCGTCGCCCCCGAGGGCTTCGCCCGCGCGCTCGAGGCCCAGCTGCGCGGCCGTCCCTACCGGATGGAGGCGCTGCGCGACCTCGCAGTCCTGCGCGGCTATCTCGGCTCGCCGGGGATGCTGGCGCTGTACGACGTGCCCTGGGTGCCGGTCTTCCTGGGCGTGATCTTCCTGCTTCATCCCGTGATGGGCGTCATCGCGCTGGCCGGCGCGGTGATCCTGTTCGGCCTCACGCTGCTGTCCGAGCTGGTGACCTCCTCCCTGCTCAAGACCGCCGGGACGGCCGCGATGGTCAGCCAGCGCCGCGCGGAAGCGATGATGCGCAATGCCGAGGTCATCGACTCCATGGGCATGCAGCCGGCGATCATGGCCCGCTGGCAGGAAAGCCAGGCAGAGCTGACGCCGGCCCAGGCCAAGGCCGCCGACCGTGCCGCGGTGCTGCTCGCGCTGACCAAGTTCGTACGCCTTGCGGTGCAGGTCGCGATCCTCGGCGCCGGCGCCTACCTGACCCTGCAGCAGGAACTGACGGCCGGCGCGTCCATCGCCGCGTCGATCATCATGGGTCGTGCGCTCGCGCCGGTGGAGCAGCTGATCGGCGGTTGGAAGCAGCTGGTCCAGGCGCGGCAGAGCTGGAAGCGGCTCGATGGTTTCCTGGGGCAGCCGCGCATCCGGCCGCAGGGGATGAAGCTGCCCGCGCCCGTTGGTCGCGTCGCGGTCGAGCGTGTCTCCTACGCCTTCCCCGGCCAGCAGGCGGCGATGATCAAGGGTGTGCATTTCAGCCTTGAGGCCGGGGAGAGCCTGGCCATCATCGGGCCATCGGCGGCGGGCAAGACCACGCTGATCCGCATGCTGATCGGCACGCTCCAGCCCTCGGTCGGCAATGTCCGGCTCGACGGTGCGGACGTCTTCAACTGGATGCGCGAGGATTTCGGCCGCCATGTCGGCTACCTGCCCCAGGATGTGGAGCTGTTCGACGGCACGGTGAAGATGAACATCTCCCGCATGACCGAGGGCGACCCCGAGGCGGTGTTCGACGCCGCGCGCATCGCCGGTTGCCATGAGATGATCCTGCGCCTGCCCAATGGCTACGACACCGAGATCGGCGATAGCGGCCAGCATCTCTCGGGCGGGCAACGCCAGCTGATCGGCCTCGCGCGCGCCGCCTATGGCAAGCCGCGCCTGGTGGTGCTGGACGAGCCCAACTCCAACCTCGACGGCGATGCGGAGGCGGCGCTGGTGCGCGGGCTGGGCGCGCTGAAGGAGAGCGGGTGCACCGTGGTGCTCGTCTCCCACCGGCCGTCCCTGGTGCAGGGCGTGGACAAGGTGCTGCTGCTCAAGGATGGCGCGGTCGAGATGTTCGGGCCCCGCGCGGAGGTACTGAAGAAGCTGATGCAGCCCCGCGCGGCCGAGGTCGCCGGTCCCCCGCCGGTCCAGAGGGTCGCACAATGAGCACCGCCCTTGCCCCGACCGACGCCCGCGTCCCGGCCCTGGCCGATGCCCGCGCTGCCATCCCGCTGGAGCTCGCCGGGCGGCCGCGCACCGGCGGGCCGATCCTGTTCGGCATCCTCGCCATCGCGATCTTCTTCGGCAGCTTCGTCGCCTGGTCGCTGATGGCGCCGCTGTCGGAGGCCGCCGTCGCCCCGGGCCTGATCAAGGTGGAGGGCCAGCGCCGGACCATCCAGCACCTCGAGGGCGGGATCGTGCGCGAGATCCTGGTCCGCGACGGCGACCGCGTGGTCCGCGGACAGCCACTCATGCGCCTCGATGACATCCAGTCCGGCGCGACGCTCGAGACGCTGCGCAGCCAGCTGTGGTCCTTCATGGCGCAGGATGCGCGGCTGACCGCCGAGCTGGCCCGCGCCAACACCATCGCCTTCCCCGCAGAGCTGCGCGAAAGCGCCGACCCGCGCGCCCGCGACGCCATGGCCGGGCAATCCGCCCTGTTCGAGGCACGCGCCGCCGCACTCGCGAGCCAGATCCAGGTGCAGGAAGCGCGCATATCGCAGAGCCGGTCGACCATTGGTTCCGCGGAGGGGCAGCACCGTGCAACCGCCGCCCAGCTCGAGCTGATCCGGCGCGAGGAGGATATCACGCAGGGCCTCGTCCGGCAGGGCCTCCAGCGCCTGCCGCAGCTGCTCGCGCTCCAGCGCAGCGCCGCCGCGCTGACCGGTTCGGAGACCGACCTGCTCGGCCAGATCGACCGCGCCCGGGGTGCGATCGTGGAGGCCGAGAGCACCATCCGCCAGATCCAGGACACGCGCCTGCAGGATGCGAGCACGGAGCTGCGCGACCTGCGCACCCGCATGGCCGAGGCCGAGGAGCGGCTGCGCGCGGCGACCGACATCTCCTCCCGCCGCGACATCCTGGCACCCGAGGATGGCACGGTGCTGGGGCTGCGCTTCTTCACGGTGGGCGCTGTGGTGCGCGCCGGCGATCCCGTGATGGACCTGGTCCCCACGCAGGACCGGTTGATCGCGGAGGTGAACATCCAGCCCGGCGATATCGACGTGGTCCATGTGGGCCTTCAGGCAGAGGTGCGGCTGCCCGCCTTCAAGCAGCGCCTGGTGCCCTTCCTGCATGGCCATGTGACCTTCGTGGCCAGCGACGTCACCACCGACGAGCGCACGCGCGCCAGCTACTACCGCGCCCAGATCATGATCGACCGCGACCAGCTCGCGCGGCTCGAAGGCGTGACGCTGGTGCCTGGCATGCCGGTGGAGGCGATGGTCCAGATCGGCCAGCGCAGCTTCGCGCGCTACATGATCCAGCCGGTGCTGGACAGCTTCCGCCGCGCCTTCCGCGAACAATAGGACCCAGCCCCATGACCGCCACCGCCAACATGATCTTCGCCGACGGCATGTCCGACGTCTCGATCGCCAACGGCGTCGCGCGCATCACGCTTGCCCAGACCGGGGCTGAGGGAAAGACGGTGCCCGTAGCCCAGCTCTGCGTGCCGGTGACCCAGCTGCCGGCCATCGCCAACGGCTTGGTTCAGATGCTCAAGCAGCTGCAGGAGAAGGCGAAGGAAGCCCAGGCCGCGGCCACGCCGACGGCGCAGCAGGAGAACCCGTCCCAGCTGGGCGGACCCACCATCTCGCCAGGCGCCTTCCGCTTCGGCGACAAGAACTGAGCTAGGCGACAGCCTCCAGCACGAAGGCCGCGCCGCACCCGGCCGCCACGTCGCGCACATGCGCGACCAGCGCGTCGGGCAGCGGGATGCCCTCCGCGATCCGCCGTGCGCGTTCGGCATCCTCGGGGTCGCCGGGGATGAGCACGGGCACGCCCTGCTCGGACGGGCGGGTGCCGCGCAGCACCGCGATCTCGCTGGCCATCTGAGCCTCGAAGGCGCCTTCCTCTCGGATTGCCCCCGGGTTCAGCGCCATGACGAAATGGCCGATATCGTCGCCCTCGCCTGGCGCGCGCCGAGCCTTGTGCACGGCGGGGAAGGCCGCACCCGGCAGCGTCGCCGCCAGCACATGCGCCATCATCGCGAGACCATAGCCCTTGTGGCTGCCCATCGCCGCCGTGCCGCCGAGCGGCGAAATGCCGCCGCCCTTCGCGTTGAACAGCCGGTCGTATCCCTCATGCGGGTCGATCACGGGCGTGCCGAACTCATCGAGCACCCAGCCCTCCGGCAGCGGTTTGTCCTTGAGGTGGTAGACCTTGACCTTGTTGCCCGCGACCGTCGTGGTCGCCATGTCCAGCACGAAGGGGCGCTCGCTGGCTGCGGGGGCTGCGAAGGCGATGGGATTGGTGCCCAGCATCGGCTCGGCGCCGCGCGTGGGGACCATCAGCAGGTTGCGCGCGGAGCTCGTCACCAGCCCGATCATCCCGGCATCGGACGCCATCCGCGCGTAGTATCCGGCCGCGCCGAAATGATGCGAGTTGCGCACCGTGACGATGCCCACGCCATGCGCGCGCGCCTTGCCGATCGCCAGGCGCATCGCGCTCCAGCACGCGAAATGCCCCAGGGACGCGCCGCCATCCATCAGCACGACAGCCCCCGCGTCGCGCTCGACCACGGGCCGTGCGTCGAGCTTCAGCTGCCCGTCGCGGCGCATGCCGTCATACATCATCACCATCGAGATGCCGTGGCTGTCGATGCCCATCAGGTCGGTCTCGACCATCACCTCGGCCGTCACCTGCGCCATATCCGGGGCCATGCCCCAGGCGCCGAGAATGGCCAGGATCTGGGCCCTGACCGAAGCCTCCGTCGCGTTCATCGCCATCAATCCACACTCGCCCCTGTCGCACGCACGATCGGCACCCAGCGGTCGATCTCGCTGGCGATGAACGCCCGCGTCGCCTCCGGGTTCATCCCATCGGGGATGGTGTTGCCCACCGAGATCAGGCGGTCGCGCACCTCGGGCAGCTTCAGCACTTCCGCGATCCGCTCGTACAGAAACTGCCGCACCGGCAAAGGCGTGCCGAGTGTCGCCGACCACGGCGTCCAGGTCGTCGCCTGGTAGGCGGGCAGGCCGGCCTCCGCACTCGTCGGCACGCTCGGTGCCATCGGGCTGCGCGTGGGTGTGGCGATCACCACGCCGCGCACGGTGCCGGCGCGGACGTGGTCGGCGAGGAAGCTGATCGTATCCGCCTGGAATGCTGTCCGCCCGCCGGCGAGATCCGTGAACGCCGCCGCCGAGCCGCGATAGGGCACGTGCACCGCCTCAACCCCCAGCAGCGACACCAGCATCGCCCCCGCGATGTGACCCGTGGTCCCGTTACCCGAGGAGCCATAGGTGAACTGCCCGGGGCGCGACTTGAGCAGGTCGCGGAACTCCGCGAGCGTGGTCACGCCCAGCGAGGGATGCACCGCCACCGCGATCGCCGAATGGCTGCTGATGGTGATGTGGTCCACGCCCGTCAGCGGATGCACCGCCAGCGTGCGATACAGGCCCACGTTCAAGGCGTGGCTGCCGAGCGCACCCACCAGCAGCGTGTGGCCATCCGGGGCCGAGCGCGCCAGCTCGCCGAATGCCACGATGCCACCGCCAGAGGGCCGATTCTCCACCACGAATTGCTGGCCCAGCCGCGCGGACAAGGCGGTCGAGACCAGGCGCGCATTGATGTCGGCATTGCCGCCGGCGGCCAGCGCCACAAGGACCCGGACAGGGCGAGAAGGGTATTCGCCCAGGCGCGGCTGCGCCGAGGCGACACCAGACAAAAGCAGCAACAAACCAAGCAGTCGGATCATGGAACCTCCCCGAAGAAGGCTGGGGAAAAGAATTTCCCCAGACCCCATTCTTTTGTTTTTTCTTATGGGTGCCGGGCCAAGAGGCCGGTCACAGAATTCCGTGCTCCAGCACGCCGATGCCGTCGACCGAGAGCACCATCGTGTCGCCGCTGCGCAGATAGCGAGGGGGCTTGCGGAAATGGCCACTGCCACTGGGCGTCCCGGTCGCGATCACGTCGCCCGTGCGCAAGGTCATGTAGCGCGACAGGTACGCGATCAGCGCGGCGACCGAGAAGATCAGGTCGCGTGTATTGCCCTCCTGCACGAGCTCGCCGTTCAGGTGACATTGCAGGCCGACCTGCCACGGCTCACCGAACTCATCCGCCGTCACGATCCATGGGCCCATGGGGCAGAAGGCGTCGAGACCCTTGGCAAAGCTCGTCATCGGCAAAGGCTGGTCGAACTGGAACTCCCGCGCGGAGACGTCG
>JAZKFA010000005.1:0-6364 GCA_040386655.1 Pseudomonadota bacterium | reverse complement strand
GACCAGAGGATGCCGACGAAGAGGTCGCAGTCGGAGGGGCGGATCAGCTCTTCGAAGCGCAGCCGGCCGCCGCGGGTGTGCAGCGCGAACAGCCCGCGCGCCATCATCGGCACCGCGGCCGGCCGGTCGGCACCGGGTGCCATGGCGCGCCGGGCGCCGGCCTCGAACAGGACCGCCTGGGTCTCCCCGCGCGACTGCTCGAAGATCAGGCACGCGCCGCCGCCGCCGAGCGAGGCGCGCGAGGGCAGGGTGACGGCCAGCGCGAAGCCGGCGGCCACCGCCGCGTCCATCGCCGATCCGCCGGCTGAGAGGATGTCGCGCGCGATCAGCGCCGCGCGTGGCTCCTCCGCCGCTGCACCGCCCAGGAAGCCGCGCACGAAGCCGGCCTGGCCGCGCTCGACCGTCGGGCCCGAGAAGACGCTGCAACCGCCGAGCAGGAGTGCGGCGGCCGAGGAGATGATCATGCGCAGCGCCGTGGTTCCCTCTGATGGATGGGGCCTGAGACCTGGGATTAGACGCCTTCCCGGTGCCCGGCAACCACAGGCGGGCCAGTGCGTTCCCGAAACCTGGAGCAAACTCGCAAAGCGGGACGAAGCGGGCTACAGCAACGACGGTCCCCATGGGTTTCGTGCCGCGGGCCTTCCTGCTTCCCGTGTGGGACTGTCCCAGTCGCCATTGAAGGGCCTCGCCATGCTCCGCCTCCGCGCCATCCGCCGCCGCCTGGCCCTGGTGCCCTTGCTGTTCCTGGCCCCCCTGCTTCTCCTCGCCGCGGCCCCGATCGCCGCGCAGGAGGCGTTCACCCCTGCCCAGCGCGCAGGCGTCGTCGAGATCCTGCGCCAGGCGCTGCGCGAGGACCCCTCGATCCTGCGCGAGGCGGTGGCCGCCATGGAGGCCGCGGATGCCCGCGACCGGGCGCTCGCCGCCACCCAGGCGCTGGTTGCCGAGCGCGAGGCGCTGCTGCGCAACCCCGTCGATGTCGTGCGCGGCAACCCGCGCGGCGACGTGACGGTGGTTGAATTCTTCGATGTGCGCTGCAGCTATTGCCGCCAGCTCATTCCTGCCCTGAACGAACTGGTCCGTCGCGACCCGCAGGTGCGCCTGGTGCTGAAGGACCTTCCCATCCTCGGGCCGAACTCGGTGCTCGCCGCACGCGCGCTGATCGCTGCCCAGCGGCAGGGCAAATACGGGGAGTTGCACGACGCGTTGATGGCCCTGCGCGTCGAGGTGGCGGAGCCGCAGATCCGGCGCGAGGCGGAGCGCCTGGGCCTTGATTGGGCCCGCCTGCGCCGCGACATGGATGATACGGCGGTGACCGCGCGGATCGACGCGAACCTCGCGCTTGCGCGCCGGATCGGGGTGGAGGGTACGCCGGCCATGGTCATCGGCGAGAGGCTGGTGGGCGGTGCCGTGCCAGTCGAGACACTGCTGCAGCTGGTCGCCGAGACCCGCGCGGCGCAGCGCCCATGATCGCGCCGAGGCCCCAGCGCATGGTGGAATTCGCCGCATGAGCCCGAACGAGCTGCGGCCCGACGGACCGCTCGACCCCTATCGCGCCCGCCAGACGCCAGCGCCGGCGGCGGCACCGGAGCCGCGAAGGAAAGCACCCAAGCCGCAGCGAAAGCCGCGCCGCTGGGGCTTTCTGCGCTTCGCCATGGTGCTGTGCGCCGGGCTGCTCGTGGCCGGCGGCGTTGGCGGCTACGGCTTCTACCGCGTTGTCGTCCAGGACCTGCCCGACTACCGCTGGCTCGCCGACTACGAGCCGCCGCAGATGAGCCGCATCTACGCCGCGGACAGCCGGCTGATGGCCGAGCTCGCGACCGAACGCCGCGTCTTCATTCCCATCGAGGCCATCCCCCGCCTTCTGCAGCAGGCCTTCGTGAGCGCGGAGGACCAGCGCTTCTGGGAACACCACGGTATCGACCCCATCGGCATCCTGCGTGCTGGTCTTACGGCGGTGGAGCAGATGGGCTCCGGCCGGCGCATGGGTGGCGCCTCGACCATCACACAGCAGGTCGCGAAGAATATGCTGGTGGGCGCCGACCGCACCTTCGGACGCAAGGTGCGCGAGGCGATCCTCGCCGTCCGCATCGAGCAGACACTGAGCAAGGAACGCATCCTCGAGATCTACCTCAATGAGATCTTCCTCGGCCAACAGGCCTATGGCGTCGCGGCCGCCGCGCAGAACTACTTCGGCAAGTCGCTCGATGAGCTGACGCTGGCCGAGATCGCCTTCCTCGCGATCCTGCCCAAGGGGCCCAACAACTACAATCCGGCCCGCTTCGCCGATGCCGCGCGCGCCCGGCGCGACTGGGTGCTGGACCGCATGGTCGAGGACGGCGCGGTTACCGCGGGCGAGGCGCTGGCCGCCAAGGCGGAACCCGTCATCGCGCGGCCCCAGCGCCGCCCCGACATGGTCGCCGCCGGCCAGCACTTCGCCGAGGATGTCCGCCGTGAGCTGGTCCAGCGCTTCGGCGCCGAGCCCACCACGATGGGCGGCCTCGTCGTGCGCACCAGCCTCGAGCCCACGCTGCAGGGGGCGGCCGAGCGCGCGCTGCGCGACGGGCTCGCCGCCTATGATCGTCGCCGCGGCGGGTGGCGCGGTGGCGTCGCGCGCATCCCCTTCGCGCCGACCGAATGGATGCCTGCGCTGGAAGCCGTGGCCCGCCCCCCAGGGATGCCCGCCGAATGGCGCCTGGCCGTCGCACTCGAGGTGCGCGACCGGGAGGCGCGGCTGGGCTGGATCGACCGTCCCGATCCGCGTGCTCCCGTGGTCGCCCGCACCGGTACGCTGGGCCTGGAGGAACTGTCCTGGGCGCGCGCCATCATTCCTCCGCCGGCGGGCCAGGCCGGGGTGTTCCAGCTTGCGAGCGTTGGTACGCGGCTGGGCGCCGCGCCGCGCCGTATGGCGGATGTGCTGGAACCCGGCGACGTGGTGATGGTGGAACTGGCACCCGTCCCACCCGCGCAGGCCGCTATCGCGAACCGCCCCGTGCGCGTCAGCCTGCGCCAGATGCCGGCGGCGGAAGGTGCCATCGTCGCACTTGATCCCAACACGGGCCGCGTGCTGGCGATGGTCGGCGGCTACAGCTTCGACCGCAGCTGGTTCAACCGAGCGACCCAGGCGATGCGCCAGCCGGGCTCCGCCTTCAAGCCCTTCGTCTACATCTCGGCCCTGTCGATGGGTATTCCGCCCAACCAGATGCTGGTGGACGAGCCCATCGAGATCGCGACGCCCCAGGGACTGTGGCGGCCATCGAACTATTCGGGCGGCGCGCGGGGCGCTGTGACGATGCGCCAGGCGATGGAGCAGAGCCTCAACATGGTGACCGTGCGCCTCGCGCAGCATGTCGGCATGGAGCGGGTGAGCCAGACAGTCGCCGATTTCGGCGTCATCCCGAACATGCCGCGCTACCTCTCCATGGCGCTGGGTGCGGGCGAGACCACGCCGATGCGCATGGCCGCGGGCTATGCGAGCTTCGTCAATGGTGGGCGCGCGGTGAGCCCGACGCTGATCGATTCCGTGCAGGACCGCCGCGGCCGAGTAATCTGGCGCGCCGATGCGCGGCAATGCGACCCCGCCTGCGATCAGCGGCCTGAGGCCGGCCCGCCCACGCTCGCCGCCGAGCGCCGGCAAGTGGTGGACCCCATCGCGGCCTATCAGATGGTCTCCCTGCTGCAGGGCGTGGTTCAGCGCGGCACCGGCACGCGCGCGGTAGTCGGCATCAATCGCCCCGTCGCCGGCAAGACAGGCACGACGGACGACTACCGCGACAACTGGTTTGTGGGCTTCACGCCTGACATCGTGATTGCGGTCTGGCTCGGCTATGACGACAGCCGCTCGCTCGGATCGAACGAAGCAGGCGGGTCCAACGCCGCGCCGATCTTCCGCGATGTGCTGGCGGCAGCACTCGGCGACAGCCCCGCCGTCCCCTTCCGCGCGCCCCCTGGCGTGGCGCTGGTGCGCATCCCCGTCGGCAACGGTGCCATTCTGGAGGCCTTCCGTCCGGGCACCGACACCTCCGGCCAGCGCCGCCTTACTGAAGGTACCGGGGGCGGCGAGAATGCGGCCGGCCTCGACAGGGGGTTGGGCGGGCTATATTGAGCGCCCCATCATGAGAGCAGACGCCACGAATCTACAGGAGCAGATCGCCGCATCGGTGACGCTGCTGAGGAGGCATCTTTGACTGGGATGCCGCACTCCGACGCTTGGATGAGCTGAACGCGAAATCCGAAGACCCCGAGCTCTGGACCAAGGCCGCCGAAGCGCAGGCCCTGATGCAGGAGCGCAATCGCCTCGCTGACCAGGTTGACGGCGTGAAGCGCCTTGAGCAGGCGGTGTCCGACGCCATCGAGCTGATCGAGATGGCCGAGGCTGAGTCCGATGCCGGCACTGCTGACGAGGCCGTGCGCGAACTCGAGGCCCTGGCCGAGGAAGCCAAGCGCCGCGAGATTGAGAGCCTGCTCTCCGGTGAGGCCGACCAGAACGACGCCTATATCGAGATCAATGCGGGGGCTGGTGGCACCGAGGCGCAGGACTGGGCGCAGATGCTCATGCGCATGTACACGCGCTGGGCGGAACGCCGCGGCTTCAAGGTGCAGCTCACCGAGGAGAGCGAGGGCGAGCAGGCGGGCATCAAGTCCGCCACGCTCCTGGTCACCGGGCCCAGCGCCTATGGCTGGCTAAAGACGGAATCGGGCGTGCACCGGCTGGTGCGGATCAGCCCCTTCGACGCCGCCGCGCGCCGGCAGACCAGCTTCGCGAGCGTCTATGTCTTCCCGGTGATCGACGACAAGATCGTTATCGAGATCAACCCTGCCGACATCCGCACCGACACCTTCCGTGCCTCCGGGGCCGGCGGGCAGCACGTAAACAAGACGGATTCCGGCGTGCGCTTCACCCATATCCCGACCGGTATCGTCGCCGCCTCGACCCAGGATCGCAGCCAGCACAAGAACCGCGCGATCGCGATGGAGATGCTCAAGGCGCGGCTGTACGAGCTGGAACTGCGCAAGCGCGAGGCCGTGACCGACGCGATCGAGGCCGGCAAGACGGATATCGGCTGGGGGCACCAGATCCGCAGCTACGTCCTGCAGCCCTACCAGATGGTGAAGGACCTGCGCACGGGGATCGAGAAGGGCAACCCTGCCGCGGTGCTCGATGGCGACCTAGATCCCTTCATGGCCGCGGCCCTGGCCAGCCGCGTCGGCGCGACGCGATCAGAAGCGAGTGCGCGCGCGGAGTAGGCGGCGTTTGTTCCGCCAGCTGGACGCGTCGGGTGCGGCGCCTATCCTAACTACTTGCGCGAAAGGCCCCGCATGATTGTCCAACGTCCTTTCTACCGCCACATCGGCGTAGTCGTGCTGGAGGCGCAGGATGGCGCCTCGCTCGTGCGACTGGATCCGATGGCGGAGACGGCGAACGTCCGCGGCGACGTGCATGGCGGGGCGCTGGCCACGATGCTCGATGCCGCGCTGGCCAATGCGGCGCGCTCGGTCATGGCCGAGGGCAGCGGTGCGGCGACAGTCAACCTCTCGATCAACTATCTCGCGCCGGGACAGGGCACACTGACGGCGCGCGGCCGCGTGGTGCGCGCCGGGCGCAGCCTGGTCTCGGCAGAGGCCACCATCACAGATGCCGCGGGTGCGGTGGTGGCGCAGGCCATCGGCACGCTGCGGGTGATCGCGCCGAAAGGCGCGTCAGCCTGAGCGTGCCCAAGGGCTGAACCGGCCCCCTGGTCGCGCGCTGCCCCGCGCGCCATGATGCGCGCAACGCATTCGGGGAGAGAGACAATGGGCGCACGCATCGCAATCATGGGCACCGGCGCGGTCGGCGCCTATGCCGGCGCGCATATGGCGCAGGCCGGCGAGGACGTGACCTTCATCGACATGTGGCCTGAGAATGTAGAGGCGATGCGCGCCAACGGGTTACGCGTCACCCACCTGCGCGACGTCCCGGAATTCGTCACCCCCGTGACTGCGCTGCACCTGACTGAGGTGCAGAAGATCAGCCGCGGGCAGCCCTTCGACATTGTCTTCATCTGCACCAAATCCTACGACACCGAATGGGCCGCGGTGATGATGCGGCAATACCTCGCGCCCGGCGGATTCATGGTGAGCCTGCAGAACTGCATGAACGAGGCGACCATCGCCGGCGTCGTCGGTTGGGGCCGCACCCTTGGTGCCATCGCCAGTTCGATCACCGTCGATCTCGCGGCCCCCGGCCAGGTCAAGCGCGCCTCCGGCAAGGGCGGCGCGGCGCACACTGTCTACCGCGTGGGCGAGGTGCATGGCCGCATCACCGGTCGTGCTAAGGCGGTGTGCGCGCTGGTCGCACTCTCCGACAGTGCGCTGGTCACGCCCAACC
>JAZKFA010000004.1:0-5538 GCA_040386655.1 Pseudomonadota bacterium | reverse complement strand
GCCCACCGAGGCCGCGGCCGCCGCGGCAACCGCCGGGGCCAGCAGGTCGGCATTCTCCGGCGTCACGGCGGAGACGGGCTCGGGCTGCTGAGGCGCCTCGGGCTCGGTGTGCACCGGCGTCTCGGCGATGATGTCGCGCGGCGGGGTCACCAGCATGTCCTCGGTAAGCGAGAAGGGTTCGGGCGCTGGCGTACCGGCCATGGTCTGGTCCTCCGTCAGGATGCGCCGGATGGAGGCCAGGATGTCCTCCATCGAGGGATCGCCGGGCGCCTCGGGCGCCGGGCCGCGCGTGGTTCCGCTCATCGCGGCGGGGCGGTCAACTCGGGCGCCACCGCGGCCGGCGCCGGGGAGTAGTCGCCCGTGCCCGCCCAGCGGTCGCGCACCGCGCGGTAATAGGCTTCCTGGTCGTAGCGCACGACCGGAAGGTTGAGGTCCACCGCGTTGAGCCGCCCGACCGAGGCGGTGAGCGTGTAGGACGCGGTGACCACGTTCGCCAATGCCTGCACCAGGCTGACGCGGGCGACCAGCAGCTCCTGCTCGGCATTGAGCACGTCGAGCGTGGTGCGGCTGCCGACCACCGCCTCGCGCTGGACGCCATCGAGCGCGATCTCGGCGGCGCGGATCTGGGCGCGCACGCTCTCGACCTGGGCGCGGGCGGAGGCGACCGTCTCCCACGCGGCCTGGGCCTGCTGGCGGGCGGCGAGGCGCGCATCGTCGATCGCGGCGCGGGCCTGCTGCGCCTGCTGGCGCGCCTGGCGGACCTGCGCGTGTTCGGACCCGCCCTGGAACAGCGGCACGGAGACGCTCGCGGTCACCTGGCTGCCGGTGGCGCGGGTTCCGCGGCCGGTCTGGTTGTCATTGCGGAACAGCTGCGCCTGGAGCGAGGCCTGCGGCAGCAGGGTAGAGAAATTGACGTCGATCAGGTCGCGGGCGGCGGCCTCGTCGAACAGGGCGGCGACGACGGTGGGATTGTTCATCCCGGCCCGCTCCACGGCCTCGGCCGAGGTGCGGGCGGGGTTCGCGAGCGGCTGCGGCGGGGAGAGCTGGCGCGGAGGGATGCCGATCTGCCGTTCGAAGGTGGCACGGGACGTCTGCAGGTTGCCCTCGGCCTGGGAACGATCGGCGCGCGCGCCGGCAAGGCGGCTTTCGGACTGGGCCACGTCCGTGCGGGTGATCTCGCCCACGCGGAACCGCTCATTGGTCGCCTGCAGCTGGCGGCTGAGGACCGAGACGTTGTTCGTCCGCAGGCGCACCAGCTCGAGGTCGCGGATCATGTTGGCGTAGGCGGTGGTGCTGTCCTGGAAGACCTGCTGCTCGGTCGCGAGCAGGCGCGCGCGCTGGGCGAAGACCTGGTTCTCGGCGCGGCGGGTGGAGGCGACGGTCCGGCCGCCGCGATAGATCGGCTGGGTCAGCGTGCCCGCGAGGGACAGGCCGTCGCGGTTGATGTCGGTGTAGATCGAGGCCGGGCCGGTGGGTCCGTTGAACCGGCTGCGCTGCGTCGCGTCTGTGTAGCTGGCCGAGCCGGTCATGCTTACGGTCGGCCGCCAGCCGGCGAGCGCCTGAGGCACGTTCTCGTCCACCGCGCGCAGCTGGGCGCGCGCGGCGAGCAGGGAGGGGTTGTTGGCATAGGCGGCGGCAAGCGCCTCGCGCAGCGTCTGAGCATCGGCGGGCAGCGAATGCATCGCCAGCACGCCGACGCCGGACAGCACGGCCATACGGAAAGCCATCATGGGCAACTCAATCTCCCGACACGGGGCGCGCAAAGCGGCGCCCGTGTCGCGTGAGGGACAGGAGCATGCAGATTAGATCGGTGTCCCTGGGAATGGCCAGCGCAACGGGTATGACATTGCACCAGATTAGATTGGCAAAGTGTTGCGATACCTCAGAAGGCGAAGCTCGGAGCCGGCATGAAGGCAGGCAGCGGCACCGCCGAGCAGTCGAAATCGGCCAGCGTGGTTACGGTGGCACCCACGCGGCGGGCCAGAATCGCGTGCCGGGCGGGGGGCCGGTCGCGCAGCACCGTCACCAGCCGGCCGCCTTCGGCGAGCTGGTCCAGGATGGCCTGCGGCACGGCGGCGACCTCACCCTCGATCAGGATGCCGTCGTAGGGCGCGCCGGCCGCGTGCCCGGCTACCGGCGAGGCCTCGATGAGGGTGACGCTGCCGGCCTGGGTCAGCGCCGGCAGCACGGCGCGCGCCATGGCCATGAGGCCTGCGTCATCCTCGACCGCGACGACGCTGCCGCCCATCGCGGCCAGCACGGCGGCGCCGTAACCGGCACCCGAGCCCAGAACCAGCGCGCGTTCACCACGGCGCAGCCCCATCAGCTGGATCAGGCGTGCGAGCACCATGGGCTCCATCAGCGCACGACCGCCGGGAAGGGCCACGTCCTCGTCCTGATAGGCGCGGGGGGCGAGATTCGCGGGCAGGAAGCGTTCGCGCGGCAGGTCGCCCATGGCGTTGAGCAGGCGCGGGTCGGTGACGCGGTTGGGCTTGAGCTGGCCATCGACCATGAAGCGCCGGGCGGCGGCGTTATGCGCGGCGAGATCCGGGGTAGCGTCGGACATGGGGGTGGCTCCTTGCGGCATGGCGCTTATAGGGGCGGCCCGGCGCGCCCGCCAAGCCACCGCAGGCAATGCTTGACCGGGCGGGCACGGCACAGGATACAGGCGTCCCGCAGGTCGAGGCCTCGCGGTCCGGTGGCCGAGTGGTTAGGCACAGGTCTGCAAAACCTGCTACGGCGGTTCAATTCCGCCCCGGACCTTGGCGCCTTCTGCGGGATGGCGCGTGGGGGGTTTTGCATCCCCGCCGCCTCTGTTATAGGGCGCGCCCCGGCTATTCCTCGATAGCTCAGTTGGTAGAGCAAGGGACTGTTAATCCCTGGGTCGTAGGTTCGAGTCCTACTCGAGGAGCCAGGCTGGCCTATGCCATGCCGCCCTTTCAGCCCGGCGCACACGCGCGTTTGTCAGCCGGACAGCGTTGCATCCCCCTCACCCCGTGGCAGGATCGATCGCACAGCGAGTGCGGTGACGTTCGCGCCGGAACGGAACCATACATGGCCCAGACCCTCCGTGCGCAAATTCGCAACCTGGCGCTCCGCCTCTGGCCGCCTTACCGAACGCTCGTGGGTGGCCTGGGCGACATTCAGCACCGGCTAGCGCGCATCGAGGTGCGGCAGGATGAAATTGCCGCCCAGCTTCAGCGCTTGGCGACGCCGCAGACCGCCGCAGCGCCTCAATTCATGATCCGTGTGGACCGCGGCGCCTACCACTGGCACCTGGCGCCCGAAGCGTTCACGAGTTTCGCATTTGCGGACGGTGACGTGCTGAGCGTGCTGCCGGAGATGGAAGCCGCGAAGCTGCCGCACATCTGGGGCGACTACTGCATCCCGCTCGCCGATGGCGGGTCCATCCGGGTGCCGGCCGTCTACCAGTTCCACCCTTACAAGGGCTACCAGATCCCAAGCCACCTGATCGCGCTGACCGGCGGGCCGGCCGAAAAGCTTGAGGAGACGGGTGCGGCGCATATCCGGCTGTTCCAACACCATGTCGGAATCACGCCGGGCATGCGCATCGTCGACGTGGGGTGCGGCATCGGGCGCGACGCCTTCCAGCTGTTCGACATCCTGGGCCCCGACGGCACATATCTCGGCATGGATGTGACGCCCGATTCCATCCGCTGGTGCAGCCAGAACATCACCCGCCGCGATCCGCGCTTCACCTTCCACCACGCCGATGCGCAGAACGAGCTGTACAACCCCTTTGGGCGCGGCACCTCGATGGATTTCGCGATCCCGGCCCAGGACGGGTCGGTGGACCGGATCTTCCTGTCCTCGGTTTTCACCCACGTCCTCGAGGATGAGGTGCTGCACTATATGCGGGAGTTCCGCCGGGTTCTGAAGCCCTCCGGCCTGGTCTACGCCAGCTTCTTCCTGCACACGCCCGAGGCGCTGGAGGCGGCGAAGACCAAGGGCAACACGGCCTGGGCGGCTAAGTTCGACATCCCGCTCAGCGACGGCTTTTTCGCCAACGACCCCGTCTTCCCCCGCGGCGCGGTGGCGATGACGGACGCCGCCGCACGCCGCCTGATCGCGGCCGCCGGTTTGCGCCTGGACCGGCCATACCTGAAGGGCTGGTGGTCGGGCCTGCACGAGACCGCCGATGACGGCCAGGACGTGATGATCCTGGGCGTTTGAGGCAGCGCCCTTCGCCTAAGCGCACCCATCGGACCGCGCAGCGGACCGCGGCGCGAATGCGCGACCGCCGGAAGTCCGGCGAGAGGCAGGATGGCGGAGCCGGCGCCCGTCGCCTGAGGGCGAAAAACACCTCAGCAGCCATTCCTAATGGCTGCCGAGTTGTCCCCTCCGTCGCGCGGCGCCATAACGCCCCGGTGTGTCCCCATCGCGAGTGAACGAGTCCATGGCGAACCTGATGACGCGGCTGCGGAACCTGTTCAGCGCTGCCCGTCCCCCCGCCCCGTGGCAGGCCACGAATATCGGTCCCGTCCGCCCGCGTCTGGCCGAACCCATGCTGGACGCCGAGGAGCGCGCCGTCGCGGACCGCTTCCACGACATCTACTACTCGAAGCTCGAGGGCGGAAATGGGCTGCACACCATCGTCCTGTCCTGGATGGGATACGAGATGTTCAAGTGCCCGCTCGACCTCTGGGCCTACCAGGAGCTGATGGTCACGCACCGGCCGGACGTCATCATCGAGACCGGCACCTACAAGGGCGGCAGCGCGCTGTACCTCGCCTCCATCTGCGACATGATGGACCATGGCGAGGTCATCACCATCGATATAAGCACGACCTTCGAGGCGTTCCGCCCGCGCCACCCGCGCATAACCTACATCGCGGGCTCCAGCACCGGTGCCGACGTGCTGGCCAAGGTGCGCGCGCAGGTGGGCGAGCGACGCAACGTCATGGTCATCCTCGATTCCGATCACGTCCGCGACCACGTGCTTGATGAGCTGCGCGCGTACCGCGACTACGTCCCTGTCGGTGGCCTGCTGATCGTTGAGGACACCAACATCAACGGCCACCCGACCTACCCGGAATTCGGGCCAGGCCCGTGGGAGGCGGTGGACGCCTTCCTCGCGGAGGATGCCGGCTACGTCGCCGATCGCAGCTGCGAACGCTTCATCCTGACCATGAACCCGCGCGGCTATCTACGCCGCGTCGCCTGATCCCGCGGCCCGGCGCAAGGAATTTTCCCACATGAGCCGCCCGCTCTTCTCCATCCTGCTGCCCAGCCGTAACCGGGCGGAGTTGCTGCGCCACGCGGTCGATTCCGTGCTCGCGCAGGGGTTCGGCGCGGAGGTGGAGATCATCGTCTCCGACAATGCCTCGGTGCCGTCCTACTGGCCCTATGTCGCGTCGCTGGGTGACGTCGCGGCGCGCTCGCTGCGCTCCGAGACGTCGTTGCCGGTCACCGAGAACTGGAACCGCGCGCTGGCCGCGGCGACCGGGCGCTACGTCATCATGCTCGGCGACGATGATGCGCTTGCGCCGGGCTGGCTTGACCGCGCGCGCGACCTCA
>JAZKFA010000003.1:6612-8677 GCA_040386655.1 Pseudomonadota bacterium | reverse complement strand
GCTGACGTTGGTGTAGGTGCGGATCGGCGAGGTGCCCAGCAGCGGGTCGAAGATCTCGATCTTCTGGAAGGTCTGGCCGAAGGTGATCGTCTCCCTTGTCGACGCCACGTTGATTGCCTGGTTGGTGGCCTCGTTCCAGATGTCCGGCTCGGCCCAGGTGATGATCTGCCAGGTGCCGTTGCTCTTCTGGGACAGCATGGTGTGGCCGGTGCTCGGCGCGTTGGTCACCGTGAAATCAAGCTTCTGAGTGGCGAAGGTTTCGGCCGTCGTGCCGACATCGGCGAGGATGGTCGTGAGGTTGTGGATGGCCGTGGCCGCAGGCTTGGGCGAGTTGTCCAGCCGGAACAGGCCGAAATGCTGTTCCTGGCTGGTGCCCGCGTAGGCGTCGAGCAGCTGGTAGATGTAGGTCTGCTTCGCGCCCAGCAGTACGCCGTCCATGTAGATGTTCAGCACCAGCTTGGCCTGCACGGCCTCGCTCACGCCCTCCCATCCGGAGGAGGGGTTGATCTGCGTGTGGTAGCCGGTTTCGGTGATGTAGAAGGGCTTGCCGGGGTCGACCGCCTCCTGCGCGGCCATGTCGCGCTGCAGCACGGTGAAGGGCTGGTCGCCGTTCACCACGTAGGAATGGATGGTGCTCGCGTCCGACGTGCTGGAGTGGTTGGGGTAGTCGGTGAAGCCGGTGACGGGAAGGTCGCGCAGCAGCGGGTCTGCCTGAACCGCGTTGAACAGGTCGCGCATGTAGGTCTGGGCCGCGGTCGTGCCGGTCAGGCCCTTGTAGGTGACGGGCCAGTTGTTGACCTCGTTGGGCCCCTCGATTGCTGTGACGGAGCCGGGGTTGGCTGCCTCGATGGCGTGGATGCGGGCGACAACGGTGGCGGGGTCCACCCAGCCATGGGCGTAGAAGGTGAAATCGATGCCGGCGGCGGCCATCTGGCTGATGTGCGCCTGCCCATAGGCATCCCATTCGGGGTTCGGTGTGTCGTCGCGGACATTGTCGATACCCAAGTACCGCAATGAATCCAGGATCGTACTGAGTTCTCGGTAACCACCATCGGTGTACGCGACATGCGTCGCGACACCGAAATGGTCGATGAGGTCGGAGGATCTGATCGCGATGTTTTGTTCCATTCCGGGTACAGGCCATATCTTTGCCGATCACGCAATCGGGATAATCACGTCTTCTTGTGAATTCTCTGCAATAACTTTTCTTGCCAATATTGTTCAATTTTTTGGACTCACATGGTGAAAATGCGTCTAAAAAGCTTGCATAATTTGAACCGCGAGCTACTTAGGACTTCAGCAGGACACATAATCCGGCTCTAAAATGACTTTCACATTCATCATTATTGAAGATGTTCTTCTTCATAGAAGCTGGCTGTGCGTCTTCTTCGAACAATAGTTGGTGTGCGGACGGCCTGTGGGCTGGCGCCCGGGAGAATCCGGGGAGCGCTTTCGCGGCATCTCTTCCGGCCGGTTCGGCGCTTCCGGTCGACGTACACGCGAATCATGGATGGGCAGACCGGCCGTCCACAGGGTGCCCGGCAGACCAGCTGTAAAACGAAAAAGGGCGCCGCAATCATGCGGCGCCCTGCAATCCGCGGCGGCCCGAAAGCAGCCACCGATCTGGGAAGCGGCCGGACCCAGGGGTCAGCCGCGACAGCCTTCAGCTGAAGGCGTAGTCCTGGGCGCCGCCGCTATATTGCACGCGCGCCAGGCCGGAGTGATCGACGCCGTTGAAGGCGATACCGTCCACATAGAGGTTGCGATCGGTCTCGGCGGTGCCGCTGTAGGCGTCGTTGAGGAAGTCCACCGTGACCGTGTGCGCCCCCGCGCCCCATCCGCCATTCAGGGTCACGGCGTCCGTCTCGCCTGCCCTATGCAGGGCCCTGGCGGTGAACACGCCGCCGGCCTGCACACCGTCGACCTTGACGATGTATTGCGCGTCGCCCTCCCAGGCATCCTGGCTGATGCGCATCACCAGCGTGTCCCCGCCGCCGCCGCCGCCCTGGTTGCCCGCATTGACGGGTTCCTCCGCGACGATGGCCTGCGGGGCAGCCGCCGGCGG
>JAZKFA010000003.1:3200-6512 GCA_040386655.1 Pseudomonadota bacterium | reverse complement strand
GCCCCGGAGAGCTGGATGATCAACGGGTGGTCGGTAACGTCGACGTTGACGGTATTCGTGTCGCTGAAGCTTCGGATCGGCGAGGTGCCGACCAGCGGGTCGAAGATCTCGATCTTCTGGAAGGTGCGGTCGAAGCTGATGGTCTCCGTCGTCGAACTGACGTTGATTTCCTGGTTGGCGTCCTCGTTCCAGATGTCGGGTTCGGCCCAGGTGATGAGCTGGAAGGTGCCGTTGCTCTTCTCCGCCAGAAGCGTGTGGCTGTTGGCAGGTGCGTTTGTGACGGTGACATCGAGCGAGCTGGTGCCGAAGCTGCCCGCGTTTCCTGCCTGGTCATCGAGGATGGCGGTGAGGTTGCGGATGGCGGTCGCGGCCGGCTTGGGGGAATTATCCAGCCGGAACAGGCCGAAATGCTCCTCCTGGCTGTTGCCGGGATAGGCGTCGAGCAGTTGGTAGATGTAGGTCTGCTTCGCACCCAGCAGCGCGCCGTCCATGTAGGTGTTCAGCACCAGCTTGGCCTGAACGGCCTCGCTCACACCCTCCCAGCCCCCGCCCGAGGCGTTGATCTGCGTGTGGTAGCCAGTTTCGGTGATGTAGAAAGGCTTGCCGGGGTCGACCGCCTCCTGAGCGGCCATGTCGTACCTGAGGGTGGCCTGGGGCTGGTTGCCGTTCTTGGAATAGGAATGGATGGTGCTGGCGTCGCTGACGCTTGCATGGTTGGGGTAGTCGGTGAAGCCGCTGACGGGAATGTCGCGCAGCACAGGGTCGGCCTGCACCGCATCGAACAGGTCGCGCATGTAGCTTTGGGCGCCGGCGGTTCCGCCCTGCCCCTTGTGGTTGACGGGCCAGTTGTTGACCTCGTTGGGGCCCTCGATGACGGTGATGGAGCCGGGCGCCGCCTGTTCAATGGCGTGAATGCGCGAAACCAGGGTAGCGGGGTCGATCGCCCCATTGGCGAAGAAGGCGAAGTCGATGCCGGCCGCGGCCGCCTGCGGGAAATGCGCCTGACCGTACGGATCCCATGCCGGGTTCGGAACATCGTCGCGAACCTTATCAATACCTAAGTACCTAAGCGCATCCGTTGTTGTACTTAATTCTCGATAGCCGCCGTTCGTGTAGGACAAGTGCGTTGCGACGCCAAAGCTGTCAACAAGCTGAGATGATCGGAAGGGTTGGTTCAAGGTCATGCGAGCAGAATCCACAAGAAGGGCTATCACGCAACCTCTACCCGTCATTTTTCTGTGTAAAACTTCTTTAAGGCCAATATTAACTTACGAAGGCGAACATAATATTGTTGCTTAGATTTAGATGCTCTCGGAAAAGTCGTTGATATCTGATGGGCTTGTCGCGTCATCGCAGAACGTGCTGATCGCCAATCATTTGCGCATTCGCACTGAACTTTTTCGCTCAGCATGAATGTTGAGGCTGCCTGAATCGGGGTCGGCGCGAATCACCCCGCACGGCGGGGTGTCGCGTCTTCTACAAAGGCAGGCTTTGCCGGACGGCTCCGGCGGCTTCGTTCAGCGCGGGCTGCGGGGCGGCGTCGGCAGGCTTTCCTGGGCAATGCGGCCGGACGACGGGGCCGCCGATCCACCCGATGCTGGACCCGCGCTCGGCGGCGGCAGCGCGGGGGCCGCTGCACCGGCCTGTGCCTGCTGCGAGTAGCGGATCAACATCCCCCGCAGCGGGTCGCTGCCAGGGTTGTGCGCTTCCATCCCGACCACGATCTGCCGGGCCGCCAGGTCGCGCCCGTAGTAGCTCTGGTTCCACGCACTCTGCGAACGGAGCAGCGAGCCTTCGAGCGACACGCCTGCATAGAGCCCGCGCGACCGCGCGAGGGTGACGATATCCGCACCCGCCGCCGCCGTGGTCGAACCCTCGATCCCCACGCCCAGATGCGCGAAGGAGACCGAGGCGTCGCCGCCCACCTTGAACTGGCTGTCGAGCACCGCGCTCAGTCCGCGGTCGGTGAGGATCATCATCATCACCTGGGCGTCCTGGATGCCGATCTGAAAGCCCACGCTGCCGGTACCCATCGTGTAGAAAGCGGGCGAGGACCAAGATCCGGCCCCGTCGCGCGCGACGAGAACGCAGTCGCCGCCCTCGCCGCCGAAGATGAAGCCGGCGCGGAACAGCCGCGGGCAGACCATCACGGCACGCGCCCGCCGCAACAGGCTCAGCGCATTCTCGGCGTTGCGCTCGTAATTCATGATGTCCTGCACGGTGAGCGTCGCGCGATCGACGATGCTCTGCTGGTCGGCCTGCGCCCGCGCATCCGGCGCCACCAGGAGAGCAAACCCCATCAAGGCACCTGCGATACCAAGACGCTGCATGAGCTTTCTCCCGCAAACCTTTGTTGACAGGGTCTTTTACGCCCGATTGGAGCCTAAGTCCAAGCTTGCGTTCAGGTCGCCGCCCAGGGGTCCTCGTTGACCGACTGCACGCGCCAGTCGGCGCCGTGCTTCTCGATTCGGGTCAGCGAGAGGTTTCGGATGGAGAAGGTCAGCGCCTGGTGTGCGGTCAGGCCCATCGCATGGGCGAGCATCGCGCGGATGGACCCGCCATGGGCCACCACGACGATATCTTCGCCGGCGTGCCGTTCGCAGCAGGCCTCCAGCGCCGGTGCGACGCGCGCCTGCATGTCGGCGAAGCTCTCGCCACCGGGCGGCTTCTCTTCCCCGGCATGCGGCCAGAAGGGGTGCGCGGGCGCGCTGAGCAGCGGCGGCAATGCGGCGTGTTCCAAGCCCTGCCAGTCGCCCAGATGCTGCTCGGCGAAGTCAGGCTCCACAGTCAGGGGAGCTTCGGGATAGCCGGCGCCGAAGATAGCGGCCGCCGTCGCCTGCGTGCGGCCGAGGTTGGAGACGACCCACTGCGCGGGCCGTGGCAGGCGCGCCGCCCACCAGCGATACAGCGCTGATTCCTCAAGCAGCGTCGCCTCGCACAATGCGACGTCCATCGCGCCGTAGAAACGCAGGCGCGCCTGGGCTTCGACCAGCGCGTGACGAATGAGGAAGAACCGCGTGATGACCACAGCCCGGGTCTAGAGCAATCAGCCCCTTCGATCCATCCCACGCGCTTGACGGAATTTTAAGCGCGCCGCGGCGATCCTCAACCCAGGCGCGCTTTGCGATGAGGCGTCCTCCCCCGGCAAAAGGCCGGTGCGGTTCCGAGGAGCGGAGCGATGTCCTGGACCCAGGTGACGGATGGCGGCACCCCGAACGAGCTTGCCCACGCGCAGACGGATGACGGTGCACTGGACCTCACCGCGCTGTTCGGCGGCAGCGCCTGGAACGCCGGCACGGACGCGAGCGGTGC
>JAZKFA010000003.1:0-3190 GCA_040386655.1 Pseudomonadota bacterium | reverse complement strand
GCCAGACGATCACCGCGGCCGACATTGCAGCCGGCAAGCTGGTGTACACGCCGGTGGCGAACGCGAGCGGTGCGCCGACCTATTACTACAATCCCAGTGGCCGAACGGCCGAGGCCACGCTCTACGCGCGCAACGCCCAAGCCGTGCTGTGCTACGCGGCCGGCACGCGGATCGAGACCCCGCGCGGCGAGATCCCGATCGAGGCGCTCCGTGTGGGCGACCTCGTCACCTGCGCAGGGGCAGATGGCGGCGTGCAGCCGATCCTGTGGATCGGCCGCATCGAGGCGCAGCTCGCGGGGCACCCGCAGCCTGAGCGCGCCTGGCCGGTGCTGATCCGCGCGCATGCCCTCGGCGCGGGCCGCCCGCACCGCGATCTGCGCGTCTCGCCGAACCACGGCGTGTACCTCGAAGGCGCGCTGGTGCCGGCGAAGCTGCTGGTCGATGGCGTCACCATCCTACAGGAACGCTGGTGGGCGGCGATCACCTATCTGCATCTCGAACTTGCCGAGCACGCCATCGTTCTGGCGGAGGGCCTGCCGGCGGAAAGCCGGCTGGATGACGGGCGCCGCGACGCCTTCGACAATGCCGGCCTTGCCGCGCAATTCGTAGATTTCGGACTTGAGCTGGCCGTCGCACGACCGGCCGGAAAGTTCCCCATCATTCTCGACCCGGGGGCCGCCGCGCGCCTGCGCGACCGCGCCGCCCCTGCCCTGCGCGCCCCCGCATTGACGTGGGCCGCGCGCGGGGCCACCAAGCGGGCTGAAGACACCGAGGATATCAGCCATGCACCCCCCCCTGTTCGGTGGCGTCAACGCCGCCATCCTGACCGCGCTGAAGCCTGACCTCTCGCCCGACCTCGACCGCATGGCCGCGCATGCGCGCTGGCTGCTGGCGAACGGATGCAACGGCCTGGGCATGCTGGGCACCACGGGCGAGGCGAACTCGCTCGGCCTGCATGAGCGCAAGGCGGTCCTCGAAGGGCTGATCGCGCGCGGCATTCCCGCCACGAAGCTGATGCCGGGCACCGGCTGCTCGAACCTGTCCGATACCGTCGAGCTCACGCTGCACGCCCGCGCGCAGGGCTGCCGCGGCGTGCTCGTGCTGCCGCCCTTCTACTACAAGGCGCCGACCGATGACGGGCTGTTCGCCTACTTCTCCGAGGTCATCAACCGCGTCGGCGGCGGCATCGCCATCTACCTCTATCACTTCCCCCAGCAGAGCGCGGTGCCGTTCACGCTCGACCTGATCGGCCGGCTGCTGAAGGCCTTCCCCGGCGCGATCCAGGGCGTGAAGGACAGCTCGGGCGACTACGCGAACATGAAGGCGATGGTCGACGCCTTCGCCAAGGACGGGTTCGAGGTCTACTCCGGCAGCGATGAGTTCCTCCAGCGCATCCTCGCCGATGGCGGCGCGGGGTGCATCACCGCCGCATCCAACGCGAACAGCCATTGGGGTGGCATCGTCTATGCGAAGCGCACCGGCGCCGAAGCGGACGCAGCCCAGGCGATGCTGGCCGCGACGCGCAAGGCCGCGACGTCGGTTCCCCTCATCTCCGGCCTGCGCGAGATCATCGCGCGCAGCACCGGCGATGATGGCTGGCGCACGATCCGCCCGCCGCACCTGCCGCTGAACGCGACCCAGGCGGATGCGATCTGGGCCGCGTGGGGTGCCGCCGGCGCGCTGCCGCTGCCGGGCCTCAACCAGGCGAAAGCCGCCGAATGAGCGAGCCCCTGCGCTGCCGCGAGCCCGCCACCGCCACCACCCAGCAGGATGACGCGCACACGCGCGTCACCCGCTGGGACTTCGCCCCGGGCGCGGAAACCGGCTTCCATCGCCACGGCCTCGCCTATGTCGTCGTGCCCGTGACCGACGGCACGCTGCTGCTCGAGATGGCCGATGGCAGCACCGCCACCGCGGCACTCACGCGCGGTGTCTCCTATGCGCGGTCCGCCGGCGTGGAACACAACGTTGTCAACGCTGGCGACGCACCGCTGAGCTTCGTTGAGGTTGAATTGAAACATCTCCCCGGGTGACGCGGCGCTCCATGCGCGCGATGATGGGCGCATGGAGATTCCCTCCCCCGAAACCGTCGCGCTGCGCATTCCCGCCTATACGCAGCCGCTGCCCTGCACGGTGGTGTGGAAGCGCTCTGCCCGAGCACGCCGCGTGAGCCTGCGCATCGACCCGAGCGAAGGTGCCGTCGTCATCACCCTGCCGCCGCGCGCCGGACGACGGGCCGGCATGGCGCTGCTCACCGAACACGCCGCCTGGGTGATGCAGCGCCTGCGCGCGCTTGCCCCGTCCCGCGCCTTCGCGCCGGGTTCCGAGATCCCGGTGGGTCACATCCCGCACGTCATCCGCCACGACCCGACCGCGCGCGGATCCCGCATCGAAGGTGGTGCGATCATCGTCGGCGGCGCGCCGGAATTTCTCGCCCGCCGCGTCACCGACGCGCTGCGTACCGAGGCGAAGCGCCGCATCTCGCCGCTCATCGCCAAGCACGCCACTGCACTCGAGGTGCGCGTGCCCGCCATCCGGCTCAAGGACACCAAGTCCCGCTGGGGCAGTTGCGCACCGGACGGCACCATCGCCTTCTCCTGGCGCCTGGTCATGGCGCCGGACTGGGTACTGGACTACGTCGTCGCGCACGAGGTCGCGCACCGGCGCGAGCTCAACCACTCCCACCGATTCTGGGCCCACGTCGAAACGCTGACCCCGCATCGCGAGGCCGCGGTCTCCTGGCTGCGCGACCATGGGGCGGCCCTGCTCAGGATCGGGTAAAGGCGGCGCGGCAAGGCGGGCGACGGAGCGCAGCACAGTCGCCGCGATCGGGCTAGGATAGGCCAACCCGGCCCACCAGCCGCACGGAGGAATGCCGCCATGAAGGCCGTCGCCTATACCCATTGCCGCCCCGCGGCCGATCCCGAATGCTTCGCAGACGTCATCCTGCCGGACCCGCCGGTGCCGCGCGGCCGCGAATTGCTGGTCGAGGTGCGCGCAGTCTCGGTGAACCCGGTGGACACCAAGCTGCGCATGAACGCCGACCCCGCCGGCGAGCCGCGCGTGCTGGGCTTCGACGCCGCCGGCACCGTCCGCGCCCGCAGCCCGGAGGCCGGGCTGTTCCAGGTCGGCGACGAGGTGTTCTACGCCGGCGTGGTCAACCGCGCCGGGTCCAACGCGCAGTTCCAGC
>JAZKFA010000002.1:0-3385 GCA_040386655.1 Pseudomonadota bacterium | reverse complement strand
ACCAGGTCCGCCTGGCCATCGAGTGCGGCGGTCACGGCCGCGAGCGGCTCATCCTCCTGGAAGTCGCCCTCGATCAGCGTGGCACCCACGATCGGGTCCATGTGGAGCAGGTCGATACCGATCACCTTCGACGCACCGCGCGCGAGGGCCACCTGGATCCACCCGCCCGGTGCCGCGCCGAGATCCACCACCCGCGCGCCGGGCTTGATCAGCTTGAAGCGGTCATCGAGCTCGGCCAGCTTGAACGCGGCACGCGAGCGGTAGCCCTGCGCGATGGCCGCCTTCACATAGGGGTCGTTGAGCTGGCGCTGCAGCCAGGCCTGGCTCGCGGTGCTGCGCCCCTTGGCCGTCTTGACGCGCGTGGTGAGGGCGCGGCCCGAACTGGCGGGCGGCTTGCTGGCCATGGCTGGAAAACATCCTTCAGGCGCGGAGGTGGCGGCGCCGCTGGCCGCGATCGGCCCTGATCATACGGAGAAGCATCCCCTCGCGCAGCCCCCGGTCGGCCACCGTCAGGCGCGGGGCCGGCCAGACGCGGCGGATCGCGGCGTAGACGGCACAGCCCGGCAGGACGAAATCCACCCGGTCCGGCCCCACGCAGGGGTGCGCGGCGAGCCCCGCGCGACCCAGCGCGAACAGGTCGCCCAGAGCGGCGTCGGCCGCGTGGCAGTCCAGCGTCTGGCCATCCACCAGCGGGCGGCGATAGCGCGGCAGGGCGAGGACCACGCCGGCGAGCGTCGTCACCGTGCCCGAGGTGCCCATGAGCCTGACACCACCGGCCTGGATCTCACGCCCGATGCTGTGCACGGCGTCGAAGCCCGCGAGCTGACCGGCGATGTCGTCGACCAGGGCGGAGAACCCCACCTCGGTGAAGCATTGCGCGCCGAAGCGTTCGGCGAGCGTGACCACGCCCATGGGCAGGGACATGTAGCCGATCATCTCGGGCGGCTCGGCGCCGCGGACCCGGATCCAGGCGATCTCGGTGGACCCGCCGCCGATGTCGAAGAGCAGCACGCGCCGGTCGGCATCGCCGAGCAGCGGGCCGCAGGATTCCATCGCGAGCTCGGCTTCCTCCCGCGCGGCGATGATGCGCAGGCGCAGCCCGGTCTCGCGTTCGACGCGGGCGAGAAACTCCGGCCCGTTGGTGGCGCGCCGGCAGGCCTCGGTCGCGACCGCCTGCACACCGCGCACAGGGCGGCGGGCGAGCTTCTCGGCGCAGCCGCGGAGTGCATGGAGCGCGCGTTCCATCGCGACATCGGACAGGCGGCCGGTGGCGGCCAGGCCCTCACCGAGGCGGACGATGCGGGAGAAGCTGTCGACCACGCGGAAGCCCTGCGCCTCCGCCCGACCGGACGGCGCGCCGACCAGCAGGCGGCAATTATTGGTGCCGAGGTCGAGCGCGGCATAGGTGGCGCCGTGATCACCGCGCACGAATCCGGCGCCCGTGGGGGGGCTCGGCGGGGGCTTGGCGTGGCCCAGGGCGATGGCGGCATCGTCTGGCATGGGTCATTCCGGGCGCCACAGGATGCATGGCAGCCTTGTATAATCTGGCGTCGGAGGGCCCAGGAGCAAGGAGAATATCGCAGGTGCAGCACGGCGATGTGGTTGCCCCGCGCGGAGGGCTATGCTAGGCAGCGCCTCCTCGCAGGGCCTGGGTCACCGGGTGCGGCGATGGGGGATAGTTTAACGGTAAAACTCCCGACTCTGACTCGGGCATTCTTGGTTCGAAACCAGGTCCCCCAGCCAACCTACCCTCCCGGCGGCACGGCAGATTGCCCCAGGCCGGCACCCCACCTACCCTCTCCTCAACATAAGTGAGCGTCGCCCAGTCCGGGCGCGGGACGGAGGAATTCCCCATGCAAGGCGTCGTCTTCACCGGAGACCGGGACCTCGCGCTCATGGACTTCCCCGATCCCACCCCCGGCTTCGGGGAGGTGGTCATCGAGATGAAGGCGTCGGGCATGTGCGGGTCGGACCTGCACAAGTACCGCCAGCCCAAGGGCTTCCGCCAGGCCACGGGGATCGCCGCACCCACCACCCCGACCATCGCGGGCCATGAGCCCTGCGGCGTCGTCGCCGCCATTGGGCCGGGGGTGGATGCGCGCCTGCCGCAGATGGGCGCGCGGGTGATGGTGCATCACTACCAGGGCTGCACCACCTGCAATCACTGCCGTACCGGCTGGCAGCAGCTGTGCCAAAGGACCGCGGTCACCGTGTACGGCAATAACGGCCATGGCGGGCACGCGAAGTACATGTGTGTCCCCGCCAATACGCTGGTCCCGCTCGATGAGAGCCTCAGCTTCGTCGCGGGGGCCGCTATCTCCTGCGGCACGGGCACGGCCTATGGCGCGCTGCGGCGGATGAAGGTCTCGGGCTACGACACCATCGCCATCTTCGGCCAGGGTCCGGTGGGGCTGTCGGGCACGCAGCTCGCGGCCGCGATGGGGGCGCGGGTCATCGCGCTCGACATCAGCCCCGAGCGGCTGGAGCGTGCGAAGGAATTCGGCGCGGCGGAGACCATCAACCCCTCCAACATGGACGCCGTCGCCGCCATCCGCGAGTTGACGCATGGCGAAGGCGCGGACCTCACGCTCGAGACCTCATCGAGCCCCGAGGCGCGGGTCGCCGCGGTGCAGGCGCTTAAGGTCTGGGGCACCTGCTGCTTCGTGGGCGAGGGCGGCAAGGTCACGATGGACGTGAGCCCGGACATGCTGCGCCGGCAGGCCACCGTCATCGCGTCCTGGACCTTCTCCACGCCGGGCCAGGCGGAATGCGCGCAGTTCATCGTCGATCGCGGCATCAAGGTGGATGCGCTGTTCACCGAGGAGTGGCGCCTGGACCAGGCCGCCGAGGCCTATGCGCTGTTCGACCAGCAGCGAACGGGCAAGGGCGTGTTCCTGCTCTAGGCGCGCTACACTGCGGCGCCATGCCGGACACCACCGACCCCGCCGCCGCCATCCGCGCCCAGGCCCGCGCCCTGGGCTTCGACGCCGTGGGCATCACCCGCGCCACTCTGCCCGCGGCCACGCGCGAGCGGCTGAACGCGTACCTGGCCGAGGGCCACCACGGCGCCATGGCCTGGATGGAGGCGCGCGCCGAGCAGCGCGCCCACCCCCGCGCGCTGTGGCCGGAGGCGGTCTCCGTCATCGCCCTCGGCCTGTCCTATGCGCCGGAGGAGGATCCGCTGGCCACACTCGCGCAGCCGGAGCGCGCCTCGATCAGCGCCTATGCGCGCAACCGGGACTATCACGACACGCTCAAGAAGCGGCTGAAGGCGCTGGCGCGCTGGATCGTGGCGCAGCACCCGGGCGAGCAGGTGAAGGTGTTCACCGACACCGCGCCGGTGATGGAAAAGCCGCTCGCGCAGCAGGCGGGGCTGGGGTGGCAG
>JAZKFA010000001.1:0-4537 GCA_040386655.1 Pseudomonadota bacterium | reverse complement strand
GGCAATGGCGTCCGCGCGTTCCTCCTCGGTGGGTCCGCTCTCGCTCATCCGGCGCCATTCGCCTTGGATGACCTCGAGCGCCTCCCCGACCTTGCCGTTCTCGGTCGCGAGGCCGCCGCTGATGATGGCCTGCCCGAACAGCACGTCGAGCCCGGCGGAGACGCCGTAGGTGAGCCCGCGTTCGACGCGCACGGCCTGCATGAGGCGCGAGGAGAACCCCCCGCCGCCGAGGATGCGAAGCATGACCTGCGCCACTTCCCAGTCCCGGTCGTTCACGGGCAGGCCGGGCTGTCCGAACAGGATCGTGGATTGCGGGAAGGCCATGGGTACGACCCGGCGGGGGAAATCCTGGAAGCCTGGCAGCGCCGGGCCTTCGGCGGGCGCGCCGCTGGGCAGCCCGTCGAACAGGGCGGGGATGATGGTGCGGATGGCGGCGGCGTCGATCGCGCCGGCCACGGCGATGAGCATGCCGTTCGCGCGCAGCTGCCGGTCATGCGCCTCGCGCAGGATGGGCGTGGTGAGTGCGGCGATGCTCTCGGGCGTGCCCCCGGTGGGACGGCCGGCTGAGTGCTTGGGGAAGGCATTGGCCCAGAAGGCGCGGCTGGCCTGGCCGCGGGGCGCTTCGAGGCTTTGGCGCGCGCCGGCGAGCGCACGGGCGCGCACGCGCTCGAAGGCGTCGGCGTCGAAGCGCGGCTCCACCATGGCAAGACGGGCGAGGCGCAGCGCCTGGGGAAGGGAATCGCGCAAGGCGCGCAGACCGCCCTCGAAGCCGTCGCGCTGGGCGTCGAAGTTCAGGTTGATGGCGTCGTCGCGCAGCGCATCGGCGAAGGCGCGCGCGGAGGAATCGCCCGCCCCCTCGCCCAGCATCGCACCCATGAGCGCGGTGGAGCCTTCCTGCCCCTCCGGCTCGGGTGCGGCGCCCCCGCGCCAGGACCAGGAGAGGGAGACGACGGGAACGGAGTGGTCCTCGACCAGCCAGACGGTGCCGGCAGTGGTCTCGATGACCTGGATGGGGAGGGAGAAGCCGGTCATGTCACGCGGCCTCCGGCAGCAGCCAGCCGACGCAGTCCTGCGGTGCCGCGAGCACGGCGCGGGCGGCGGCGGTGACCTGCTCGGCGGTCACGGCGCGGATGCGGGCGGGCCAGAACTCGATCGTCTCGATCGGCAGGCCGGAGGCGAGCGCATTGCCGATCAGCCGCGGCGCGGCGCCGATGCCGTCGAGTGCGAGCAGGGCGCCGGCGGTGAGCTGACGGATGGAGCGCGAGACGCGGGCGGGCTCGGCGCCGTTCTGCAGCAGCCGCGCGATCACATCGCCCAGGGCGGATTCCAGCCGCTCCGGCGTGGTGCCGCGGCGGCAGACGGCGGTGATGCCGAACTCGCCTGCGCCGACATTATCCGCATCGAAGCCGGCATTGGCGGAGGTGGCGAGGCCGGTCTCGATCAGCGCCTCATGCATCAGGCTGCCCTGGCCGGCGCCGAGCAGGTGGGCGAGGACCTCCAGCGCCCAGGCGTGGTCCGGGTCGCCGAAGGTGAGCGAAGGCGCAACCCAGCTGCGCAAGTAGGTGGCTTCGGTCACGGCGCTGCTGCGCTTGGTGACCTGGCGGATCGGCGGCGTAGCCGGCGGCGGCGCGCGGTCCCGCGGCGGGGCAGGGCGCGCGGGCACGCCGCCGTAATGCTCCTCGACCAGGCGCGTCAGCGTGGTGTCCTCGGCGTCGCCGGCGATCACCAGCACCGCGTTCGCCGGCGCGTACCAGCGCTGGTGGAAGGCGAGTAGGTCGGCGTGGCTGATGGCGCGGATTTCCTCCGGCCAGCCGATGATCGGGCGGCCGTGCCAGTGCTGGCGGCCCCAAAGCGCCGCCTGGAATTCCTCGCGGAACAGGGCGCGCGGGTTGGCGTCCGTGCGCTGGCGGCGTTCCTCGAGCACGACCAGGCGCTCGGGCTCCATCTGGTCGGCGGGGAATAGCGGGTGGGCGAAGCGGTCCGCCTCCATGCCCATGATCAGCGGCAGGCGGGAGGCCTCGACCTGCTGGTAGTAGGCGGTGACGTCGCGCGAGGTGAAGGCGTTGTCGTTGCCGCCCTCGCGCGCGACGCGCTGCGACAGGGCGCCGTTGGGCACATTGCGGCTGCCCTTGAACATCATGTGTTCCATGTAGTGCGCGACGCCGGAAATGCCCTGCGGGTCCTCCCCGCCGCCGGCGCCGTAGAACAGGTACTGCATGACGACAGGGACCCGGCGGCTGGGCGCGAAAGCCACGCGCATGCCGTTGGGCAGGGCCCAGACGCGGGCGCCGAACAGCGGGCGTTCGCCGGGCGGTGGCGTGAAGGCCGCCGCGTGGCGCGCGAGCGGCGGCGCCGCAAGGGCGGCGGCGGTGGCAAGGGCGGCGCGGCGGGTCATATTGATCATACCCCCAGAATGGGGGCCGCGCGCGGCACCGGGAAGGGGTGGGGGATCAGAAGATCCCCAGGAAGGGACGCCGCGTGCGCTGGATGATGGGGGTGTCGCCGGCCGTGACCTCGCGCCCCAGGGCGGCGTTTTCGCGCAGGCGCGCATTCTCGCGCGTGGCGTCCACGGCGGTGCCCGGCGGCGGCGCGTCGCGCCAGAACATCATGCGGTCGGTGAAGCTGCGCTCCGGCGCATCGAGCCGGGTGCTTTCCTCATCCACGCGGCGGCGGATATCGGCCGGCGCGGAACCGCGGCGCACCTGGGAGAGCAGCGCGGCCTCGCCGGTGCCGCCCCGCGTGGGGCCGGCGGGGGCGAGCGCGGTGCCGGGGGCCAGCGTCGCTTCGGCGCCTTCGCGTGCGCTGCGGTCCATCGGGCGGCCGGCACCGGGGCGCGGCGTCGGCAGAGCGCTGCCGGACATGTCCGGCGGCATCGACAGCGGCGCGCGGGTGACGACCACGAATTCATCCGGCGCGTCGCGGGTCAGGCCCAGGAAGCGGGCGGTGCCGCTGCCGCAGCCTGGCAGCACCAGTGCGACGCCGAGCAACAGGGGCGTCAACGTCGGGGCGAGGCGGAGATGCTTGCTCATGGCTGGGTTTTAGCCGCCGGCGAAGGCCGCAACAAGGCGTCGATCACCAGCGCCGATACGCCGAGCACGATGGCCGCATCGGCCAGGTTGAACACATACCAGTGCCAACCCCAGGCATGCACATCGAGAAAATCGACCACCGCGCCGAAGCGGAGACGGTCGATCACATTCCCGATGGCGCCCCCCACGACGGCCCCGAGCGCGACCGCAGTCAGCCGGTTTTCGGCCCGCGCCATCCAGCGCAGCAGGAAGCCCGCGACCGCGAGGGCGAGCACCGCAAGCCCGATCTGGTGCCACGAACTCTCGCCCGTGAGCATCCCGAAGGTGACGCCGCGGTTCCACACCATCGTCAGGTCGAAGCCGAAGGGGCCGGCGGCGACGAGCGGGATCTGGCCGACATCGTCGAGCTCGAGCCGGTTCAGAATGAACCACTTGCTGAGCTGGTCGGCGGCGACGAGGGCGGCAGCGATGGGGAGGCCGAGGCGGAGACTCATGGGCGAAGGTCGGGGGAAGGAATTCCCCCGAACCCCTTTCTTTTGTTTTTGTCTGTGGGCGTCATCACGCGGTGACCACGGCTTCGCAGCGGCGGCAGAGGGTGGGGTGGACGGGGGAGAGGCCGACTTCGGGGAGGACGCGCCAGCAGCGGTCGCATTTGGTGCCGGTGGCCGTCTCAAGTGAATACATGACGGTCGGCTCACCATCAGGAAAAAAGCCGTGCTGGACGCCGTCAACAACCTTCAGGTCGACATCGATGGCGGTCTTGGTTGTCGAAACGATGCCGACCTCTGCCCAAGATGCGTCATCCAAAAGCAAGGCATCACCAGACTTCCCGTAGAGGGTAAGTTTTGCTTGTAAAGACCCTTTAAGGTCCCCGGTCTGCCGCATGCTTTCGAGCACGCCTGTGATACGCCGCCGAATAGCGCGAACACGCACCCACTTCTCCGCCAGCGCCGCGTCGCGCCAGCCCTCGGGAACGAAGGGGAAGTCCAGCAGGTGGATGCTGCCCTCCTCATCCGGGAAGCGCGCGAGCCAGGCTTCCTCGGCGGTGAAGGCCAGCACCGGGGCAAACCAGGCACACAGGCAGCGATGGAGGATATCCAGCACCGTCCGCGCGGAGCGGCGGCGTAGGCTGTCCGGCGCGTCGCAGTACAGCGCGTCCTTGCGGATATCGAAGTAGAAGGCGCTCAGATCCGAGTTGCAGAAGTCATGCAGCGCGGGAACCACGCCCGACCAGTCGTAGGAGGACGCGGCCTCCCGCATCCGCGCATCCAGCTCGGACACGCGGTGCAGCACCCAGCGCTCCAGCTCCGGCAGATCGGTATAGGCGACCGTCTCCGCGTCCGTGAACCCGTCGAGGCTGCCGAGCAGCCAGCGGAGCGTGTTGCGGATGCGCCGGTACAGCTCCGCCTGCTGCTTGAGGATTTCGGGGCCGATGCGCAGGTCCAGCGCGGTATCGGAATTCATCACCCACAGGCGCAGGATGTCGGCGCCGTACTGCGTCGTGACCT